>JBEKAR010000175.1:0-6883 GCA_050015815.1 Methanomassiliicoccales archaeon | reverse complement strand
ATTTATGCCAGCAGCCAGAACAGCACCACGGGGTCAGAGGTTCTTTTCGTCGGCAACGTGCTTTCCTATACAGATGGATCGCTCGCTAACGGTCAGACTTACTATTACTGGGTGAGCGCAGTCAATTCGGTCGGAGAAGGCCCGAAGTCTGACGAGGGCGCGGCCATCCCATATACTATACCCGACTCTCCGACAGGGTTCACGGCCATCGCCGGCGACGGCCAAGTCACTTTGAACTGGACCGCTCCGGCCTTCGATGGGGGCAGAGCAATCGATTACTACATCGTCTACCAGGATGGTTATGCACTTCTTGATCATGCCATCGGATTGACGGACGTCATTACTGGCTTGACCAACGGGCAGAGCCCCTCCTTCGCCGTCGCCGCGCACAACCTCGCTGGGAACGGGACGTTATCCATTGCCGTCTCTTCAACACCCTACACGGTGCCAGATGCCCCGACCGGCCTCCAAGCGATCGCTGGCAATGACCAGGTCTCCCTGAACTGGACCGTTCCGGTGTTCGACGGAGGTCGGGCAATCGATTACTACCTAATCTACGAGGATGGCGTCGCCCTGCCCGATCACGTCAGCGACGTCACGGAAATCATCACCGGACTGATCAACGGACAGAACTACCATTTCTCTGTGGCGGCACATAACACCGGCGGCATCGGTAATGAATCGGGAGGTGTATCATCTATTCCTTTCACCTTCCCCAACGCTGCGACTGGGCTGACGGCGATTGCCGGCGATGGCAAGGCCGCTCTGAACTGGAGTATTCCGTCTTCGGATGGCGGGCGCGAGGTCGATTACTATGTGGTCTACCAGGACGGTGTCGCACTTCCTAATCATCCTACCGGGTCGACGGATGTTATCACGGGCTTGACCAATGGGCAGAGCTACTCCTTCACCGTCGCGGCACACAACATTGCCGGCCTAGGCCTTCAGTCCATCGCCGTCTCCGCGATACCTTTCACCATCCCTGACGCTCCAATAGGGCTCGTAGCCACCGTTGGTAATGCCCAAGTCACTTTGAACTGGACAGCTCCGGCGTTCGATGGGGGCAGAGCCATCGATTATTACGTGATTCACGAGGATGGCATCGCCTTGCCCGGTCTTCGCACAGGCGTGATGACCGTCATCTCCGGTCTGGACAATGGCAGGAACTATTCATTCGCGGTTGCCGCGTACAACCTCGCGGGGAACGGGACGTTATCCATTGCCGTCTCTTCAACACCCTACACGGTGCCTGATGCCCCGACCGGCCTCCAAGCGATTGCTGGTGACGACCAGGTCACGTTATCCTGGACAGCTCCGACCGATGATGGCGGGAGGGCCATCGATTACTACGTCGTCTACCAGAATGGTGCCGCATTTCTTGATCATGTAGTCGGATTGACGACGGTCATCGCCAGCCTGATTAACGGGCAGAGCTACTCCTTCATGGTTGCGGCGCACAACCTTGCTGGCATTGGAACTCAGTCCCTTGCCGCCTCGGGGACACCTGTCACCGTGCCCAACGCCCCTACGTGGCTGATGGCCATTTCTGGCAACGCCCAGGTGACTTTGAACTGGACGGCGCCCGCGAGCGATGGCGGTTCACCAGTCACCGACTACAAGATCTATCGGTCCACCACTCCGGATGGCAACTATTCCTTGGTCGCTACCCCAACCGTACTTGCCTACACAGATACTGGACTCACCAACGGCCAGACCTATTACTACAAGGTCTATGCCTGCAATATCGTCGGGGACGGACCGATGACGGCGGTCGTGAATACCACGCCTCAGGCGCCTTCGTCAACCGACACCATGACGTTCTACATCGGCATCGGAGCGGTCGTGATTGTAGCCGCGATCGGAGCGGCCGTTCTGGTGATGAGAAGGCGCAAGTGAAGGACGATCTCTTCTACCGTTTCTCATCCTTCATGGTTCCGTCGTCAGGAAGATGATAGATTGCGGCGGATTCGCCTGAACCCGCCATAGTGCTCAGCCAGATAGCGCCTCTTTTTCTTCAATCAAAAGGGATTGAACCTTCTCGCAATCCAAAGAGGAGCATAAGTTTGTCTCAAGAAAACTGCGCATCTAGCGAACGGAGCCGAGCATTGGTCGGTTGTCCAGGGACTGTGTTGTAGGCTGGTTAGGCTCAAAAGAAGAGAAAGGAAAGGGGTTTCTCGGCGATCTTGGCGACTTCTACTTCCTCCTTCTCATGAACCAGAACAACAGGAGGACGACCACGATGATGACGATCACGATGCCAATGTACAACGCACTGTTATCAGTCGCTCCTCCGCCGTTGCCCTGCGGAGCTGCGCTCTGGGTAGTGGACTGCGCTCCAGCTCCAATCGAGTTGACCGCGACTACGTAGTAGGAATAAGTGTATCCGACCGTGACATTCGTGTCCACATACGATAAGGAGCCAGCTTGTACGCTGCCGACTTGCGCATATGCACTTCCATTGTTGCTGCGGTAGACCTTGTAGGCCGAGATGACCATTCCGCCATCGTCAGCCGGCGCGGTCCAGGTCAGAGTGACCTTGTTGGTGCCGCCAGTGGCTGTCATGTCCTGGGGAGCTGAAGGCGCGGTCGGACTTGTCGCGTTGCCCGTCGCTTCGTTGGAAGCAGAACTGCTCCCGAAGGCGTTGCTTGCCTTGACGATGTAGTAATAGGGTGTCCCGGGAGTCACCGATGTGTCCAGGTAAGTCGTCTGCGTGACCGTCGCTATCGGGGTGGTCCCTTCTCCTCCAGCTGTGGTGCCACGGTAGACCAGGTAGTTCGATACGCCAGACCCTGGGTTTGCAGGTGCCGTCCAGCTCAGACTTATCCGGTTCTTAAGGCCGTTCGCCACTAGATTAGTTGGGGCTCCTGGTGGGGTCGGGTTTGCCGATGGTGTCGCTGTGGCCGTGTTCGAGGCCGCGCTCGAATTAACCGTGTTCATGGCCTTGACCGCATACACATAGGTCTGACCGTTCGTGACGTATGTGTCGTTGTAGGTCAGGGTGTTTGAGTAATCGCGCAACGCCAACGAGTCAGCGGTCGCTCCACGCCAAATGCTGTATTCCGTTAAGGCGGGATTGCCCGCGTTGGCAGGTGCATTCCATGTTAGGATGACATAGCCATCATAGCCTGCCGCCTGCAGGTTGGTTGGTGCACCTGGTACGGATTGTGCGGAGGTGGTCGCCTCCGCCGTCGCTTCGTTCGAGGCTAGGCTCGATCCCGCCGTGTTAATGGCCTTCACGACATAGTAATACTGCGTGCCAGGGGTAGCTGTCGTATCGTTGTATGTTGCTATGTTCGAATCCAAGGTGATGAGCGGGCTTCCATAGCCGCCTGAGCTTGTCCCCCGGTATATTGCATATTGCGTGAGGGGCGGGATGCCGACATTTACTGGAGCAGTCCAGTTCAAGAATATGAAGCCAGGACCGCCGTTCGCTACTAGGCCGGTCGGCGCTCCAGGAACGACGGATGTGTTGGATAAGTAAGAACCCATCGTCAATCCAGCCCAAATATGCCCTGGAGCAGGGAAGTTCGAAGCATAGTATGCATGACCAAACAAACCATGTGTATCATATATCCAAGAGTCCGCTTGAACGCTCGTCGGCGCAGTGAGTCCATAGAAATCCATGTTGGTCAATGCGTCGCACGAGAAGAACACCGAATAGCCGATAGTTGTGACTCCGCTTCCTATCGTTACGGAGGTCATTCCATAGCAGGCTTGAAACGCATAGTTTCCGATAGTGGTCACGCTGCTCGGAATGGTCACGGAGCTCACTAGGACTTGTTCGAACGCATAATCCCCAATCGTCGTGACACCGTTAGGGATGTTGAAAACTCCGGCCGCACCAGGACAGGCGATCAAAGTCGTCATATTCTTGTTGTATAGCGTTCCATTGGCACTAGCGAAATCAGGGTTGCCTGGGGCGACATTAATCGCCAGGGAATGACAGTAACTGAAAGCCTCCACACCTATGTAAGTGACAGTGCTGGGAATCGTGATGGCGGGCAGGCTACTGCAGGCATAGAACGATTGGTTGCCGATGCTGTCGAAACCGCTTCCGAAGGTCACTGACGCCAGCCGGCCGCAACCTTCAAAAGCATCATCCGAAACGAAATGACTGTTTATCGTTGCGGAAATCAGTCCTCCCTCATATGTACTGAACGCATAGGTGCCCATTGTGGTGACGCCGCTGGGGATGGTCACCGATTTCAGATCAAAGCAGTCTTCGAACGCGCCGGGCCCAATAGTGCTGACGCCACTAGGGATGCTAACGTCATTGAGCTTTATGTCGCTGTTAAAAGCCCAGTACCCGATATAAGTGACGGTGCTAGGGATGGTCACACCGGTGATACCCCATAGGTAGAAGAATGCTTTGTCACCGATCATTGTGACTGGCAATCCGCCAATTGAGTTTGGTATCGTGATGTTTCCGCTGTTGGGTCCTGTGTAATTATTTATCTCTACTGCTGTCCCATTGTTGATAATTGTATACCCGAAACCATTGCTAGTATCCGCGGACACCGTGCCGACAGAAATGTTGACCAATGATGCGGCGGCCGTGAATACCAGCAGAAATGCTAGTAATCCAACAATAATCTTGCTCTTCAAATTCTCACCTTCCTCCCCTAGGTAATGAGTTAATTAGAGACGGCAAGGATAGCAGGCCATATATAATTGCTTCACATGATTCATCTATCCCCTTTGGCCCAGGGTAGATGTCGAATCCATTTTGTTTGCGCAGGAGAGGCGATTATGGCGCGATCGCTTGCAGCAAGAGGAAGCTCAAATGGTCATCAATCTTATGGGAGCAATCAACAATTCTGAACAGTTATGACAGATCAAACTAGGAACAGCCATGAGCAGAATATAATCACCACTATCAAGAAGAGCCCTGCCCAGCGCCTCTTATTATAGTCAAAGATGTCCTTCCCGCTTAAAGGCTTGACCGGTATCGTGGCTGACAGAGATCCTAGCAGACAGATAGCTAGACCGGCTCCACCGATGGCCGTTTGACCTGCTTCCACAAGCACGAAGAAGAGGCCGGCGAACAGGAGCGCGATGAATATCTCCAGCGCGGCGGCCCTCGCGAGGAGGCGTTCTGCCGATTCCTTCGATTCGTGAGCCGAGCGCGTAGGCGATGAGAACGGGACCTTGAACAGCAGGGTCGTGACCAGGAAGAGGCCGAATCCCAGCGGCCAGATCTTGTGCTCGCTCCATATGCCTCGCCGTCGCAGGAACACTATCGTCGAGTACTTCTGGACCAGTCCGACGAGGAGGCTCGTGGCGAGGAACACCGGAAGCAGTACCCAGATCTGATCGAGCGAGCTGACCTTCACGTACGAAAACGAGAACGCCATGAGGACGACCAGGACCGAGTATGCCAAGACCTCCATTCTAGTCGGCCTCAGGATCAATCCCCCGCCTTTCCCGACCTCGATCTTCTGCTTGGATGAGACTATTTCCTCGAACCACTGCTTCACGTCGTCAGGGACCATATCCTCGGTCTTCCTGCCGACACCTTCGCCAGTCGCGGCGAGCGGGTCGACAACGAATGAAGCGACGGCCGCGACCGCGCCCGTGACGACCACCGTGAGGCCGACAGCCTCGACGGTGTTCTGCGGCTGCGGGACCCAGACCTGCTGGAGCAGAGGCTGCGTGGAGGACGTGCTTCCGATAGCGTACACGTACGTATCCCACGATCCAAAGTAGACGACGCCGTTCGAAATCGCGGGCGAGGTCACCACTGCCCTACCTGTCTGGAAGCTCCAGACATCGGTTCCGCTGGTGGCGTTGTATGCGTAGATGCGTCCGTCGTCCGACCCGATATAGACGACGCCATCCACGACCGCGGGCGACGAACTGACCCCGTTTCCGGTCTGACGCCGCCAGACCAGGGAGCCTGTCGCGGCGTTAAGAGCGTAGACCGAACCATCCTTTGAACCGAGGAATACCGTTCCGCCGAACACCGCGGGGCAGGAGTTCGCATAGTTGCCGGTCGGATAGCTCCAGATCATGGCGCCGGTCGAGGCGTTCAGCGCGTAGACGCTATAATCCCATGAACCGACGTAGACCGTCCCGCCCACAACTGATGGTGGCGAGTAGATGCTTCCTCCAGCCGTATAGTTCCAGACCTGTGCGCCCGTCGACGCGTTGAGGGCGTACACTTTGTTGTCCATCGCTCCGATGTAGATCACGCCGCTAACGTAAGCGGGGGATGAGACGACGGGTCCTCCAGTCGTGAAGGTCCACACTACAGAACCGTTCGCGGCGTTCAAAGCGTAGATCTTGTGATCGAGCGAGCCGAAGTAGACGACGGCATTGGCGATTAATGGGGAAGAGTCCACGGCATTGCCTGTCGTGTAGGTCCAGACCAAGGCACCGGTGGAGGCGTTCAGGGCATAAAGATGATAGTCCATCGAGCCAACGTAGACGATTCCGCCGGCGACTGCTGGGGAGGACCTGACCTCGCTGCCGGTCGTGTAGTACCAGAGATCTGTCCCGCTTGACGCATTCAGAGCATACAAGCGCCCATCGCTCGAACCGACGTAGACGACATCGCCGACGACCGCTGGCGAAGACCAGACCTGATTCCCTGTCTGGAATCTCCACAGCAACGTCGAGCCGGTCGAGTTCCCGGACCCAACGCCGTTGTGCGATGCATTGGAATGGAACATCGGCCACTCTGCCAGGGCGGAAGGAAGGAGCACGAGCCCCACGACGACCAACAGGAAGAACAGAACGGAAGTGACAGCTCGCCTCGCCCCTCTCCTCAAGAAATGTCACCGACCTTTCGGCCAAGATAATATCGGCGGTCAGTTAAGCCTTGCGCCTCCTGCTGGCCACGATCGTCGAGGAATCTGGCCTTGTCTCGCCACAATATCCCGTG
>JBEKAR010000174.1:0-2889 GCA_050015815.1 Methanomassiliicoccales archaeon | reverse complement strand
GTTTGAGAAGTCGGTACCGATGAGCTGCTCCCTTGAGACGCCGGTCACCTTGATCGTCGCTTCGTTGACATCGGTGATCTTTCCGTCCGCGCTGATCGTGACTAGCGGATCGAGCGAGGACTTGATCAAGCTCCGGGCGTACTGAGAGGCCGTGGCCAAACGCTCTTGCGTCCGCCGCCTTTCCTCGACCTCGGCGGTGATGTCGCGAGCGATGGTGGACGCCCCGACCACCGTTCCGTCCTTCCTCTTGATTGGGGATATGGTCATGGAGACGTGGATCGTCTTGCCGTCATTCCTTCGGCGCACCGTTTCATAGTGGTGCGTTGGCTCGCCTTTGAGAATCCGCTCGATGATTGATGGCACCTCGTCGTCAACGCCTGGGGGCAAGAGGATCGAGATGGGCTTACCGAGGACCTCGGCGGTCCTGTATCCGTAGATCCTCTCCGCTCCGTCGTTCCAGAAGGTGATGATGCCGTCCGAGGTCTTGGTGATGACCGCATCCTGCGAACTCTCAACCACCGATGCCAGAAGAGTCTTCAGATCGGTCTCGGTCCTTCGTTCCGGGTCATCAGATGCATTCGCCTTCTCGATCGAGTTCCCTGGGCCGCTCTTGACTCCCTTGTTCGCCATATCCTACCCTTCATTCCAGTCCCGAGTGTTTCGGCGCTTGCCTTATATAAAGGATTTCTCAATAATACTGATTCCGCCTCAGGCAACCTGCTACAAGAATGAACGAACTTCACCCGGTGCCAGTCGCCTATTAGAGCTGTTGGGTGGCGAAACCTAATTAACCTCCACTCCCAGATGTCCCCGCACAATGATCGAGACGAGTGGGCTCTCCCGCGTGTTCGACAGGCTGCTGGCGGTGGACGACGTCACGCTGACCATTCCGGAGGGAGAGGCCTTCGCCTTTCTTGGCCCGAACGGGGCGGGAAAGACGACTACGGTCAGGATGCTCTGCTGCCTTATCGCGCCGACCAGCGGAACGGCGAGCATCAGCGGCCTGGACATCCTGGACAAGAAGGAGCAGATCAAGATCCGCGGCATGATCGGCCTGCTGCCTGAGAATCCCGGGCTTTACGAATCGCTCGGCGCCTACCGCAACCTCGACTTCTACGCTCGGCTCTACGATGTCCCGGACGCGCAGCGGCAATCGAGGATCGAGTCGCTGCTCAAGACGCTGGGCATCTGGGAGCGGAGGGACGAACCGGTCGGCAAGTTCTCCAAGGGGATGAAGCAGAAGGTGGCGATCGCCCGGGCCCTAGTCCACAGCCCGAAGTACCTCTTCCTCGACGAGCCTACGGCGGCCTTGGACCCCGAGAGCGCCAAGACGGTGAGGGACTTCCTTATCGAGCTCAAGAAGGAGGGCGTCACGCTCTTCCTCAACACCCACAACCTCGACGAGGCGCAGGGCCGGACGAGCTTGCATCGAAGTTCTACGGCAAGACGACCAAGGTGGAGCTCGGGGTCATGGACGAAAGGTTCGCGGAAGCGGTTCGCTCTCTCCCCTTCGTCCTGCAGGTGAAGGTCGAGGGCAACGTGCTCCTGATAGACCTTGACGACCCGAAGGCGAGGAACCCGACGCTCGTCGCGGTGCTGACGAAGCAGGGCGCCCAGATCGAGTACGTGGAGGAGGTACACCACGGGCTCGAGGACATCTATCTCCGCCTGGTGGGAGGGAGCCGCTGATGCGATTCAAGAAGGCCTGGGTGATAGTGCGGAAGGAGTTCTCCGAATTCCGACGCAACCGCTACATCTTGTACTCGCTCTTTCTCATGCCCATCATCATGGCGGTGGTGCTGCCGGTGGCGTACCTCGTCCCGATTACCTCGATCGGCATGACGCCGCAGACGCAACCCTACGATCTGGGGTTGCACTACCTCGTTCCTGCGGTCGATGTCCCTGTCAACAACGCCTCAGCCTCAGGCGTCATGTTCGTCAATTGTACGGTGACCAACAGCTTGGTGTTCGACTCAACGTTCTCGAACTGCACCGTGACGAACTCGCTAGTGAGGAATAGCGAGTTCAACTACAGCACGTCCGTAAATTCGGTGATATGGCATAGCAACATCAGGCATTCTTCGATCGACACGACGAGCGACACGACCGGCTCGATTCTCGTTGGGCAGGAGAGCCAGGAGGTCTTCTACACCAAGTTGCTGGTCAACTCACTACTGATGTTCTTCGTGCTCATCCCCTCGATCATCCCGACGGTGATAGCGTCCTACTCATTCGTCGGAGAGAAGCTTAACCGTTCGCTCGAACCGCTCCTTGCGACCCCCACGACGGACACCGAGCTCCTCGCTGGGAAGACGCTCTCAATCTTCCTGCCGTCGATGCTCGTGACGTGGATATCGCTCGTGCCGACGATCGTCATCGTCGACACAATAACGAAGCCCATCCTCGGCTATTATCTGCTACCCGACCCGATCTGGCTCGTCGGCGTCTTCCTGGTCGCCCCGCTCGTCTGCATCCTAGCCGTGCTGTTCAACGTGATCGTCTCGGCCAGAGTGACCGACGTGAGGACGTCGCAGCAGATCGGTTCGATCGTCATCCTGCCGGTGATCGCGTTCTTCATCGTCGGACTGGCCGGCCTGGTCACGTTCAGCATGGTCAACATGCTGCTGTTCGGGGTCGCGCTCACCGCGGTCGACGTTGGGGTGATCTACTTGGCGCTGGGCACTTTCCAGAGGGAGAGGATATTGGTCAGGTGGAAGTGACATCCATCGGCAGGTGGGTCCGAGCCTTGTTGGCGCATCTTTGTCCGGTCCATCGGCAGGAGCGGGGATGAGGGCACTCGGTTCCTAGTCCAGGTTGATCAGGATCGAGTCCCCCTTCGTCTTCACCGGGTATGACTTCAGGTCGTAGGTTTTGATCTTCGATATGAGT
>JBEKAR010000173.1:0-3561 GCA_050015815.1 Methanomassiliicoccales archaeon | reverse complement strand
CTAGTGACCATGGGGATACAAGCCCCAACCGTGTGCAAGCGCGGCAAGGGGATAGAGAGAGACACGGCCTCTATTGCTGGATTAGGAGGAGAGAAACACCTCAGAAGGGGTTGAGCCACTGACCCAATTGGTGCGCTCCAAACCCTTTCCCTTCTTCTTCTTTTCATCGGAGCGATTATTAGCCGTTGCCACCAGTAATAGCCGAAAAGAATGAGCACGAAGAACCACTTGGCCGGAGAAAGATCCCTCTATCTCAGGATGCATGCGGAGAATCCAGTTGACTGGAACCCTTGGGGCGACGAAGCGCTGGAGAGGGCGATAAGCGAGGACAGGCCGATCTTCCTCTCGATCGGATACTCCGCCTGCCATTGGTGCCACGTGATGGCGCGCGAGTCTTTCGAGGACGAGACCGTGGCCTCGTTGTTCAACCGCTCGTTCGTCTGCATCAAGGTGGATCGAGAGGAAAGGCCAGATCTCGACTCGGTCTACATGGCGGCATGTCAGCTCATGACGGGTTCGGGCGGCTGGCCTCTGTCGCTTTTCCTGACCCCCGATCTCATGCCTTTCTTTGGTGCGACGTACCTGCCGCGTTCGACGTCTCCCACCGGTCCGGGACTGATCGAGATCGCGACGGACCTTGATTCGACATGGAGGTCCGATCGGGGGCAACTGGTAGAGTACTCGGAGAAGGTCGCGGCTGCCCTGCACGAATTCGCCTCAAGAAGGGGGCACGTCCCGATAACCGGCGACGCGGCAGAGGAAGCTTTCCGCGCTCTATCCGCCTCTTTCGATGAGGAGAACGGCGGCTTCGAGGTCGCCCCGAAGTTCCCTTCGCCGCACCGTCTCCTGCTTTTGCTCCGCTACTATGAGGATAGGAAGGATGAGAGGGCCCTCGGCATGACCGTCAGGACCCTTGACGCGATGAGGGCAGGTGGCATCTATGACCAGATCGCCTCCGGCTTCCACCGGTACTCAACGGACCGCAAGTGGCACCTCCCCCATTTCGAGAAGATGCTGTACGACCAAGCGATGCATATCATGGCATACTCAGAGGCTTTCCGTGTGACGAGCGAGGACCGGTTCAACAGGACGGCGCTCGATCTCCTCGGCTTTGTCAAGCGGGAAATGACCTCGCCTGACGGCGGATTCTATTCTGCCATAGGAGCGGACAGCGAGGGAGAAGAGGGGAGGTACTATCTTTGGAGCATCGACGAGGTCCGCGCGACCCTGGAACCAGAATCAGCACAGGTCGTGATCGCGACCTTCGGTCTGACCGAGGAGGGCAACTATCGCGAAGAGTCGACCGGGAAGAGGACTAGCAGGAACGTACTCGATCTCGCGAGGTCCGTTGACGACGTCTCGAAGTTGAGGGGAATCGATCCGGGAGAGGTCAAGAGGGTTCTGTACGAGTCGCTCGCGGCGCTCTCGGATGCCAGGGGCAGGAGGCCTCGCCCGGACCTGGACGACAAGGTGCTTGCCGACTGGAACGGGATGATGATCGCGGCCTGCTCCCGCGCCGGGGCGTCGCTGGAATCACCCGCTGCCTTGGCGATGGCGAAGCGCGCTGACGAACAAATCTCGCGCATGATCCGGGGCAAGAGACTGATGCACCGGATGGTCGGCGATGACGTCTCGATCGACGGTATGTTGGACGACTACGCTTGCCTCGCCTGGGGGAACATCGAGCTTGCCAAGGCGACGGGGGAAGATCGATTCGTCTCAAGAGCCGAGGATCTGGTGGGCACGATGGTCGAGATGTTCAGGGACCCGGCGTCGGATGCGTTCTTCCAGACACCAGTTGATGCGAAGGATGTGATCGCAAGGATGTGCGAGGGGTACGACGGGGCGTCCCCGGGCGGAAACTCCATCGCCGCGTACGTCCTGGCAGAGATGGCCATTCTCACCGGAAAGGAGGAATACGGAAAGCTTGGAAGAGTGGCGACCGAGGCCTTCTCCGACGACCTCGCGGCGAATCCTGCGGCCCATGCGTTTCTGATACTCGCTATCGAGAGGCTTAAACGCTAGATCATCTCGAACGCGGCGGCGAGCGCCCCGTCCTCCGCCCGGTCGAAGCATCGAGGTCATAGTCCGGGGGAACGATGAGCTTACCTCCGACGACTATCACCGTGGTCGCTCCGGCCGCTCCTGCCTTTACCGCGGCGTCCCTCTGCTCAATGCCGAGGGAGACCCTCTTCGCCTTCCCTCTGATCCTCACGGCAACGTTCTTGCCGCGGACGACGGAGATGTCCGAAGGGGTCAGGCGCTTGACCTCCAGCGGGAATTGGATTAGGAACTCCCTTCCCCTGGCGGAGATCTTGACCCCGGTCTGTTTGACGTCGATCAGCCCGCGGTCCCGCAGGTACTCGACTATGGTTCGCATGCTACCCTCCCCTATCCCTATCGAGTCAGCGAGGTGTTTGCGGCCCTTCCTCCGCCCGTCTTGCAGGGCGAGGAGGGCGCGGTAGACGTGGTAGTCAGCGAAGCGGTGCAACGGTCCGTACTTCGGGAGGTCGACTAGTCTCATTCTCTCCTAGAACACCGCTATCTCACCATTTACAATTTTCTTAGTCACCGTCTCGATGTTGTCCAGCCAGTTCGAAGCGATCGACTTCGCTTCCGTCTCGTACTTCTTATAGTTCGCGCCTGGCGCGGTGATCAGCTGCAGCGAACAGGTCTGCGGGTTGTCGATTGGCTTGCCTATCTGGGAAAGGATGCGCACCTGGACCTCGAGGACATCGCCCTTGCCGGCTGCCGCGATGTCATCGGCGATGAACTTCGAAAGGATGTTGTAGAGCTTGCCGACGTGGGTGATCGGATTCTTGCCCGCCGACGCCTCCATGCTCATTGGGCGGAACGGGGTGATGAGACCGTTCACGCGGTTGCCCCTTCCGACAGAACCGTCGTCTCCGTTCTCCATGCTCAGGCCGGTGACCGTGAGGTAGTAGACGTTCTTCTTGTAGTTGTCCGCGGTGTTCACGTCCACGTGCACGTCCAGATCGGTGAACTTCACCGCATTGTCGGCGACCTTCTCACATATCTCGCCGATGGCGCTCTCGTAGTGGTCCGCATCTGGGATGTAGCGGTCGACCATAGCGATGGCACAGGTCAGGTTGATCGTGCCTCCCATCCTCGAGGCCATGACCTTGACGTCCTCGCCTGTCTCCTTGAAGCGTCGCTTCAGGGTGCCGTTGATGAACTTCTCGCTCTCCAGCACGACCTTCTCGGTCGGGCTCAACGGAGCGAAGCCGACCCCGAACGAGGTGTCGTTCGAGAGGAGCTGCTTGCTCTCGTAGACTGCCCTGAGGTCGACGGAGCCGCGCCCGATCATGCAGTCCAGCATGACATCGGTCTCGAGGTCGAGGTTGGGAAAGTGACCTTTCAGGTACTCGGCCGCTGCCTTAATCGCGGTGGCGCGGTACGGAAGGCGCTGACCATTTACCTCGGTCGTAGCCCTTCCTACAAGCAGGATGTAGATCGGCTCGAGGACGTCGCCGCCCCCGAATCGTGGTGAAGACTGACCGCCGACGATCTGCGTCTCATCGGTGTTGTGATGGAGTACCC
>JBEKAR010000172.1:0-3557 GCA_050015815.1 Methanomassiliicoccales archaeon | reverse complement strand
TCTCTCCGGTCGTCGGCCAGAAAATCCTGTTTCCGACCAGCATCAATATGGATGGGATGAGGGTCAGTGCCACCAGCAGCGCCACAATGACAGACAGCCCGAATATCAGGCCCATGTTCTGAATCATGCTGAACGATGATGTGGCCATGGCGAAGAAGGCGATGATAACCGTCGCCCCGCTCGTCACGATCGATTCTCCGGCCCAAGTGACCGACGTGTGAACGGCCTGCTCTCGCGTAGCGCCCCTGATTCTCTCCTCACGATATCGCATGATGATGAAGACAGAGTAATCCGTCCCCACCGCCATCAACAAAGTGAAAAGCATCGTCAGGGTTGTGGAGTCGACCTGGGCTACCGTGGAACCGACCACGAATACGACGGCCTGGCTGATGCCTAGAGCCACCCCCACGGCGCCCAATGGCAGGAACTGACCAAGCACCGAGCGGAACAGTAGGCCCATCAACACGATGATAATGATGATGGTGATGGGCTCGATGAGCTGCATGTCGTTCATGGACGAGGTCTGCATATCCGCAGATATGGCGGCGTCACCGGTCACATATGTGACCATGGACGGACCCGCCCCCGACTTCAGATCGCTTAGGATGTTCCTTACCACTTGAACGTCGTCTATCAGAGGCTTGTCCCCGCTTGCGGTCGTGTAATCGGAGGTGACGGAGAAGGAGAGCATGACCAGCATGCTCTTGTCGTCCGAGGAAACGAAGCTGCTCACCAGCTGCGAAGGCACAGCCACCGGATAGGTGGCCAGGGTCCCGTTGCGGACCACGGAATCGGCATAGGCCGCCACAGCCGCTGGCTGGGGGGCCGGCCCGAGGTCGTAGACCTCCTGCAGGAAGGTCATGTTCGAGATCGAGGCCATGCCACCGATCATGCCGAGAGAGAACGTGTGAATGTATGCAGGATGGTTGAAGTCAGTGAGATTGAAACCGCCGAGGACGGCCATCAAGACCGCCTTGAGCTGGGCCTGGTCAGCCGGCAGCCTGCCAATGAAACTTGGCGCCACCGTCTGCACACAGTGCGTTGCCCGAGTCGAAGGGTCCGAGATGGCCGTGCCGTTCCAGGCCGCGGCGAAGGCGTCGTAGTAGCCGAACGCCAGCGCCGTGGTGTTGGCGTCGGCATGCATCTGCGAGAGATATGCGCTGAGATTCGCGCTTGTAGCGTTGTACGCGTATGAGTCCGAGAGAGAAGCATTCCAGTTGGCCGCATGGACCGCAGGCACTCCCCAGAGCAGGAACGCTCCGAGGCTGACGTTCTGCTCGGTAGGTCTCATGCTCGGCCCCAGGCCCATGACCGTCTGTTCGATAATCTGATCTTCGTAGGAGTAGACCGAGGACATGCTCTGGAAGTCCTTCATTGCGGTTGAACTTGCCAATCGTTGCTGGAGAGCAAGAACGAAATCCCTCGCTGCGGAGTTCGTAATGTTGTCCGATTGCAACAGGATGATCAACGTTCCGTTGGCCACCGATCTTTGGAAGTTGGCCGCTATCACGTTCTGGGCATGTTGCGATTCGTAGTTCGCCGTGGCGCTTTGCGTCTGATTGTACGAGATTACGCTATTGACTTGCAATATCGCTGGGACGGATATTATCAGGGCTATGATCCAGATGGCCAGTACCATCTTGTAGTGTTTCGTCAATGCGCCAGCGAGTTTATCAAACACCATATTCCCCCTCCCCAGCACCATCGTCCTTTTGTTAGCAGAAGAGGCTCTCGGCCACGCCCGTGCGGTCAACCACGTCGTCGACCGAGGTGTTTCCGAAACCCTTCTCATTGAGAAGTTCTTCGGCGGTGGCGATGAATTCGTTTCTTCTTTCCGCTCGCTTCTTAATGGTTCTACGCATGGAACTGTCCCGATTGACGGTCGGTCAATATCTCCATACTATATGACCCTGATGTAAGGAGAATAGGAATCGAGAGCCATTGACCAGGATGAATGGCCCTGAAGATGAATATAATGGCTGCGCAATTAGAATCAGAACGCCTTCATCCTTTTCTTTCTCTTTCCGTTGTCTGACCAGATTCTAGGAACGTCTTCCCGGCTAGCAAAGTCCATAAGGACCCCGGGAGGTCTTCTTCTCGTCGTCAAGGCGTGCCCTGACGGCATTGATCGCTGTCGTTGTCGTTTACGCGCCCAGTGTGGAAGGCTGAATCTCTACAAAGAGGCGTTCCACGGTATCCACTTAATCCAGGCCTTCGGTTTCCTACGCGGGGAGTACCAGCTCAGCACACAGCGATAGACGCAGATGTTCATAGAGGTCGAACAACTTCTGATTATCTTACGGCCTCGATGAAGGAGTCGCATTTTCATGTTAGAATGAAGATGACCAGAAAGCACGAGACCACGCTATTGGAATGAAAACGAATCGCTTAAATGGATGACCAAGCGGCGTTCGGTTGGAACCGCCTTACGCATAGCCAGATAGCGGGCATTTCGGCTCAATCAAGCGGCTTTAAGCACTGACAAGCAACCAGACCTTGCAGTTGCTTCAGTGCTTGCTCCTGTTTCAGGCGTCCGTAGTGGTGCTCGGTCGTCCTTGTTGTGGAGTGCCCCATCGATGACGATACTGCGGAGAGATTGCTCGGATTCCGACCTATGTTCATCTGACAGAATGTATCGCGGAACGTCTTAAGGGAGAAGTGGATCTCGGGCGTCTGATTGGAAATCGCCTTCTTGATCTCCCTTGTCCCCGTCACCGAATAGTATCCGGTCGTCCCATCGTGCCATGCCGAGATCAGCGCCTCCGCCTCGCCAACTCCTAGATTCTTCAGGCCTCCAACCTCGCCTTGAGATAGACGGGGACGGCCGTCCTAGCGGGATATCGAGTCGGCGCATACCTTTGTCGGATGTCTCCAAAAGCTGTCGAAAGCCAAGGAGATCGGAATTGAAGCGTTGAAGGCACTTGGCAGAACAGAGAAAGAACATGAGGCTGAGTATCGAAATCGGACAGAAGGACAATCATTTGTGGCTTGAAATCACGAGCGCTGAAACATAAGTATATGGTCTCAGAAGGTCGGCTCGCAATTCAGGATTCAATCATTGTGTGTCCTATGCAAAGAAGAAGAAAGGAGAAGGTTTGCTTCGCGTGAGAATCACCGAGTCTCATTTCTTTGCCATGAATCTCCAGAGGCCGATTATCAATACAATGAACCCCAGAACCAACAGCGCTGTGCCGAGACCCGAGCCGCGCAGATCGCTGTGAATCGTTGCGATTGCGATACCAGCGATCACCAGGATGATTCCCACGATAGCCAGTACGATGACATGCGTGCTCAGGGGCCTCCCGAACAACTGTCTTTCAGCCATATATTCACCTCCCCAGTCCTTGTCAAAATGGTTTGTCCTGACTTCTCCCCCCTTCTCCCTCTTTGGAGGCAGATGATTTGAAGAGGAGTACCGACCGGAATAGTATATAATCCATTGCGGAGCGGCCCACTTCTATAGATGAACAACTAAGTGTGTGTGCTCTGCCATTTCGAACGTCGCCTCAAAGCGGAAGGGCGCTAGACGTTCATGCTCCGTCCACGGGATATTGTGG
>JBEKAR010000171.1:0-2500 GCA_050015815.1 Methanomassiliicoccales archaeon | reverse complement strand
CGTGTTTGATGTGCGCCTGGCTGAAGCCCAGGTCGGCGACCGAGGCGAACGCCACGACGAGCGCCTGCGAAAAGGCGATCATCCCGTACCCGTCCTTGCCGACGGAATGCGTGATGGCGATCAGACCGATGAAGCCCAGCACATCCGCGATGAGCCCGGTGATGAGGACGACGACGGACTTTCGACCGATCAAGTTAGTCGCCCGCGGAGATGCTTCGCGTTGCTATATAATCGTCCCGAAGGCTCGGGGCGATCATCATCGCCTTCGCCGCGATTCATTCCAGTCTCGTCCACAATGACTTGCTCTTGTTCCCAGCATCAACTCACCGGTCGGTCTGAGGTGACCTTTCTTATCCAATCGCTGACGGTCCGGAGCGCGGTCGACCTCGAGATCCTTGAGCGCCTGGCCGACGATCGTCTCCGACATGCCTCCGGCGTAGAGGTTCGCCGTGTCGATGATGTTGATGCTGGAGTCGAGAGCGATCCCTGAAATCAGCGGTGATCTGGTCATCGCGGTAGACGTCCAATCCCGGCAGCAACCCGAGCGCAATGTAGTCGTGGATCCCTCTCGAAGGTCGAGGCCCGAGGAACGAGTCGCAGTACTCGCCCTTCGTCTTGAAGTCCAGGCCGAAGTCGAACAGCACGTTCTTGCCGTCGAACGACAGCAGTATCTTGTTCCCGCCAATCGTGTTCGAACCGCAGAGGACGTTCACTTTGACTGTCGATGCCTTCCCTCCCGCTCTCCATCCTGGGGAGGTACTTCGTCGGCCGAGGCTTGTGCTCTTCGGTCGGATTCCGAATCTGAAGAACGAGCAGTCTCTGTATGACCGAGTCGGGTCGTTGCGTCTTCTCAAATCTCGGTTCATTATCGCGTCGAAGGAGCTGGTCCAGTTCGGAATCGACCAATGATCCTATTGTGGCCAAAACTAATATCACCGCTCTGAGGAATCATTACCTATGGAGGCCCAAACTAGGTTCTCCTTCGTTGACAACGAAGGTAAGGTCATCGCAACCGGGGATGCGACAGCTTCCATCGAGATTGATGCGCTCCAGATCAGGCCCAAGGGCAGCGAGGTTCTCTGGCACTCCCTGAGGGACATCACTGCGATCTCCGGTGCGAACTACCACCTCAATATCGACTTGGCCACTGGCGAGTCGCTCGTTCTCTTCAACCTAGGCTACGGCTACGAGGATTTCCTTCGCACACTACATCAGACGCGCAACGAGCTCGTACTCCACGACCTCCTCATGCAGGAAAAGGTCCGTAAGAAAGGGACCAAGGCGGAGTATCGGAGCTTCGATCCTGCAGGAAAAGAGACCGCCAAAGTGAAATGCGAGCCCCGCCTCCTCGATTCCTCCCTCGTCGTCCTTCCAGAAGGCGCTGAACTGATCAGACTGAGATATTCCGACATCGTCTCGGTAAACACCGACAACTTCACTTTGAAGGTCGCTACCGAGAGCGGCAAGACACTTGAGTTCATCATGCTCGGTCGGGAGCTTGAGCCGACAAGGAAGGCGCTCACAGACGCGGTCGCTGAAATGTCAGCGAAGGTCCAGGCGATGCTCAAGGACGCGTACCCGGAAGGCGACGGAAGCATGATCGCCAAGGCGGCGAAGCTGATGAGGGACGGCCGCGCTGCGAAGAAAGCTGACATCGAAGCCGCCTGCCCCGGCCTCTGGTCCGGGCTCGAGATGAAGGTAGCGGGCTACGACATGGAGGAGGAATACAAGCTCCTCACCTCGCTGGCGCAGAAGGAGCTCGTCCGCATCGGCATGAAGCGCTCGCTTGTCCAGGGAGAGGATGCGCAGGGCAAACTGGGCGAGTACGTCTTCTTCCTCGCGCCGATCTACTCCACAGACTCGGGCAAGGGAGGCAATGCGCTCGCTTTCGAAGCAGCGTCCGGCGAAGACGAGGGTCGAGCGACCTACTTCTTCCGCATCATGGAGCGTGACGAGTACCGCGGAACGAAAAGGATGGACGAGCTCGATTCCGCGGCGGAGCGATTCATGGACGACGTCGTCATGGCGCTCATCGCTATCAACTTCCGCCGCGAGCCGATCTACCTCGACAACGCCAAGCTCTATACTCCACAGTACTCGCAGTACCGCTATGCTCTGGCGAAGATCCCAGAACTCAAGCTCCTCAGGGAAAGGTTCGTCGGCCGCGTCATCCACTCCGATCCTCTGCAGTGGGCGACCGACGTCTCCGACCTTCTCAAGTTCAACGTCACCACCAAGGACCCTAAGGCGAGGTGGGTCAAGTCAGAGGAGAGCGCCGAAGGAATGGGCGGCGCCGCGCCGCAGCCATAGGCAAAATGATTTATGCCCTCCGCTGGATACTTCAGCTAGCTCCGCGAGAAGACGCCATCATCGTCGCCTTCCTTCGGAGCGAAGGTGGCTGAGGTCATGGTGGGTTACTCGAAGCCGTGCCGCTACTGCGGCGAGCTCGTACCGCCTGACGCCAACGTCTGTCCGTTCTGCGGCAAGGTCAATCCTCTCG
>JBEKAR010000170.1:0-2515 GCA_050015815.1 Methanomassiliicoccales archaeon | reverse complement strand
AACCCGCCCATCGACCTCGCCCCATGGGGGATATCGATGATAGGCATCCGCGACATCTCTTCGGCTAGGTTCTTGATCGTCCTCGCCTCCCACTCGTCCATCCTTATCTGGTCGAGCGAGACCCGGGTGCAGAAAGCGTTCTCGAACGGGAAGACGATGGCGTCGCATACCGCGCTGACGTAGTGCTCGTAGCTGGTCGAGACGATGAACGAGGCCATGATCTCTTGGACGTAGCGCATCGCCTTGTCCGCGCCGGGCAGGATCGAGACCTTCCTCTTGGCCAGCTCGAGCATCCCGTTGTCAGTCGCGCCGGACGCCTTGAGGAAGGGAAGGATGAGGCGGAGAGCGTCACCGATCTTGTAGCCAGAGCGATGCAGAACCTCGGCCAGAACGTCCTCGTAGCGTTCGATGAGGAAGAAGAACTCCCTTCCGTGCTCGATGTACCTCTCGCACAAATCGAGGGCGTAGTTGTTCCTCGTCACCGGTCCCTCGAGGTCGGAGACGAATTGCTTGCCCTCGTAGGCGATGACCTCCTCGAGACCCTCGAAGTCCAAGCCCCCACCTCAATACTCGCCCTTCCCGATCGCATCCTCGATGGGTTGGGTGAGGTCGTATGGCCCGCTCAAGGGTCGGCCATCAACGTAAACCTTTCCCTTCTGGAGGTCCAGCTTGTTCTCCGCGAATAGGCCGAGCGTTATCCCGACCAGGGCCCTCTCCCTCGTCTCCAGGTCCGAACGTATCCTGGCGAACAGGGGGTCCTTCTCGATATCCTCCTTCGGAAGCAGGTCGTTGCCTCCCTCCCCGAGCCTGGCCTCCAGATCGATCCAGAGGGGGGAATAGCCTGGGCCCCGGAGCGAGAAGGAGCAGAATGAGATCGCCAATTGGCCCTGCCATTCCGGCGCGCACGTCCCTATCGTGGCACCATGCACGTCGGCGCGTGTCGCGATCGCACGGTGTATCATCTCCTGCTCGGTGCCCACCGAAGCCGCAGGCAATCCGGGGCGCAGGCTGAGGATTTCGAACCTGGTGCAGGTGTCCGCGTCCATCTGGGTCGAGAATCCGGCGAGCAGGCCGAGGTCGAACGGATGCCCGTAGATCATGGTCCGCATCTTCCGGCCGTACTCAGCTCTCTTCTCATCCTTCGGGACCCCTTTGACCTCTGACCTGAACTTCTTCCATGAAAGGGCTATCACCGGAAGGCCGAGCTCCTGGACCAGGGCGAAGAAGAGTTCGCGCTCGGCGAAGTCCGAGTGCTGCGGCTCCTCCCCTTGCTCCCAGTTGCAGAAAACGAACTCGATCCTTGCGTCGAGGGTCCCGTCGTCGGTCCTCTTCTTCACAGCTTCGAGGAGGGCTCTGGCCTGGGCGTCCCGTCCCGACGTGAACCATCCGATCCTGAGCATCCTCCGTCTCCCCTTCGCGGACAGACTGGGGTCGATGCCTCCGTTCCGTCCGGCCTGCTAGAGAGCGAATGCCTCGTAGTTAGTGTTTTCTGGAGACCGGTCAGAACAGATGCTCGTCGACCAGCGTCGCCGGCCCTCCGACGTGGCACTCGATCGTCTCGATGCCCAGCCTTTCGATCCGGGACCTGACCTCATTCCGTTCGTCCAGAGGGCAGTTGACGTAGACGGTGGCTCCGGTGTCGATCGAGAAGTAGGCCCCGAGGCCTTCGGAGCGCATCTGCCTGACCTCGAGTATGACCTTCACCGTGTCAGGGCGCCAAAGGACTAACTCATCGATTCCGGTCATGGTTATCCCGTGGAGGAGCAGGGTGTCCGTCTCAGCGAGCGAGCAGACGCGGTCCAGGTCGTGAGCATAGACCGCCTTCTCCATCTTGTCAAGCGCCTCGACCACGTACTTGATCCTCGCCTCGAAGAAGGGGGAGGTGGTGACCTCTCGATGGGCCGTCTCGGTGAACTTTTTCGCCGGGACGAGGGCGCAGACTATGCCCATGTCCAATTCATCCGGCGAGGCGAGCAGGCGGGAAAAGCTGTCCTCGTCGGAGGTGCCCGCGTACCAGCGCGAGAAGCCGCCGGTGACCGCCCTCGAGGCCGATCCCGCACCCCTCCTGGCATATCTCGAGAGTTCCTCAACCCCCATCATTTCCAGCCCGAGCGCCGATGCGGTGGCGACGGCGAGCGCGGCGAAGGCGGAAGCGCTCGCGCCTAGACCGATGTTGGATGGGAAATCGTTCTCGGAGACCATGCGGAAACCGCTCTTCTTCTTCGCCTTCATCCTCAGCGGGTCGACGACCGCCTTGATTCTCTCTAGCTCTCTTCCGTTCGCCTTCCTGCCGTCGAATTCGGCGAAATCGTCTCGCCGCCCGAACTCGATCGTTGTCAGGGTGCGAATCGGCGCGGTGCAGACCGAGATTGAGTCGTGGTACGGAAGGCGCAGCTCCTCGTCCCTCAGTCCGTGGTACTTGATCAGGCCCTGGATGGGATAAGCTGTGGCGGAGGCTTTCATGGGCACCTCATATGTCGAAGATCACCCTTACCGAAGGTTCCATCTGGTCGAC
>JBEKAR010000169.1:0-2644 GCA_050015815.1 Methanomassiliicoccales archaeon | reverse complement strand
ACGACCGGTTCGGCTTCGGTTATGGTCTCCCCATCGATCTTGACGCGGAGGTTCCAGAGCCCGTGGGTCATCGGGTGCTGCGGGCCCATGTTCAGCCACATCTCGGTCATCTCAGACCCTCCTTCCGGTGACGAAGTCCTTCCGGAACGGGAAGACCTCAGTGCCCTCTGGGTTCAGGATGCGCTCCAATCGTGGATGCCCCTTGAAGATGATGCCGAACATGTCGTACGTTTCGCGTTCGTGCCAGTTCGCGCCGCCCCAGAGGTTCGAAATCGAGTCGACCTCGGGCTTGTCGCGCGGCAAATCCACCACGATCTCGAGGGTGACACGGTTTGCGTAGGAGGTGATGTGATAGACCGTCTGCATCTTGTTCTCCACGAGCCAGTCGACGCCGCTGACGCTGGAGACGTGCTCGAAGTCGAGGTCTCCCTTGATGAACTCGCAGAGCTTGAGCAGGACGTCCTTGTCGGCGGTCGAGATGATGGAGTGCGGTCCCGTCAAGGTAATGGTGACGCCGCTGGGGAACTTCTCGGTGATCTTCTTTGCGAGTTCCTCGGAGGTCAGTCCGCCTCGCGCTAGTCCGACCCTCTGTTCCGCCAAACCGCCTCAGTCCTCCATGAAGGTGCCCTTCATCTCTTTGTGGATCTTCTTGTGCAGCTTCAAGAAGCCATCAATCATGGCCTCGGGCCTGGGCGGACATCCAGGGATGTAGACGTCGACCGGGATGAACGTGTCGACGCCCTGGACGGTGTTGTGTGAATCGTACCAGGGGCCGCCAGAGATTGCGCACTCCCCCATCGCCACGACCCACTTCGGCTCGGCCATCTGCTCGTAGAGCCTCCTCAGGTCAGGTCTGAGCTTCGCGGTGACCCAACCGTTGATCAGAAGGACGTCGGTCTGCCTTGGGGAGGAGCGGAAGATCATCCCGAGGCGCTCGGCGTCGAACCTCGACCCGGACGCGGCGGCCATCTCCAAGGCGCAGCAGGCGATTCCGAAGTGCAGTGGATAGTTTGCGTTCCTCAGGGCCCAGCTCCAGATCGGGGCCGAGATCTTGTCAACCGCCTTCTTCGCGCCCGAGGCCTTCATCAGTTGTTCCATGACGGAGGACGACCACTGCATGAACTCATTCGCGCTCATCGCTATCGCGTTCGGGGCGAGGCTCAGATCCAGAAGACCGCCTCCTTCTTCAGAGCGTAGGTGACGCCGACGAGCAGCAGGACGAGGAAGATGACCATGTAGAGGCGGGCCGTCTCGGAGAGATCGGCGAAAACGAGGGCCCAGATCATGAGGAAAACGGTCACGATGTCAAAGATGACGAATATGATTGCATATAGATAGAATTGAACGTGAAATTGAATCTGGCCGTGCCCAATCGGTTGTTCACCGCACTCGTATGTCTGCTTCTTCAGAGGCATGAACTTCGTCGGGCGGAAAAACCTGGAGGCCCAGAACGCTAGCGCCGGAAACAAGACCGCTATCAGGCCAAAGACGGCTATTGGATAGTAGGCGTCTATGAGCATTGTGTCGGCAATATAGTACGGTTATTTAAAGGTTCGATTCTTCTGCTGGATGGGTTTGCAAAGGGGTAATCCGAGAGGGGGTACTTAACGGAGTTAGTGGTGGGTCCGTTCGAACTCGCGGCGTCGAGAGTCCCCCGGGTAATCAAGCGTCCCGACGCTCCTATTACGCCCTCGAAATTCGCTCAGGACACGCACAAGAGGAGTGTCATCTCCGATTCGAAACTCCACTGACTTGAAATACTATCCAGTGGATAGCAGGCCTCACAGGCCGGCATTCCGGTGGTGGATTCTATGAAGATCGGTTTCATTGGCGCTGGCAACATGGCCGAGGCACTCATGAAGGGTATCATCTCGGCCGGGGTGGCGTCGAAGGACGACGTCATCGCGGGGGAGATCTTCAAGGAGCGACGCGAGCTTGTCGCGAAGACCCTCAACGTGAAGGTCACGGCGGACAACGTCGAGGTCGTGCGGAACTCGAACGTCGTACTGCTCGCTGTGAAGCCTCAGCAGATGGGCACGGTCCTCGAGGAGCTGAAGCCCTACCTGACCTCCGATCATCTTGTCATCTCGATTGCCGCTGGCATCAGGTTGAACTTCATCGAGTCGAGGCTGAACTTCGGTGTCAGAGTGGTGAGGGTCATGCCGAACCAGCCCTGCCTTGTCGGCGCGTCCGCCTCGGCGTTCGCTCTGGGCAAGAGCGCGAAGCCAGAGGACAAGGACGTGGTGTTAAAGATCCTGCAGTCGGTGGGCGTCGCGTTCCCGCTCGAGGAGAAGCTGCTCGACGCGGTCACGGGCCTAAGCGGCAGCGGACCGGCGTACTTCTACATGGTCATCGAGGCGATGGCCGACGGAGGAGTGCGGGCGGGCCTGCCACGGGACGTCGCAATCAAACTGGCGGCGCAGACGGCGCTGGGCGCGGGCAAGACGATTCTCGAGACGAAGGTGCATCCGGGCGAGGCGAAGGACATGGTCGCCTCACCGGCGGGCACGACGATTGAGGGGATCGCGGTCCTGGAAAAGGCGGAGGTGCGCGGCGCCTTCATCGAGGCGGTCGAGGCGGGCGCAAAGAAGAGCAAGGAGCTCGGAGAGAAGAGCTGAGCAGATGAGGAGTGGCTTAGCCTTCT
>JBEKAR010000168.1:0-2671 GCA_050015815.1 Methanomassiliicoccales archaeon | reverse complement strand
GCACGACCGCTACTTCCTCGACCGGACGGTGAACGAGATATGGGATCTGGACGAGGGGGTCCTGACGGAGTACAAGGGCGCGTATTCCGAGTACGTCAAAAAGAAGGAACTAGAGCTCAACAAGCGCCGCATCGCCTTCGAGAAGAACCAGGCGGAGAGGGAACGGCACCTGCGCATCGCCGACGACCTCCACGTGAGGCTCAAGTTCGCTTCGACCCACAAGACCAGGCTGAAGATGGTCGAACGGATGGAAGAGGTGACGAAGCCCAAGGAGAGGCGTGCGCCGAAGATCAACCTGCAGACCAAGGCGCGGTCCGGCAAGAACGTCCTGACGCTGAAGGACTTCTCCGTGTCAAGGGCGGGCAAGCAGATCTTCCACGACATCGAGCTGGAGCTGAACCAGGGCGACCGGATCGGCATCTTCGGCCCGAACGGCGGAGGGAAGACCACGCTCCTCAAGGCGCTGATCGGCGAGCTGCCGTTCGAGGGCGAGTACGATATCGCTCCCGGCGCGGTCATCGGCTACTTCGCCCAGGACCACGACGGATTGGAGCAGGACCTCACGCCGGAGGAGCAGCTCTCGGCAACCCTGACGGACGAGGAGCGAAGCAAGGCGCGCTCGATGCTCGCGCAGCTCATGGTCACGAATCAGCAGATGGAGACGAAGATAGGCGACCTGTCCGGAGGGGAGAGGGCGAAGGTGGCGCTCGCCGTCCTGACGTCGCAAAAGAGCAACCTCCTGATGCTAGACGAGCCGACGAACTACCTCGACCTGCCTTCGAGGGAGGCGGTGGAGCGCGCTCTCAAGTCCTACGGCGAGACGCTGATCCTCGTGACCCACGACCGCTACCTCCTCGACGCGATCTGCACCAAGGTGGCGCATCTGAAGGGGGGCGGTCTCGAGGTGTTCGGCGGAACCTACTCGGAGATGAGGAGACTATTGCCGCCGGTCGAGCTCGTCGCCGAGGCCGGGACGTACAGGGTGATGTCGGGGTTCACCGATTGGGAAACGCACACGAAATACCGGCCCGGGGACAAGGTGATGATCGCGCCGCAGGAGATTGAGCGGTTCCGATGGGCGATCGATGCGGGAAAGATCAAGAAGGGCTATCAGAAAGGGCTGAAGAAGATCTCGACGAGGGAGTAGACGTCCCTCCGATCACTTCGGTTTGTATCCCTTCCCGATGCTGAACGCCTGCCCGACGCTCTTGCCGAGCGCGTGGTAGGTGCTCCCTCCTCCCATGGCGTACAGCAGGGGATCGACCTTGCTCATGTGGATCTTGTCCTTCGCGAGGCATCTCTTCTCCACGTAGACCTCGTTCACCTCTCCGATCACGAGATCGGTCCCCTCGAACGCGATGAAGTCCTTGAGCATGCACTCGACCGCCACCGGCGCCTCCGATATCAGCGGTGCGGTCTTGAGTTCGCCGTAGAAGACTTCGAACACTCTCGACTTGTCCTTCTTCGAACCGGAGAGTATGCCGCAGTAGTCTGTCTTGACCGCCAATTTCGTGTCCGGGATGTTCACGCTGAACGTGTCGTTCTCCACCATGCCGTCCTTCGTCCTCCGATTCTTCGCCATCACCAGACCAATCAGTGGAGGCTCGTCGTCGATGATCGTCGTCCAGGCTACCGTGCAGAAGTTCGCCTTGCCTCTGTAGTTCGCGCCCACCAGCACCACCGGCACGGCCATCGGTGGCAGCTTCTTGCCGAGCTTGACCTTCACCATATCGCTCGGCCGAAGAGACGAACTTGGATGCTTAAGATTCAGTCGGTCAATTGAAGAAGCAGGAGCCGTGGGCAAGGGGATTTATACTCGCTTGCTATGTCGTGCCATAGCACGCTAGCGGACTAGCGGAGAGCGCATGACATGATCGGCCTCAGCGAGGAGAGGACCGCCATGGAGGCGGCAAAGAGCTCCAGCATGCCAGAGGAACTCAGCGACCTCGTCCCGGGCTCTCCCGAGTATCGCTCGCTCGGCGAGTCGATCGCCTCCAATTGCGGGCAATTGCTCTCGCACGGCGGGACGGTGCTCGACCTCGGGTGCGCGAAGGGGGATCTGATCGCGGCGCTGCTGCCAACCGCGTGCGGTAACTGCCGCTTCGTCGCTTTCGACAAGAAGAAAGAGAACGTCGAGGCCTGCTCCGACAGGTTCAGATGGCTGGCCCACGAAGGCTTCGTGACGATCGGCCACAACGACCTTAGGTCCGAGGTAGTTGCCATACCGAACCGTCTCACGATCGACGAGCTCGAATTTGGAAGTCTGAGCGACCAACGGGTCGCCGAGGTCCTCTCCATCATGAGGAGCGCAATCCCGAAAGGCGGGGCGATCGCAGTCGTCGAAAGGACTGATCGACCTTGGCCAGAGGTGCTGGCGATCGCCGGCTTCCGTGACGTGAGACTCATCTGGAAACGCGGCGCGCTCGAGGCTCTGATGGCAGAGAAGTGACCCGCCTAGCCCTCAAGATTGAAGTAGTGCGCGCTCCGACGGCATTCCTCGGTGCGATCATGGCCCAGGCTTTCGATTGGGGTCTGAATCCCGAGGCGGAGAATCACCTCCAGGGGCTGGTGGACTGGTTCCTCGACAAGAGCGAGAATCTCTACGAAATGTCGAAGGAGATCGAGGATGCGACGGGCACGAGGTTCTACGACTGGATCGATCACGTCCAGG
>JBEKAR010000167.1:0-2694 GCA_050015815.1 Methanomassiliicoccales archaeon | reverse complement strand
CCTGAAACCGGATGGCAGCGTCCTGATCAACACGACCAAGGCGCCAGAGGACGCCACTTCGATCAAGTGGCGCTCGCTCGCGACCGTCGATGCGACCGGGGTCGCGTTGAGACATGGGCTGGGGAGCGAGAACTCGCCGATCGTCAACACCGCGATCATCGGAGCGTTCTGCAGGCTCTGCCCGCAAGTGCCCATTGAATCGATCGTCGAGAGCATAATGAAGGCCGCGCCGTCGAGGAAGCAGGAGAACGCGGACGCCGCCCGGGAGGCATACGACATGGTCAAGGGGGCGGTCTGATGGAGACGTTCCGCGATCTTCCGCAATCTAGCTATTCGCTCCAATCCACCGAAAGCGTCCGCACCGGCACGTGGAGGACGTTCCGACCCGTCATCGATCGGGCGAAATGCGTCCGTTGCTACAATTGCTGGAAGTACTGTCCGGACCAGTCGGCCGAGGTCAAGGAGGAGGGCGATTATCCGTCCTTCGACTACGACCACTGCAAGGGCTGCGGCATCTGCTCCAACGAATGCCCGAGCGGCGCGATCACCATGATCAGGGAGGAGAGCCGATGCTAGACCTGATGACCGCGAACGCGGCCTGCGCCAAGGCTGCCGCACTGGCACGCGTGGAGGTCATCGCTGCTTATCCAATCACGCCCCAGACAACCATCTCCGAGAAGCTCGCGGAGATGGTCGCGAACGAGGAGATCAAGGCGAAGTACATCATGGTCGAGAGTGAGCACAGCGCCATGGCGGCGTTGATCGGAGCATCGTTCATCGGCGCCAGGACCTTCACCGCGACCTCATCGCAAGGCCTGGCGCTAATGCATGAGATGCTGTACTGGGCCGCGGGCTCGAGGCGGCCGATCGTTATGCCGGTCGTTTCCAGGGCTCTCGGTCCTCCCTGGAACATCTGGACTGACCACATGGACGTGATGGGGGAGAGGGACACTGGCTGGATGCAGTTCTTCTGCGAGAACAATCAGGAGGCATTGGATCTCGTCATCCTTGCTTTCCGCGTCGCCGAGGACAAGGACATTATGCTGCCTGCGATGGTCATCGAGGACGGGTTCATACTCTCACACACGTTCGAAAAGGTCGACGTGCCAGCGATTGAAGAGGTCGACTTCTATCTTCACCAGTTCAACCCTGACGTCAAGGTCAACTTCAAGAAGCCTCGCCGCTACGGCAGCCTGGTCATGCCGGATTGGGCGATGGAATTCCGCTACAACAACATGCTCGCGATGGAGA
The DNA here is from genome assembly GCA_050015815.1 of Methanomassiliicoccales archaeon. Classification (GTDB taxonomy): domain Archaea; phylum Thermoplasmatota; class Thermoplasmata; order Methanomassiliicoccales; family UBA472; genus JAJRAL01. The sequence continues at coordinate 1,443 of JBEKAR010000167.1, read as the reverse complement.
AGTCGAAGAAGAAGATATCTGAGGCGGGGCTCGCGTTCAAGAAGGCGTTCGGCCGGGACTATTCGACTCTGCTCGAGCCGTACCGGTGCGAGGACGCCGAGGTCGCTCTGATAATCGCTGGATCCGCGGCCGGTACTGCGAAGGTCGTCGCGGACCACCTGAGGGAGCGCGGCAAGAGGGTCGGGGTAATCAAGCTGCGCGTCTTCCGCCCGTTCCCGACGGAGGAACTGCGGAAGGTCGCGGCGACCGTCAAGACGATTGGAGTATTCGACCGGAGCTATTGTTACGGTGAAGGTGGGACGATCTTCGGCGAAGTGAGGAACGCCCTGAATCCAGAAGGCAAAGACGTCAGGATCAAAGGATACATCGGAGGGCTCGGCGGACGGGACGTCACCGAGACGGATATGGAAAGGATGTTCGATGACCTCCTCGCCGTCTCGGCGAAGGGCAAGGTGGAGAAGGAGATCGAATGGATCGGGCTCCGAGACGGAAGCCTGAGGTGGTCTTGATGCCGAAGTTCACCATTCCGAGGGAGGAGCTGGTCTCCAAGGGGCATAGCGGCTGCGCCGGTTGCGGCGCTACTCTCCTCGCCCGCTATGCCCTAAAGGCCCTCGGTCCGAAGACGGTGATCAACGTCCCGGCATGCTGCTGGGCGGTCGTTCAGGGCGTCTGGCCGAGGGCGGCGATGAAGGTGCCAGTGATCGACCACGCGTTCGAATGCACCGGGGCCGTCTCTTCGGGAATCCGCGCCGCGCTCGACATCAAGGGCATCGAGGACATCAACGTCGTCGGCTGGGCCGGAAACGGTGGGACGGTCGATATAGGCCTCCAGTCACTGTCGGGAGCGATCGACCGCCGCACCGATATGATCTACATAATGTACGACAACGAGGCGTACATGAACACCGGAATCCAGAGGAGCGGGAGCACGCCTCTGTATGCCTGGACCAACACGACGCCGGGCGGGACGTCGAACAGCTGGAACCCGACGCCAAAGAAGAGGATCTTGGACATGCTGATCGTGAACGGGATCGTCTACGGCGCAACGGCGAGCATCGCCTATCCCGAGGACCTGATCGCTAAGTTGCAGAAGGCGAAGAAGATCAAGGGACCGAAGTTCATCCACGCCCTCGCTTCTTGTCCTCCGGGATGGAAGATCGAATCGTCGAAGTCAGTGGAGATTGCGAGGCTAGCGACCCAGACCGGGGTTTTCCCCCTCTATGAATACGCGGATGGAAAGTACACGATGACAAAGGAGGTCAAGAACAAGCCCGTCGAGGAATACCTCAAGCCGCAGGGCAGGTTCAAGCACCTGACGACGGACATGATAGACGAAATCCAGAAGAACGTCGATGAGGATTACGCGGCACTCAAGTCGAGATGTGAGTAGGAGGGGAGCAACTGCCTGGAGACAAGACGGAGCGGAAGCTGCTCCTGGGCAAC
>JBEKAR010000166.1:0-4230 GCA_050015815.1 Methanomassiliicoccales archaeon | reverse complement strand
TTCTCGCCCTTCTTCTTCGGCATGTGAACCTTCTTCCCGGCGGATTCCGAGCCGCCTGTTAGGTATGATTCCAGGCGATTGTTAATTAACCTTCTTACGCTCCGCAATGAGGCCGGAATGGACTGGAAGTTGCTCCGTCCGAGAACTGCTGGCTTTCCGCGAAAGTAATTTATAGACTCAGTACATTGGCCGCAGCAATGGCGGAGTCCGCATTCCCTAGAAATGTCAAGACGGCGTTGTCGCTCTTGCTGATCATTGGCGGCCTCTGCATGTACGTTGGATGGGGCATCCTGTACGGCAGCTGGAACATCTTCACGCCGGAGCATATGGGAGTGTACACGATCGTGGTCGCCCTGCTCGCCTTCGGTATCCTCGGCCTGCTCCTCGTTTCGAGGCAGTAGGTTTCACATCGACCTGGCAGCGTAAGCCACCGTTGCCGTATCCTTGCCGCAGACGATGCACTTGCCCCTGAACTCCTCTTTGTGGTATGGCGTGCCGAGGAGCTTGAGCTCGGTCCTCGCCTCGATCTCGTGACCGCAATACGGGGAGCCGCACCAGCCGAAGCGGAGTATCTTCTTCGGCGGGTTCTCGAGCGATTCGATGTCTGCGACCGATGCCGCGAGCCGTTCCTTCGCCGAGGCGGCCATCTGTTCGGAGATCTTGACCAGGATCGCCTGGACGTCCTTGACGACGTTCGTCCTAAGGACGCCGCCTTTGGAACCGTCGAACCTGACCGCGTAGGCGACCCTGCCCTCGGCGATGTCCCTCTGCCCGAGCTCTAGTCGGAGCGGGACGCCGCGTAGCTCCCAGTGGTAGAACTTGCTGCCCGGCCGTTCTTCCCTCTCGTCGATCTGCGCCCGGATCCCAGAGTCCACGAGCTCCTGCCTGAGCTTCCTCGCCTCGGCGGATACCTCCTCCACTTTCCCCTTCGCGAGTATCGGGACGACGATGACCTGGATGGGCGCGACGTCGGGCGGCAGGACGATTCCCTTGTCGTCGCCGTGGAATCCCACGACCGCGCCGACCAGTCGCTCGGACATGCCGAAGGTCGTCTGATGCACGAACTTCATCGAGCCGTCGACGTCCTCGTACTTGATGTCGAACGGTCTCGAGAAGTTCTCGCGGTAGTGGTGGATGCTTCCCATCTGGAGCGAGCGTCCCTCGAGCATCGGCGTGTCGACGCCGACGGTGTAGTACGCCCCGGGGAACTTGTCCCAGTCGGTGCGCTTAAGCAGGAAGTACGGCAGGCAGAGATGCTTCATCAGGTTCTCCAGGATGACGAAGTCCTCCTCGACCTGGGCCTGCGCTTCCGCCTCGGTGGCGTGGCAGGTGTGCGATTCGAAGAAGTGTATCTCTCGGACGCGTATGAATGCCCGGGTCATCTTCGTCTCGTAGCGGAACGTGTTGACGATCTGGTACGTCTTGAGGGGCAGGTCGCCATGGGGCCGTATCCAGAGCGCGAAGATCGGATACATCGCCGTCTCAGAGGTCGGGCGGAGGCACATCTTGATGTCGAGCTCGTTCAGCCCGGCGTGCGTGACCCAGTACACCTCGGCGTCGAAGCCCTTGATGTGCTCCTTCTCCTTCCTGAACTCCGTCTCTGGGATAAGGAGCGGGAAGCAGACCTCGTTGTGTCTCGTCGCGTCGAGGTACTTTCGTATGTACTCGTCGATGGAGCGCATGATCTTCCAGCCGTAGGGCATCCAGACGTTCATGCCCTTGATCGGGTAGCGCTTGTCCGTCAGCTCGGCGAGTTCCACTATCTCATTGTACCACTCGCTGAAATCCTCCGACTTCTTGACGACCATCGATACCCAGCTCCGCTTGGGAATAGGATATTCTGCTATTATGTTTTCGAGGAGCAAGGTTTATCAGCGTCTCGAGGCTAGAATTCGGTGGAGTCATGCGGCTCGGATTGTACCTCTGCGCATTGCTGTTCGCGGTGATTGTACTTGCACCTGCAGAGTGCGCTATCGCGACTCCTCCGACGCCAGTGGCGTCTGCGGCTTTGACCTCAGATGGCGAGAGCGTGTACCTTACCGTCGTCGAGGTCTCCAATCCATACATTCGGCACAGCGACATCAAGATAATCCTCGCTCCGCCAAACAGGGACGCATTCTTGGTCACCTTCCCCGAGGGCGTCGCTGAGTGCAATGCCACGCTCTCGATTGTCCCCGCCGAACCGGCCATTCCAAACGCGTGCTTGTCTGCCGGAGACCTAATCAAAATACGAAGCGAACCAGGTCAATTCGCCTCGGGGCAGTGGAAGCTGTTTATGATCTATTCGCCGACCGGAGGCGCGATGCTGGAGATGGCCTGGAACATCACGGCCGATCACCAGCTGGCTCATCCATCCGCAGTCGATTTCCCTGAAGACCCGATGGCCTACTACGGGTTCGAATCTTCGACCGTCATTGACGGGGCAGTGCTCATGACAATCGTTCTGACTGCCATCGGCGCTTCCATTCTGGCATATATCGTAATGAAGAAGAAGTAGCGGGACGAGCCCGCGTTCAGAGCGCCTTCGCGACCTCGCCCGCCACTGAAATGGACGAGACCTCGTTCTCTAGGGTGTTGGCGCAAACAACGCCATCGGTCGCTTTCCTCAGCTTCTCCAAGGCGTTGCCGACGAAGAGGCCGTGGGTGCAGGCTGCGGTGATGTGATTCGCTCCGAGGCGGCGCAGCTCGTTGCTCGCCGCGATGATCGTTCCCCCCGTCGAGATGATGTCGTCGACGACCAGCACGTTCTTGCCCTTGGCATCCAGCCTCTGGGCGGCGCCCTTGTCCGGAGCGAGAACGAGGTCAATGCCCATGCCCGCGAAATGTTCGCCCATGGCTGGTGCGGCGCTAAGATCCTTCGCACCCGGTTTGGTGAACCAACGGAGGATATCGGGCTTATGAAGATCGATCGTGAGGAGGCGGTCTGTCTCAAGGGCAATGTGGCGAAGCATGACCTGCGCACTTAGAGCCTCGCCCGGAAGGAATCGCCTGTCCTGACGTCCATAGCCAAAGTACGGGACGATGCTGACAATCTTCTCGGCGCCGAGCCCCCGGGCCGCGTCGTGCATGAGGATGAACTCTACCAGATTATTGTCTGGAAAAGTGTTGCCGACGATCACCACTTCCTTTTCGACCGACTCCCGGTCGAACCGGACGTAACATTCGCTGTCTGGGAACCTTTTCACCTCTGCCTCGTGGACAGTCGCGCCGATTCTGACAGAAAGGTCGCGAGCTAACGACCTCGATGTCGTGCCGCAGAGGATCATCATCATCGCGCGAATCGCCTTGGCGCACTTAATACGTTCGCAGACTGCTGGATGGCAAACATGTTTGTGAAAGCGAAAACGGCTCGATGAAATGCGTCCAGGTGAAACGCCGCTCGCGATCTCGCCTGTCCCCCACATGCCCGCACTTGCCTTGGGGGTCTTTTCCTTTCTTCTTAATGACTGGTGCAACCGTGGTCATTCAATCGGTGTCGCGGCCGTCGGGATTCGCAACGGCATCAAGCCAGACATCTGATTCCCGATTTCGATTCTCTCGGATTGCACATACCCTTTTCTTACTTTCTTTGTAACTGATAGGGAGGGCGAGAGCGGGGCTCTCAGGGGCGGTTTTCAGGTTTGATCTCCGCGTTTGCAGTGCTGGTGATGTTGACCGGCAAAGAGGGTTGTCACACTCGGCAATCGAAGGACGAATCATTCATTGCCTCAATATGGCAGGGTGTGGCTCCAGAAGAGTCTGGCGAAGGGGATTTGTCAGCACTCGACCTTCTCCCGAATCTCGAGGCAGGCGCCCCCCTTCGCCATGCTGATCAAGGGGAGGAACGGCTATGTCTGCTGACGGTTCTGGTTGTTCCCGCAGGTCCACTCCTCTCTACCGGTGAACTCGATGCCTTCAGTCACTAGTCGTTCGTGGTTTTCGACGACGCTGAACTATATATTCCTCTTGACACGTCTTTACCAATTGACTTGAATAGAGTATGGAAGCATCTGCAATTAGGGTATTGCTGATAGACGATGAACCGGATCTTCTAGATTTGGCACGGCATTTTCTAGAGCTTGATCGCGACATTTCCGTGGACACAGCCATTTCGGCTGATAGCGCCGCAAGAATGATAGAGTCACGGGAATACGACGTCATCGTTTCCGATTATCAGATGCCTGGCAAAGACGGCATACAGTTTCTAATGGAGATGCGCGCCAAGGACAACAGTATTCCCTTCATTCTTTT
>JBEKAR010000165.1:0-2923 GCA_050015815.1 Methanomassiliicoccales archaeon | reverse complement strand
ACGATCGGGACGCCGGCGAGCTTCGAAGCCTCGCCGATGCTCCTCGCGACCCTTTCGAGAACGTCGAACTCGAGCCCTTCCTCGAGCACGAGCGAAGCTGCTATGGCGATCGGCTTGGCCCCCATCACCGAGATGTCGTTGACGGTGCCATAGACGCTGAGGGTCCCGATGTCTCCTCCGGGGAAGAAGAGAGGTTTGACGGTATGCCCGTCGATGGTGAACACGATGCCATCCACGACGGCCGAGTCGTCAAAGGCGCTGAGCGGCACCTCGGACGGTACCTTCGGCAGGAACGGCAGGATGTGCTTCGCGAGCAGCTCCTGCATTAGTTCGCCCCCGGCGCCGTGCCCCATCGTGACCCGCTTCATGCTGCCGCATCTTGCCTCCCGGCTTTATATATTCTGTCAGGCGGATGGCGCGGAGACGTGGCTTCCTGGACGCCTGTAAGTGGACAAAGACTTATCAACGGTCCTCATCATACGAGACCTGCCCCGGGCCTGTAGGGTAGTCTGGATTATCCTTTTGGCCTTCGAAGCCAAAGACTGGGGTTCAAATCCCCACAGGCCCGCCAATCGTCCCGCAGGCCGTTCTAGTAGGGAATAAGGACGTACCGGCAGCCCTCGCATCTCCACCCATCGAGGGTGACTTGAGGACCAGAAGGATCTCCCTTGACCGGGATGCTGGTCATATGGGTCGTGCCCTTCGTCTTGCCCGGCGAGACCCACCTGACCTCTCCACCGGCCTCTATCTTCAGCTCTCCCCTGATCATCTGACCGTCGCAGCTCGGACACGTGTTGATGCTCATGCTTCTCACCTCAGCTCCTCGATTCCTCGCTTCCTTCGGCGCAGTAGTACTCCATGGTGAACTTGTGTCGCGCGTGGATCTTGCAGGAAATGCATTGGCAGCCGCGCCTGGCCACTTCGCAGGGTGCCTCCTGTATCAGGCAGAACGTCATCAGCAGCGGCTCAACCGCACAGTCCGGATAACTCACGCACTTGTCGCAGAGACAAAGCTCTCTGTCGGACCCCTCCTTCGCCATCGCAGCCCACCTACTTCTGCTCCTTATTGCTGCCGTAGATGCAGTAGTACATCTTCTCGAACCTAAATTCGTCCTGCACCGGGCAGCCCGGGCAGATGCAGCCGGACATGTCGCTCTCCTTGACGCAGGAGGCGCTCTTTCCGGCCAAACAGTAGACCCGCTCCCCCTTGTCCCCGGCACAGGAGTTGAACGTCGGGCAGCCAGGGCAATCGCACTTCTCGAAGTACGATTTGACCATTGCCGCAGTATCGACCTTCTTGTCGACCTCGGGCGAGACGAAGAACGCGTCGAACCTACCCAATCACAGCACCGTGTTTGCTTCGTGAGCCGACCATATTTAACGATTTGCCGATGTCTCAGATGAACAGGTTCAGGTCAGAGTCCTTGGCCGATTCGAGGTAATCGTTCACGCTGCAAACCTCGTTCACCTCGTCGACGAACTCCTCCTTGCCGAAACCCAGCAGCTCCATCGGGAGGGCGCAGGCGGCGAACCTCACCCCGAACTCCTTCGCCTCGCGCATCATCTCCTTGACAGACTGCACCTTCTTCTCCTCCATCCGCTCTTTGAACTCCCTCGTGCCCATGCCGGTCGCCTCGAGGTGGGAGAGCTTGAGATCGTCGGCCCCGAGAGGCAGGCGCGAGTTGAACAGCTCCGCCGCTCCGCCCTTCTCGACTCGCTTGTTCGGGTCGCGGATTACGGCCAATCCCCAGAAGCTGAAGAAGACGTTAACCTGCCAGCCTTCGACCGCAGCCCGGCTGGCGATGACGAACGCGGCGACGGCTCGATCGAGGTCGTCGGAGAACAGAACGAGGGTCAGCTTCGGCATGGCTCACTTCACCTTTCGTATCACGATGCGCCAGACGTCCCCCTCGCTCGACGATGAGACGACCTCCTGACCCTCATTCTCCATATGTTCCTTGATCTCCACCAGCGAGAGCGGATAGTCCCCGACGACCTCCACGGTCGCCCCTACGGGAATGCGCTTCATTCGCTTCAGCGTCTCGAACAGCGGGCGGGGGCAGACCATCCCTTTGCAGTCGACCTTCTCGTCCGCCATCGAAGCACCTCAGAGCGCGATGAACCTCTCGCCCTTCTCCACGATCAGGGCGCGTATCTCTGGCGGCGTCAGGACCCCGACTCCCTCCACTAGCTGGTTCGTAGTGAGCGACCTCGATCTCATCGACTCGGCGTCTGCGACGATTCTGCCGCCCTCGCCGATGATGTCCCTGACCTGTTTTTCGGTGTTCGGTAGATTGATCTCTTTCATCGAGTCGGCCTGTCCCTTCCTCGCCGCGTAGACCCCGTCGCCCCTTAGCACGACGACCGCGTCGTTCCCGACCGACACCCATGCCATCGCCACGAACAGCCCGGCGTAGGCGTTCTCGTGCCCGAATGGAGCGTGGCCGATGTCCAGAACAAGATCGGCCGTATCAAGAACCCCCTATCGAGATGACCTTGTCGGCCCGCTTAAGCATCTCTGCGAACCCGAAGATCGTGGTGAACTGCACTCCCTCGATGACCTTCGTCGACGAGTAGTCCTTCTTCCCATCCTTGAGCTCTCCAGAGATGTAGCCCCGCGCGATCGAGCAGATCTCGCAGCTGTATATCTTCGCCCCCTTCTTGATGACGCGCTGCAGCGTCTCTCCCACCGGGAAGAAGGTCTTCGGCCTTTGGCTATTCATCTGGGCATGGACCGCGTCCCCATAGAGGAACACCTCTACGTTGTAGCCCCTGTCAAGCGCTCGCTCCACGATGCGGCAGAAATGGTCCGCGTGCTGCGTGCCATAGGGGGCGCCGATGACCATGATCCCTAGTGTCTTCCTTCCATCTACCATGCGAGCACTCTCCCCGCCCTCTCCATCGCCTCATCGAGGAACTCCCC
>JBEKAR010000164.1:0-2988 GCA_050015815.1 Methanomassiliicoccales archaeon | reverse complement strand
TTGATCGCGAGAAAGCCGTAAACCTCTTCTTTTAACCCTTTTCCATTTCCTTTTCCATTTTTCCCTGACTAGCGCAGCGGCCCGCGACAAGTGTTTAAGCGTTAGAACTCATCTCTGGCTGGTGGCGGCCGGATGAGCTATTCTCAGAGGGTTTCCGCTCTACTCTCAGCCTCGGGGGCGAAGGAGGGCGACACCGTCAAGGCGATGAGCGCGGGCATCGAGAGGGCGGGCGTGCTGATGCCGCACCACGAGTTCTCGCACCCCGACGTAATCGTCCTGAAGCTCAAGAACGGCTATAACATCGGCATCCGCCTGGAGGAGGGGGCGTCGGTCGAGCTCGTCTCTAGGTCGGAGAGGAAGGCGAGGCCTGCCGTACCCTCAAGAGGGGCGATCTGCAAAAAGACCCTGGCGTTGATCGGCACAGGGGGCACAATCGCCTCCTACGTCGACTACCGGACCGGCGCGGTCCATCCAGCACTGAGCGCCGAAGAGCTGGTCGCTACCGTACCGGAGATACTCGAGATGTGCCAGGTCGAGGCGAAGGTACTCTTCTCGATATTCTCCGAGAACATGAAGGTGGAGCACTGGAAGGGCATCGCCGAGGCCGCGGCGGACAGCCTGAACTCGGGGAAGTCGGGCTGCATCATCCCGCACGGAACAGACACGATGGGCTACACGTCCGCCGCGCTCTCGTTCATGCTAGATTCCTTGCCTGGGCCAGTCGTCCTGGTGGGCTCGCAGAGGTCGTCCGATCGACCTTCCTCCGACGCCTACACCAACCTCCTTGCGACGGTGAGGTTCTGCCTCGAGGCCGACGCCGCCGAGGTCTTCGTGCTCATGCACGAGGGGATCTCGGACACCACTGCACTAGTGCACCGCGGCACCAGGGTCAGGAAGATGCACACGTCGCGCCGGGACGCGTTCGAAAGCATCAACTCCCGGCCCGTCGCCAGGGTCGACTTCGAGAAGGGCGTCGAGATGCTCTGCCCTTGCGTTCCGAGGGGCAACGGCAGGGCGACGCTGCGAACCGAGATGGAGGAGAACGTTGCGCTCGTCCACTACTATCCAGGCATGTCCACCCGCACCTTCGAGGGGTTCGCCAAAGGAAGCAGGGGCATCGTCATCGCCGGAACCGGCCTCGGCCACATATCGTCCGACCTGATCAAGGAGGTGAGGAAGGCGATCCGCGGGGGCACCTCCGTCGTCATGTGCTCGCAGTGCATCAGCGGCCGGGTGAACCTGAACGTCTACAATACTGGCAGGGACCTTCTCTCCGCCGGGGTGATCTCGGGCGAGGACATGCTGCCCGAGACGGCTTTCGTCAAGCTGATGTGGGCCCTGGCGAACACCTCGTCCGAGGAGGGTCTCAGGCGCGTGATGTCCATTAGCCTGAAGGGCGAACTGAGCGACAGGAGGGAGATCGATTACTGAGCTGACCTGCGGCATCGAGATCCACCAGCAGCTCGACACGAAGAAGCTCTTCTGCTCTTGCCAGACGCAGCTGGTCGAGGATGAGGGGAAGACGATCCTGCGCAGGCTGAGGCCGACTCAAAGCGAGCTCGGTGAGATAGACCGGGCGGCGCTGGCGCAGGCGCAGAGGAAGATGCGTTTCCGCTATCAGGCACCTTCGCACTCGTCATGCCTGGTCGACGCTGACGAGGAGCCGCCGCACGACGCCGACGTTGACGCGATAGACATCACGCTCACAGTTTCCGAACTTCTCAAGGCGAAGGCGGTCGACGAGATTCATTTCATGCGTAAGATCGTCATCGACGGCTCGAACACCGCCGGGTTCCAACGGACGGCGCTTGCGGCGCTCGACGGGACGATGGACATCGGCGGCAAGAGCATCGTGATCCAGACGATCTGCCTCGAGGAGGACGCGGCGAGGAAGGTCGAGGCGAAGGGGCAGGAGATAACATACCGCCTTGACAGATTAGGGATACCGCTGATAGAGATCGCGACCGGGCCGGACATGCACTCTCCAGAGGAGGTCCGGGAGGTCGCCGCAAGGCTCGGTTCGATCCTCAGGGCGACGAAGAGGGTCAAGAGGGGCATCGGCACGATCCGGGAGGACCTCAACATCTCCATCCCCGGAGGGGCGAGGGTCGAGGTCAAGGGGGTCCAGGAGCTGAGGATGCTGCCTGTCTACGTCCAGAAGGAGATGGAGAGGCAGACGGGGCTCCTCGCCGTCAAAGCGGTGCTGGAGGAGATGAAGGCAGGGGCGTTCGACGTCGGCATCAAGGACGTGGGCTCCGCGCTTGCCAGTTCGAAGTCGAAGGTGATTTCCGGCGCACTGGCCAAGGGGGGCAAGGTACTCGGTTTCGTAGCGCCTGGATTCGCCGGACTGATGAAGAGCCCCGACGGCAAGCTGAGGCTCGGCGCCGAGATGGCCCAATACGCCCGCACGAGGGGTGCCATGGGGATCTTCCACTCTGATGAGCTGCCGGGCTATGGCATCACAGAAGAGGAAGTGTCCAGGCTGAGAACGGCTCTGAACGTCGCAGAGGGCGATGCGTTCGTCATCTGTGCCGACGAAGCGACGAAAGCCCAGGCCGCGCTCGAGTCCGCGATGCTGAGGGCGAACATGGCGCTAGAGGGCGTTCCGGAGGAGACCAGGGATCCCCTGCCGGACGGTTCCACGACATACAGCCGGCCGCTGCCTGGGGCCAGCAGGATGTATCCCGAGACAGACGTCAGGCCGATAGTCGTCTCTGAGGAAAGGTTGATCAAGGTCAGATCCGAGCTGCCTGAGCTTCCCGAGGCGACGGTGCGCCGGTTCGTCAAGAGCTACGGATTGCACGAGCAGCAGGCGGTCCAGATCGTCAGGGAGGGCTACGAGGAGCTGTTCGAGGAAGCGGCGCAGAAGCTCGATCTTGGAGCTGTAGCCGCGAAGACGTTGCTCAACACCCTCCCGGAGCTGGAGAGGGAAGGATTGGATATCTCAGTCTTGGATGAAGCGAAGATCCGCGGGGCCCTTGTCTCGCT
>JBEKAR010000163.1:0-2989 GCA_050015815.1 Methanomassiliicoccales archaeon | reverse complement strand
AGCTTCGACACCACAGCATTCATGTCCACCGGGGCGAGCTTCTTTCCTTGGGTATCGACTCTCGAATACGCCAGCACATCATTGATCAGCTCGCGCATCCTGTTGCCGCCTTCCACAGCGTGATCTATGTACTCCTTTGCCTTTGGGTCCAGCTGTTGCTTAAAGGTCCTTTCCATGAGCCCGAGGTAGCTAGTGACCATGCGCAAAGGCTCCTGCAGGTCGTGTGAGGCCACGTAGACGAACTGCTGCAGCTCGGCGTTGGAGCGTTGCAGCTCCCTCATTATCACCTTCTGCTCCTGCACCAGCTTGTTTCGCTCTATGGCATAGCGGACGGATCGGGCCATGACCTCAGAATTGATGGTCTCCTTGAACAGATAGTCTTGCGCTCCATGACTCATCGCCCTCGTAGCCAGGCTCACATCGGAGTTGTGGGTGAGGACGATGACCGGGACCTCGCCCGACATCTTCTCCACTGCCTCGAAGGTGTCGTAACCCTGGCTGTCCGGCAGGTTGAGGTCAAGAATCACTATGTCATAGCCCTCCCTGAGATAGTTCATGACCGAACCAAGATGATTGATGACTTCGACTGAGAAGCCGTCGGCGAGCATTCGCTGCATGAGCTCGACGTCGTGTGGGTCCTCGTCTATCAGGAGGACTCGGATTTCTTCTTCCCCTTGCATCATCACGGGATTGGTTTCCGTTTCTTTTACCTTTTCTACTGCTTGGGTTGAATCCCTCGCTAGCCGAACGAATGGCACTGATCAATTCGTGCATTTGCCTTCTACCTAGGGTCCAATCCGAGCCAGGCAGTTGGCACGACCCTCCCGCGGCCTTGTGAAGTATTAAAACGTCGCAAGTGGAAGCCTTAGCCATGGCAGAGGAGCAGATCCTCACCCGCCATCCGACAGGCAAGAGGGGCGTCAGCATCAGCAAGGAGAAATACGACGTCATCAAGCGGACGATCCTCGAATGCCTCAGGACGAGACCGATGAACCACATGGAGCTCGCGAGATGCAGCGAGGCCAGGCTCGAGGGGAGCTTCGAGGGCTCGATCCCCTGGTACATGGAGTTCATCAAGCTCGATCTTGAGGCGCGTGGGACGATAGAACTGGTTCGCACGAGGGACGCCCAGGTCTATCGCGTTAAGAGCACTGAGGTCAAGGGGGCAGCTACTCAGAGGACTCCTCGTCCCCCTCGTCGCTCTCCTCGTCCTCGGGGAAGGTAAGGAACTCCTCCAGCTCTTTCTCCAGGGCGACCAGCGAATCGAGGGCCTTCTTCTTTTGCCCCTTCTCCACCATCTCCCTGATCTCCGACACGGTGTCGAGGACGTGGATCATCTCCTCGTCTATCTCGTCGAACATCTCGTAGAGGCTCTGCACGCCAAACCCTCGCCTCCGGATTGGCCGCGTGAGGCTAAATAACGAACGCTGCGGACCCCTATAGGCCTGGTTCGATGACGTACTTGCAGAAGTTGTAGCTCGTACCGAACGTCTCCGCCTTCGTCACCCTCGCTGGCACACCCATGCGCTTCTCGAATATCGCCTCGAGGATGCCCTCGTTCATCAGGCAGAGCGTCTTGCCGACGTCTGGCGCCTTGGAGCAGTCATACTCGTCCTTGATGATCAGCGTCACCGGGTGAAGCGCGTAGACGTTGACCTCGCCGAGCTCGTGCGTCTTGAAGAACTCCTTGACCTCGGTGATGATCGTCTCTGGTGTGTTCCCCTTCATCCTCTTCGAGATCTCCGTCCCGATCTGGCGGCCGATGTCCTTCAGAACTGGATCCATGTTGAAGCCGATCGCCTCCATGCCGATGACGATCGAACGGATGACGCCCTTGAGGAACGTACTGGGAGTCCCGATGCTGCGGGCGATGGTGGTCTCGACCTGACGGAGTAGGTCCTCGCGCGGCACGACCGAGCTGCCGACCGGCCGGGAGACGAGGTAGAATATTTTTCGGCGGTTGTCCTCTGGATCGTCGCGGAAGGCGATCAGGCCCTCCTTCACCATCTTGTCGAGGTGGACCGAGAGCGTCGACTGCGCCTTGCCTGTCAGTTGGGCTATCTCGCTCAAGCTCAGGTCCCGGCGCTGCAGCTCGCTGAGGATCTTCTGCCTGACCGGGTTGGATATCTGCCGAAGACCGGCCGACGTCGAGTAGACATCAAAGGAATCGGTCTTGCTCTCATTCATGGCCCAGGACCAGGAGGTTCTAATGTAGTTGACTCTATTAAAAGCATAGACATTCGGGGGGGGCAATCCTTTACTATGGCCATGCTGGTTTACACTGCGGTGAGCGGCTGAGGATCCTGACTGGAGAGGGAGCCAGGGAGATGAGGGCGCTCTGGCTCGAGGGACATGTGGTCAAGATGATAGACCAGCGCCTCCTGCCTCACCGGCTCGAGATCGTCTCTATCCGCTCAGCGGGGGAGATGGCGGAGGCGATCAGGAACATGACCGTGCGGGGTGCCCCGGCGATCGGTTCCGCGGCCGCCTTCGGCATGGCGCTCGCCTCGATGAGCGGCGCTGACCTTGCCGAGGCTGCCAGGATTCTCAAGGCGTCCCGGCCGACCGCCCACGACCTGTTCTTCGCGGTCGATTTCATGCTTGAAAGGATAGCAGTGGGGGAGAATGCGGCGAGTGCGGCTGAGCGCTACACCGACAACATCGTGGCCAAGTGCCGCATGATCGGAGAGAACGGTGCAAGGCTCATCTCCGACGGGGCGAACATCATGACCCACTGCAACGCCGGGGCCCTGGCAACGGTCGATTACGGCACGGCCCTGGCACCGATGCGCGAAGCGCATCGCCAAGGCAAGAAGATCTTCGTCTATGTCTCAGAGACGAGGCCGAGACTCCAGGGGATGAAGCTCACCGCGTTCGAGCTGCTGAACGAAGGCATCCCGCACGCGATAATCGTCGACGGCGCCTCGGGCCATTTCATGCGCAAGGGCGTCGACTTGATCATCGTCGGGGCGGACAGGGTGGCCATCAA
>JBEKAR010000162.1:0-3056 GCA_050015815.1 Methanomassiliicoccales archaeon | reverse complement strand
GGCGAGGTGTCGTCAAACTCCCTTATCGAAACGATCTCGTACCCCTTCGCTAGGCGCCTGATCTTCTCCGGATCAAAGAACTGTACGACGTAGCCCATCGGGTTCTTGTACATGTCCTCACCCCTAGGCTCGAACTTGCGGTAGTGCGGATCGTGCTCGTTGCGGACCGAGTAGACGTTGAGGCCGCCTGGCTTGAGGACGCGGAGGCACTCCTTGAGTATGAAGGACGACTCCTCTTCCTTCAACTCCATGCAAAAGAACATGTGGCTGTAGACGGCTTCTACTGAGCTATCCGGGAGCGGGATCCCGAGGCGGACGTCCTGGACCTTGGGGATCACGAGGCCTTCGAGCCTAAGCTGCTTCGCCCTCTCGCCCATCTGGCATATGCCGGTTGGGGAGTAGTCGAGGGCGACGACCTGCAGGCCGCTGTTCGCGAATAGCCATGTGTCCCTCCCCTGTCCACATCCAAGCTCGAGGACGGAGCGCACTCCCTCTGCCAAGAACAATCTCAAGGCGTTCACGCCGAGCTCGCTGGGCTCCTTGCCGAAGAACTCCGGCCTTGAATAGGTCCCTTCCCACTGTTCTCTCTGATCCTCAGCCACGCCGACATCATTCCGCTTGCTCAAGCTTCAATCCTTCGTTCCGAGGAACTCGATCGCAGAGACCGCCGCCTCGGAACCTTGCGCGATCGCCATATGAGCATCCTTCGGCGCCTCCGCGCATCCGGCAACGAACAACCCTGGCACGGTCGTCGAGGTCGTCTTCGCGCCTTCCCCGTGCCGAGGCAGACCCTCAATGTCGAGCTCGGCCCCCATCCCTTTCAGTAGCTTCTTCGTGCCCTCAGCGAGCTCGAGGCCGACGCTGAGCACGACCAGGTCCGCCGATATCTCGTAGAGCTCACTGGCCAGGGTGTTCTCTCCGCACACGAAGAGCTTCTCCGATCCCGGGCGCTTGAGGACCATCGAGGGCTGCCCTCTGACGAACCTTACTCCCTCCTGCCGCGCTCTCTTGTAAAGCGCTTCGCAGCCCCTGCCGGTGGTGCGGACGTCAATGTACAGAACATAAGCAGAGACCGACCGGTCGGCCATCCTCGCGAGCATCGCCTGCTTTATCGCTTCCGAGCAGCAGACAGCGCTGCAGTATGGCACGCCTCTCTTCTCCACTCTTGAGCCCACGCACTGGATGAACGCGATCGTCCTTGCGGGGGAACCGTCGCTTTGCCGGTTCAGCCCTCCGTCCGAAGCGAGCATGCCCTCGAAGCGCTCCGAGGTCACCACGTCCGGATACTTCCCCAATCCGAACTCGGGAATCCTTGTGGCGTCGACCAATCGCATTCCTGTCGTGATGATCACAACCGATGTCGAGAGCATCTCGCTCCCTTCACTGCACCCTCTTCGGACCTCGACCTGGAACTTCCCGTTCTTCCTTGCCCCGACCGCCTCAGCATCGGTGAGGATCCTGATCCGTGAGTTCGATTCGGCCTTCGCCAAGAGAACGCCGAGATAACGCGAGGGCGGCTCCAGCTCTGGGAACAGACGGTGAGCCAGTCTCAATCTACCGCCGAGCTCCTTTTCCCGCTCCAGGAGCACCACGTCCACATTTCCAAAAGCAAGGGTGAGCGCCGCTTGCAGCCCGGCCGCCCCGCCTCCGATCACTACTGCCTTGGGCTCCATGGCGTTCATCGTCTACGCCGCGACGAATCGCCTTGCGCCCTGAAAATAGGTTGCACTGCCCGAGGATGCGGCCCGACCACGACGAGGCCCGGAGTGCGATATCATTAATAGCGAAAGGCACGAATCCCGATGGGGAGTGAGCCGAACATGCTGGAGATAGAGAACCTTAGCGTCGAGGTAGGCGGTAAAAAGATCCTCCACGATGTCAACCTCAGCGTGAACGCGGGCTATACCAATGTGCTCTTTGGGCCCAACGGATCAGGCAAGTCGACCCTTCTGATGACGATTATGGGCTTCAGCGGATACAACGTGACCGAGGGGAAGATAATGCTCAACGGAGAGGACATCACCAAGCTGCCAGTGAACGAGAGGGCCGACCGCGGCATCGGCATCATGATGCAGCGCCCGCCGAACCTGGTCGGAGTGAGACTGGGCGACCTGGTCAAGGTGACTTCCAAGGGCGAAGGGGACGTGCAGAAGTCTGCCGAGAGCCTGGACATGGTCCCGTTCCTGGATCGTGACATCAACGTCGGCTTCTCCGGCGGGGAGATCAAAAGGTCGGAGCTCCTCCAGCTCGGGGCGCAGAACCCCTGCCTCTACCTGCTCGACGAGCCGGAGAGCGGGGTCGACCTGGTAAGCATCGAGAAGGTCGGCCGAAAGGTCAGGGAGCTGATCTCGGGCGGCACGAGCTGCGCCGGACGAAGGAGCATAAGCGGGAAAGCGGCGCTGGTCATCACCCACACCGGCTCGATTCTGGACTATATCGAGGCGGACCGAGGCTACGTGATGTGCAAGGGCACGATCGCCTGCTCCGGCAATCCGAGGGACCTGCTGAGCGAGATCCGAGACATGGGATACGAGGAGTGCATAAAATGCAAGCTAAAGATAACGAATCCGACGTGAGGAAGAAGGTCGAGGAAGCGGTCGAGAAGAAGGCCGCCTATGGGGAGGACCTGGACCTCGACAAGTACGCCGAGGGTTCTCACGACATCGCTCCGGTGAAGAACCTCAATGAGCTCGACGATGATGCGAAGCGCACCATGATCGCGGCCGGGGTCGTTCCGTCGGAGGAGAACAGATCCGGATCCTTCCTTCTCATGGACGATAGCGTCATTCACTCCTCGATGAAGACACAGGGCGTCGAGGTGATGGCGGTCTCGAAGGCCCTCGAGAAGCATGGCTGGCTGAAGGACTACTACTGGAAGGCCGTTGCTCCGGACGCGGACAAGTACACCGCGCGGACGTACCTCGAGGAGGCGGACGGTTACTTCGTCCGCACTTTGCCCGGAGCCAAAGTGAAGGCGCCGGTCCAGACCTGCCTGATGCTGAAGAACAAGAGCATCGCCCAGACGGTGCACAATGTGATCATCGTCGAGGAGGGCT
>JBEKAR010000161.1:0-3218 GCA_050015815.1 Methanomassiliicoccales archaeon | reverse complement strand
GGGCAGGAGTCAGTGAATCGATGACGAAAGACCCCGATTCTGCCGAGTGTCCGATGTGCGGGCGCTCTTTGCCTTCTGATGCGACGTCCTGTTCGGGATGCGGCGCCGACCTGTCGATGTCGAGCCTTGAGGAGCTGGAGAAAGTTGCGAAGAGCCTGTCCTCAGGTGGGCCGATGCCAGGAAAGGAAGTGCCGAAGGAGAAGGCTGAACCGAGGCCCGCTCCTGAGGAGAGGAAGAAGGAGTCAATCGCCGGGCCCGAAGCGCCAAAGCACAAGCCGGAGGAAGGGACGAGGGAGAATCGCATCGGCAAGTTTTTTGGCAAGAGAAAGAAGTGAGCCTCACAGCATGTCCGAGCTGCGCGTCAGGAAGAGGAGAAGGCTCAGGGAGAAGGAGATCAGGGCTCTGGCCGACGAGATATCTTCCAGAGTAGGGGCACCCGTCTTCCAAGTCGGGGACACGGTCGACATGGCCGACGGACCGGACTTCGACGTCGTGTTCGTAGCTAACCAGATAGTCGCTTTCGTCAAGGACGGGAAGGCGTTCCTCACCATCCGGGGGCTTCTCAGATACCCTGTTCCAAAGGCCTACGCCACGGTCGACATGGGAGCGATCCGATTCGTCATCAATGGAGCAGACGTGATGGGTCCGGGAATCGTCGATGCCGATGAATCAATTGCCGTCGGTGACTACGTATGGGTAAGGGACGAGAAGAACCTCAAGCCTCTGGCGGTGGGGGTCGCGCTCACAACCGGCGAGGAGATGCGGTCCAAGAAGCCTGGAAAGGCGATCAGATCATTCTTCTACGTGGGCGACAAGCTATGGAAGTACGACGAAAGGTAGAACGGACATGGCGCAATTCGCCGACGAGAGGAAGGTCGACGACATCGTGACGGATGGGGAATGGGAGAGGGGCCGCGGATTCCTGTTCAAGAAGGAGCGCAGCGTGCGGGAGAGCGCGTGATGCATCGTCGTGGTGGCGATTCCGCCGGAAGACGGCTAGCCGATATCCGCATGATGGACGAACGAGATCCGCCCGAAGCTCCTCAGATGGTGGTCGATTGTCCGGTCACGATCCGGTATCCTTCGGTCGGTACGTGTATCTCGAACCTCGCGCCTTTTCCTGGAACTCCTGTCTCCTCGATCGTGATCCCGGTCACGGCGAGGATCTCGCTGCTCAGGATCAGACCTCTCGCAGGCTGGTGCCAGTGGTCCTTCGCGAAGAGCTGCTTCTTCTGGTTGAACGGGACCCCGCCCCCGTCGTCGCGATAGACGATGGCGATGCCGTCGTCGACCGCCTTCCGCTCCACCACGATGCTCTTGACCCCGCCGCTGTGCGCCAGAGAGTTCTCGAGCAGATGGCTGAAGACGCGTTCAAGCATAGGATCGGCGAAGACCTCGAGCCTCCCGAGGTCAACTCGAATACTGATCTCCTTTGGCGCGCCGTGCAGCGCCGCTCCGACTATGTCCTCGACATCCTGCCAGACCGGCGCCGAGTCCCCCACGTTTTGGAAGTCTTCCAACAGCTGCAGGAGGCGGTCCATTCTCGCGATGCTCTGGTTGACGTTCTCCAAGACCTTGGGGTCATGTCCTGCCTTCCCGTCTTTGCAGGCATTGAACCCACTCCTCAGGATCTTCAGTTGATTGGTCAGCTCGTGCCTCGTGACCCGGTTGAGCAACGACAGCTGGGCGAAGGCCCTTTGCAGCTCCGTCTCCATGTATTTTCGCTCACTGATGTCCTGCACTGTCGCTCTGAATCCGAGGTTCACGCTGTCCTCCCGAATCGCGGGGCGCCACGATACCGCCGCCTCGATGATGCCTCCGTCCTTGCGCTTGATCCTGAACTCCCTGTCGCCGCGCGCCGAACGGCTCGTGTCCTTGCCCTTGAACCACTCGGTCACCCGTTGACGGTCCTCCTCGAGGACGATGGGGATTGGGTAGTCGGGCATGGCCAGGCACTCCTCCACCGTATAGCCGGTCATGCGCTCCACCTCCGGATTCACCCAGCGCAGCCTCTTGTCGTTGTCGATCCAGGACTCCCAGTTGTAGGTGTAGTCGGCGATCGCCTTGAACCTGTCCTTCTCCTTCGTCAGCCTCTCCTCGTACTCCAAGCGACTGAGGCCTGCGGCGACTGTGTTCGAGAGTATCGTTGCGAGGCGAACGTCCTTGTCGGTCCACTTGATCGAATGATTGCCAGCCGTGTAGCCGAACACTCCTCTGAGCTCGCCGTTGAGCAGGAGGGGAATCCCGATCAGTCGCTTGACGCCGTCCCTGCTCCACCTCCGCAGCGTTTCCTTCATCTCTGGGGTCGTGCGGTCGTCATTGAGGAGTTCGTCGAGGCTGTTGACCACGATGTTCTCGCCTTTCATGATAAGCTCGACCGCCCAGCCGTACTCGGACAGGTCGACTTTCATGAGGTCCTCGAGATTGCTGTCCGCTGCCTTGGGCCAGTCATAGACCTTCTTGACGGTCTTCCCGTCGGCGGTGGAGAGGAGGAGGTAGCAGCGCAACGCCCCGATGAACTCCCCCACCTTCCTCAGGGAGCGTGAGATCTCGGCGTCGATCTCCGGAGGGTGTGATTCAAGCAGCCGGGTCGAGATGTCGGCGATGAGCTCTTCCATCTCGAGCCTCCGCTTGAGTTCGTCCTCCTCGTCGATCTGTTTCAGGGCGCGATTGAGTCGATGGGATAGCTCGGGTAGGATGACCTCTGAACATGTGGCGGATGGTTGGAAGCACAGGTCCGCATCCTTCATGATCGCCTTCATCAACAGATCACGGCGGTCATCGGCGGTGAGCATGACGAACGGCACCTCGTTGCCGGCGGATCTCATTTCTCGGAGGAGCTCGGTGCCATCCAGCCAGGGTGGGACATGATCGCAGATGACCGCGACCGGTTTTCCCTGCTTCATTGCCTCGAGCGCATCCGCTCTGGAAGCCGCCGTGACGATATTGATATCCCTCTCCAAGAACCTACCATCCGGTCCTACGCATAGCACGAGCTTGGCCAAATCATCCCTCTTGGCCGCTTGACCCCGTCGAAGGATGTTCCAGAGCGATATAAATCACTATCTGAATCGTTCGTGAGAATCAGAATGCGACGACAATCCAGCTTCCCTCCGCCGGGCAGCCACACTCTCAAACATTTATATATCGAGCATCCCATTACAAGTCCAGAGGGATGCATGTCATGCCACTGCTGAAGAAGCCGATTCTCAGGAGCA
>JBEKAR010000160.1:0-3324 GCA_050015815.1 Methanomassiliicoccales archaeon | reverse complement strand
TATGTCGTTCGCGTCGATGCCATCGACGACGGTGACCACCTTGCCGTAGCGTCGGCTGTCGGTGGTTATCTTCACCGTCTGCTGCTCTCGCGCGATCTCCTCGCACATGCACAGCTCTTTGGGCAGTCCACATACCGAGCAAATCTCAGCCATTACTTCTCTTCCTCCCTCTGGACGGTCAGAATGCGTGCGATGTTCGTCCTCAGCGCGCGGATCCTGCCAGGATTGGCCGGGGCTCCGCCCATCGCCGCTGTTCCGCGTTCATGCATCAGTTCGTCTCTCAGGTCGCGCAGCCTGGCCTTGCGGTCGTCCGCGCTCATCGCCTTGATCTCCTTGACTCTGAGAAGAGCCATTAGCTCTCGCCATCCTTCTTCACGGGCTTCTCTTCGACCGGGGTCTCGAAGCTGACTGGCATCGTGTGGGAATCTACCGACTGCCCCTCGGGCTCGGCCTGCGCCTCTTCCTTCGACGGCTCGGTCACGATCAGCGCCTCTTCCTTCGGATAGATCTTGTCGACCATATCGGGGAGAAGCTTGGCCGCCTCTTCTGGCGAAACCACGTCGACCTCGTCTGGGAGCCTCGCGTCCGGGGCCATGATCTCGACCTTGACGC
This sequence comes from Methanomassiliicoccales archaeon, assembly GCA_050015815.1. GTDB lineage: Archaea > Thermoplasmatota > Thermoplasmata > Methanomassiliicoccales > UBA472 > JAJRAL01. The sequence continues at coordinate 2,712 of JBEKAR010000160.1, read as the reverse complement.
CGATCACGCCCGGCTTGAGCTTGGCCACAGCGAAGCCTTGTCGGATGAACTTGAGCTTGGGCTCGCCGCAGAACTTGATGTAACCCTCCTTGAACTTCTCAGTGCGGTGCCGCTCGCCGGTCAGCTTCCCAGCGATGACGACGTGGCATCCCCTGGCGCCTGAGTCCATGACCCGGCGCACCGTCGAGTGCCCTGCCCGGCGGAAATGCCAGCCGCGCTCCAGCGCGAAGGCGAGCTTCTCCGCCATAATCTGGGCGTTGAGGTTCGGGTTGTCGACCTCTTGAACCTCGACCTGGGGGTTGTCGAACTTGAAGTCCTTCTCGATGGCGGTGGTCAGCGCCTTGATCGCCGCGCCCTTGCGACCGATGACGATGCCCGGCCTCTCGGTGATCAGGGTGACCCTCGTTCCCATCGGCGTGCGCTGTACCTCGACCCCGCCGAACCCGGCGCGGTCGACCGCCTTCATCAGGTACTCCTTGAGGAGCACGCGGCGCACGTTCTCGGTTATGAACTTCCTCTCGCTTGCCATCACTCCACCTCTTCCAGTATGATCTCAATGTTCACGGTCTGCTGGTTCCACTGGGAGCTGCGTCCGTACGCCCTCGGCATGTAGCCGGGGATGACGCGCCCGAGGTGGGCGGCAGCGACCCTTAGCCTCATGTTGTCGGCGTCGAGCCCCTTGTACTCGGCGTTGGACCGGGCGCTCTCGACGACCTCGCGGATCGCCGCGGCGGCCTTGGTGGGGAATCTCCCCGGTCCGACGCCGCGCTTGTGCGCCACGCCGAAGTTGTGCCTCTTTGTCGGCACTGGCCGCTTGAGCTTCTCGATCTCCTCGAGCATGCTGATCGCCACCGCCACGTTCTTTCCGCGCAGCATGCGGCAGATCTCCCGCGAGAACTTCGGCGAGATCTGAAGTTCCTTGCCGATCGCCCTCGCCGTCGTGTCCGGGTCAGTTTGTTGAGTGTATCCTGCCATGTCTTCACCTCACTTCAGCGGCAGGAACTTGGACGACCTCGTCGCACCGACACCAGGTCCGCTGTGCTTCACGGACTTGCGGGTCATGGCGAACTCGCCCAGGTAGTGCCCGATCATCTCCGGCTTTATCTCGACCTCTTTGAACTCCTTCCCGTTGTGGATCGCCACCTTCTTCCCTACGAAGGACGGCACGATCGGAATGTCGCGGCGGTGGGTTCGGACCACATCGATCTCGCCTGACACGATCTTGTCATAGGTGGCCTTCTGCTCCTCGTTCAGGCCGCGGTTGAAGCTGCGGCGAACGCGGGCGGGCATGAGCCCAAGGACCTCTTCGAATGGCATCCCGAGGAGCTCCTCCATGGTGAAGCCGCGGTAGGTGAACTCCCTCTTGCGGCGTGCCTGGATTGCTCCCCTCTTCTTCCTCTGTCTGCGGCGGGAGGCCTTCGTTCCTGTCAACGGTTTCTCGTCTGCCATTTGGATCACTTCTCCTTCGGCTTCTTCTGCGGGGAAAGCCTTCCCACCTTCCTTCCGGGTGGCGCATTGCGCGAGACCGTGCTCGGCTTGCCCACGTGCGGGTGCGAGCCGCCACCGTGCGGGTGGTTCACCGGGTTCATCGCGATGCCCTTCACCTTGAAGTATGCCTTTGCCCTCGATCTGTATGCGTGGAACTTGTTGCCCGCCTTGCCGAAGGGCTTCTCTGTATGCCCTCCGCCGGCCACGGTCCCGATGGACGCTCGGCACCGCGGGTCGAACGTCTTGAACGACCCGGACGGCATTAGAAGCACGACCTTGTCGCCCTTGGAGACGACCGAGGCCGCCCCGCCAGAGGCCCGAACGTATCTTCCGCCGTCGCCCGGCCTCGCCTCGATGTTGTGGACGAGGGTCCCTTCCGGCAACGCCGCCAGCGGTAGGATGTTACCCGCGGTCGCCGGCACTCCGGGGCCGTTCTGGAACTCCTTCCCCACCGTCATCCCCTCGGCGGCAATGACCAGCTGCTCCTTGCCTTGGAAATCGATCTTGGCCAGCGGGCCAGACCTTCCCGGCGCATGGACTATGTCTGTGATGAGGCCCGACTTGAAGGTCGCCTCGGGATGCTTGATCGCTCCCTTGTGCCGGTGGCTAGGCGACCGGTAGACCGGCCCTCCTCGTCCCCTGCGCTGCTGCCTGAGGTGTTTTCCCATTCATCCCACCTCAGAACACTCCGATCCTCATGCCGATGTCCTCGGCAGAGTATCCCTCGGCGAGCTTGATGATCGCATGCTTGCCTTCCTTGTCTATCTTGGTCCACACTCTGGCCACCTTGACCTCGAACTGCTTCTCGAAGGCCGCCTTGATCTCGGCCTTGGAGGCCTTCTTCAAGACGATGAACTCGAGCTTGTTGCCGTCTTTGTAGTCCTGGGTCGGGGTCCCTGTCATCAGGTTCATCGTCTTCTCTGTGACGTACGGATGCAACAGTATGTCCTCGGACTTCACCATCTTCACCACTCCCCTATCTTCTTCAGGGCCGCTTCGGAGAACACGGCCAGTCTTCCGGCCGCTCCGCCCGGTGCGAGAGTTCCGGCGTTGAGCTGTTCCGGCATGACGACCTCGACCCCGGGCAGGTTCTTCGCGCTCTTGAATATCGGCGCCGCCTTATCTGAGACGACGATCAACAACGAGCGCGAGTCCTTGAATCGCCGGCCCCGCATCTTGCCCTTGCCCGGCCTGACGTTGATCGATTCCTTGGCCCTCTTCAGG
>JBEKAR010000159.1:0-3410 GCA_050015815.1 Methanomassiliicoccales archaeon | reverse complement strand
TCGAGGATGACGTAATTGACAACCTGCTGGACCAGGAGGACCGGAGGCTCTTCTACTTCCTGCAGGACCTGGAATTGATGAAGACCGAATGGGAGGAGATCGTCCTCCCGAGCGGCCGAACGTGGCGTGTGTTCTACTGGATCCTGAACGTGGCCCACATCGACGAGTTCGCCATCGAGGTCGAAGAGAAGTGCCCCGAGCCCGAGCTCTATGACACGCTGCCCGAGGACACCTGGTCCAGGCAAGAAGCCTAGAGGAGGTTTTTTAGCCGCCGGGGCGGTTGTCATCCCGGTGGCAATTTGAGCCCTCGGAAGATACTCGTCGTCGTGTTCGATGGGCTCGGGGACCGGGCGGTCCGCGAGCTCGGCTGGAAGACACCTCTACAGGCGTCGAAGAAGCCGAACCTTGATTGGTACGCGGCGCACGGGGCTTCGGGGCTCGTCGATGTGATATCGCCTGGCGTAAGGCCAGGCAGCGATACCTCGCATCTCGCTATACTTGGATACGATCCGTACCAAGTGTATACCGGCAGAGGGCCATTCGAAGCGGCTGGCGTAGGCATCGTCGGCAAGAAAGGCGACGTCGCGTTCCGCTGCAACTTCGCCACCGTGGACTCCAAGCTCAAGGTGATTGACCGGCGCGCTGGGAGAATCAAGAAGCCCGATACCAGGAAACTAGTCAAAGCGCTGAGCGGTATCAAGATATTGGACACTGAAATCATAGTCAAGGAGGCGACTGAACACAGGGCGGTTCTTCTCCTTCGCGGCAAAGGCCTATCAGCGGCCGTTTCCGACGTCGATCCGCATGACGAAATCCCGATTCATCAAGCGAAAGCGCTCGCCAAAAGCGCGGAGAAGACCGCGAAGGTCGTCAATGCGTTCGTGCTCATGTCGCACGATATCCTAGACGTTCATCCGGTGAACGAGGCGATGAGAAAGGAGGGGAAGCCGGTGGCCAACATCCTCCTGCCCCGAGGGGCTGGGGTCTTCCCAGACATCGTTCCGTTCCGGGAGAAATACGGGATGAAGGGCGCTTGCGTCGCCGGGGTCTCCCTGATAAAGGGCATCGGGAGAGTGTGCGGCCTCGAGGTCGTCGATGTAAAAGGGGCGACTGGTGGGCTTGACACGGACATGAACGCCAAGGCGAAGATGGCGATCCAACTCTTCAAGGACCATGATTTTGTGCTGCTCAACGTAAAGGCACCTGACATAGCGTCGCACGACGGGGACGCGAGGAAGAAGGTCGAGGTCATCGAGCGGCTTGACTCGATGGTCGGTCTGCTAAGAAAAGGTCTGGGCAACGACGTCGTAGTCGCCTTTATGGCCGACCATTGTACGCCTATCGAACTGAAGGACCACTCCGGAGATCCAGTACCACTAATGATCTACTGCGAGGGCATGGTCCACGGATGCGCCTCACATTACGATGAGGCGTCCGCGATGAAGGGCGGGCTGGGACGTCTCAGAGGCAAGGACGTCATGCCTATCCTGATCGACAAGGCTGGAAGGTCGGAGAAGTTCGGGGCATAGGCAAGAAACGATTTAGCGGGGCACCGTCAATACAACCACCGTGAGGTTCTGCTACTGTCGGAAGTGCGACAAGCTTCAGGCCCGCAACTGGTATTCGAGAGGACGATGCGAGATATGCACCGAGAGGTGCGTCGTCTTCACCGTGAACCGGACGTTCTATGGCTGGCTGATGTATGCCCTCGACATCTTTGCTGTCGCAATGATCGCTCTCTATCTCGTTGATTACCAACCGCTCGTCGACGCGATGAGCGTGATCGGCGCCCAGATCGCGATCTTCGGCTCGATCATCCTTTCGTTCGTGTTCGCCTTCGTCGACGTGGCGAAGACAACGAAGAAGGCGGAGGAGAAGGTCCGTTCAGGAAGGATCCTGCCCCCTCAGGGAAGTCCATAGGACGAGGCAGGACTCGACTCCCGCACTCGATGAGAGCACTATCGCCGACGAATAGAGAGTCGCCGAGCCAGAACTGTCCCCGCCGCATGACAGGAATATCGTCTTTCCAGACCGCAGAACCCACTGGTACGACAACGACGATGGGATGAGGTCGCCAAGCACTTCGTTAGCGGAAGCGGCCAGACGCTCACCGAACATGACGTCCTTGCTGGAAGCGTAGATGATACCGAGCGTCGAGATGTCGGTCCGCGGCAGGGACGAGCCATCGATCTCGAGACCGATGTCGCAACGGAGAAGCACACGGTGCGCCTCAGATACTAGATCCGTCCAGTCATGTTCTTGCGCTGCCGGTACGGAGAAGGAGGCGAACAGACCGACCGATACGATCGAGGCTATCGCAAGGAACATCAGAGAATCGACCATGGCGGCGAATCCGCTCCGACTTCGCCTGAGCCTTCTCACCACCAGACGCTCACCATCAGGATGCCTACGGTCACGTCGCTCGGCGACGTCCTCACGCTCACAGGGACGGACCTCGATTCAATCTCAACTACGCTCGGTGGGACTGTTCCTCGCTTTCCGAGCTCGATCTCCGAGCCTTCATCAAGCACGAGAACAAGAGTGACTCTCACCCCGCTGAAGGTTCCCGATTCCCGCCCTGTGGTGTTATTGATCGTTCCCGCGCGACTTAGGTCGAGCACATCATCCTCGAAGGCGGAGCAAGACCTGATGCTTGAGAGCAGCCGGTCGGCCTCGTTAGAGCGTCTCGCCGCTGCGTTCTGAGACATGTCCAAGGTAATCGCCTTGCCGACGCTGGCGAGCAGTATCGTTGAGGCGACCGTGATGACGATGGCAGCGACGAGGGTCTCCTGGAAACCGGCGACCGCTCGTTCATCACCAGCCATCCGCCTCCTGCCCCGACGGGCCATGCTACATCAAAGGTATCCTTATTCCCTTACATGTCGCACTACTGCTAGCCTACTCGACCCCCCTGAGGTAATGACCGGCGGTGATGGATCCAACCTTCCTCTTGATTGCGGATTTCTTCGACACGTCCCTCTCCGCGAAGGCTTTGGAGACCATCGAAGCGAGATCGCCGCTCTTTCTCCTCAGATCGATTCCGAATGATTCGAAACCCATCGCCTCGAGCTCGTCCAGAAAGTCAAGGAGGCAGAGTTCGGCGGAGTTCAGCACATGCGCATAGCCATACCGGTCGCGGTATACCGGGAACGAGGCGCCCTTCTCTTCAACGAGCATCCCCTGACCAAGGCCCGGGTCCTTCGCGATCATGAGCTCAACTCGGCCGAACACTAGGACTTCCAACCTACCAGGATAATGTCGCCTGAGCGCCATCAACTCCTCCCGGTTCAGCTCGACCGAGGCCGTGCACTGGTACAATAGAGGCAGAGTGAGGGAATTAAATAGGTTCATCGAGTGGTGGCCGAACAGACTCCTGTCCGAGTATTTCGTCGCCTGGTCCACCGAACAGA
>JBEKAR010000158.1:0-6637 GCA_050015815.1 Methanomassiliicoccales archaeon | reverse complement strand
CTGGCCGCGGAATCGAGATACACGCCGTAGCCATCGATGCTTTCGAAGTCGCTCGGGTCGATGACCGCCGCGATCGCGCCGTTCGTCGCCACTCCGCGCACTCCATCATTGCCGGTCATTCCTATGTTAACGTCGGTCAACGTCAGACTGATGTTGCCGTCGGTGCTCAGCATGTTCATGCCATAGCCCTCAGAGACCAGCATCTCGACGCCCGTCATGTCAACGCCCAGGTCCCCACCGCACTGGGCGAGGAAGGCCGAAGCGCCGAAGGTGTTGTCGATCGAGGACGAGGTCATCGTCACATTGACCGCACCGGCCGGTGCGTATATGGCGAAGCCAAGGTTGTACGTGGTGTTCACGACGAGGTTGTCGACCGTCGCTACGACGTCACCGAGATTGGTGTGAACGTATACGCCCTCGGTCCAGACTTGGATGAAAGCGTTCTCGATGTTCAGGTTCACGGTGTTGTTCGCCGCTATGTCGATTGCCCATTCCTCATAAGAGAACCAATCCTGAATCATCCATAGCGACACGTCGGTGAAGCTTGCGTCGACCGCTCCCTCATCAGAGAAGACCTGGATGCCGCTGAACATGCGGTTCCAGTAGGTCGCGTTCGTGCTGCTGCTGAGCTCCACCCCTGTGGCGTTCAGCGTCACGTTCCCAGTGCCACTAATGTACCAACCCAGGAGTACCGCGTATGCCTCGAAGTTCTGGACGCTCGCGTCGATCGTGCCGCCCGCCTCGACTATCAGGGAGTAGCTGTTGAACGTCTGCATCTCCCGGGCGAACGAATTGACGTACACGTCGGAGAGTTCGAGGATCACGTCACCCGCGGCGTAGATGCCGATGGCCTGCTCGGCGGTGTTAATGCCGATATAACCTGCGATGATGGCCTCAACGTCTCCGCTGTTGGACATGAGCAAGAGTCCCCTGTATCCGTTCTGGAGCGAGACGTTTGCCGCGTTGAAGTCCACCAGTCCGTTAGCGATGACCGATATGCCGTCATCGCCAGATGTGGCGTTGAGCATGTAGAGGTCCTGGGCGAGGATTATGTCCAGTCCGTTGATGTCGACGTCAGCTGCCCCAGCGACCGCTGAGACAGCCACCCCGAAGTTCACGAAGAACGGAGGAGCCATGGGGCTATCTGCCACAATCGTCACGTTCGTCATGTCGAGGTCCACGTCCCCGGCCGCGGAGACAATATCGAGTCCGCTTGCGGTGTGGTTGATCAGGACGTCAGTAAGCTCGACCACCGTGGACAGATTCGAGTTCACGATGATCGCTGGTACGGTATAAATCTCCGCCGGTGCCTGCATCCCGACGCCGTCAAGGACCAGGCTGACTCCGCCGTTGACGGCGGTCAGGCTGATCTGGCTGGCATAGGATGAGTCAAGCTCGGAATCCTGGATATTGACGATAACGTTGGATGATTGGGAGCTGGCCCTCAGGCCGTCCCCGAAGCCCGCGAACGTCACATTGTCGAATGTGATTGTAACTGTGCTGTTCGCGTTGACTTCGATTCCGAACGCCCCAATCATGAAGCCGCCGTTAAGGTTGCAGTTCGTCATGGTCAGAGTTGCGGTGCCATCCATGAGTGGGTCCGATGGGTTGCCGAGGACGACTCCATTGCCGAACGAGTCGGCGACCACTTGGGTCATCGTCACATCAACCGGGCCGAAGGCCGACCAGAAGTCGAAGCCGTTGGTCGAGTTGGTGATTTTCACATTGGACACGTCGGCGCTTACCCCGTCGTATGCCTGAACTGCGACCATGCTGATGCTGTCGTTGAAGCTTGTTGAGTCAAGGGTTAGGTCGCAAGCTCCGCCTGACGAGAACATGGTAATCGCGTTTACGGTCACGATGTTGAAGTAGCAGTCATCGACCGTCAGCGAGACGTCTCCGACCGCGGCTGCGTACACACCAGTTGTCACGTTCTCGATGTTCGTGCCGGTTACGACAACTGAAACAGTGTCGGGAGCATCCGAGATCGCCGCGACCGCATAGGTAGAGCCTACTCCAACTACGTTGCCGAGCGAGCTTCCGTCCACGTTCACTGTCGCATCGCCTGCCAAACCTAGGGCGTAGACGCCGATCTGAGCATCGAAAACGGTGCTGTCATGCATGTTGATCGTGGCAGCATAATTAGCGCCCGCAAAGACGCCTAGCGCCGATCCCACTCCTGGAGCGGAAATGCCGACTCCGGTCAGGCTCACGGTGGCGTTGTTGCTGCTTGTGACATAAACGCCACCGACTAGCGCTGAGAAGATGTCGACCGGACTATTCAGGTTGAGCGTGATATTCTCAGTGCTGGTGACGGCAATTCCGTAATTATCCGCGTCGAGGATAAGGATGTGTGAGAGTGTGAGAGTGCGTGGACCTGTGGTATAGGTGAATGTGAATGCATTCCCTCCGCTCGTGTAGACCGAGAGGCCTGTCAAGGTCACCGTGGTGTCTGTCACGCTGACTGCGTTGTCCGCGTATTGAATGAAACAGTCGTTCAGAACCGAACCGGACTGTGTTGACGCGAATACTAGGCCGTTCCAGTCTCCTGCAGCAGGGGATCCGAGGTTGGACGTGAATGTCACGGGTCCGTCGCCGCCCAGCGATGAGTCGCCGATTGCAACCATCTTCGCGCCGTCTTGGACAGTTATCGAGTAGAATCCGTTGAACTGTACGCTGACGCCTGGATCGATCGTCAGGGTTACGCCTGTCCCTGTCACTGCGATACTATTCTGGATGACGTACGGACTTCCCGCAAGATTCCAGGTCGTATTGGTCGTTATACTCGAGCTAATTGGTGTGGCGGCGCTCGCGTTGCTGCTGTTTGCTATCAACAGCAGGACAAATACCAACGCTAGCAAGCCGACGTAGATCAGGGCTCTCTTGCCCAGAACGCGACCCAACGATGGGACGCGCTCCTCATTCAATTGCGTTTCCATAGCTTGCCACCTCTGAAGAGGTACACTACTTCCTCCCGAACCAAGTGGAAGTTGTTGAGGCACTATGAGGATGCGTGTTATAAAAAGGTTCCCTAACCAGACTACACTGGACCAGCATCCCAATTTCACAATAGTTGACGCAGGGGGTCGAAATCATGATCGATTCGAAATCAGTCTCGAGCCTCGAACGAAGATTCGTATCGGCCCCACAGAACCTAGACTTCGGACCTGAAGCTTTGACCGACATGATTTAAGCGTCCCCCTCCGTTTTCCGGCCGTGCACAAGACGACGACCATCGGCATGGAGACCGATGTCCTGGCAGAGAATCGCGGGCTTGCCGCCCTGAACCTCGCGCAACTGAGGTTGCACAAGATCAGGAAGAGGGTCGCCGCAATCGCCGGGGACGTCACCGGCGAGGACGATTACGCGATCTTCAGGAAGGCAGGCATTCCGGCGGTGAACCTCAATACCGGCAAGGAGTGCCACCTCGATGCTCACCTCGTGCAGCACGCGCTCGAGGACATGGACCTCGACTCGTTCGACGTGCTCTTTGTCGAGAACGTAGGGAACCTCGTCTGCCCCGCGGACTTTCCGCTAGGCACGGACCTGAGGATCGTCGTCATCTCCGTCACCGAGGGCGACGACATGGTGAACAAGCACCCGATGATCTTCCTAGAATCCGACCTCGCCGTGCTCAACAAGATAGACTTGCTCAACGGGCTCGACGTTGACGTGGATCGGCTCGAGCGCGACTACGGTAAACTGAGGAAGGACGGCGTCCTGCACATGACCAGCGCGAAGACCGGCAAAGGTGTTCCAGAGCTCATCGACGCGCTCGGCCTCGGCAGATGAGGAGCGCAACGGTCATTATTCGCTATCCCGTTGCATCCCCGATCACATGTCCGTCAAGGTCCTGGTCGTGGGCGGGGGTGGCCGGGAGCACGCCATCGTCAAGGCGCTGGTCCGATCCGATACGCAGATCTGCGCGGCAATGAGGAACAAGAACCCGGGCATCGCCCGCTCGGCCGTCTCGTTCTCGCTTGTCAAGGAGACGGACATCGACAAGGTGCTCACGATGGCGCTCGAGGAGAGCGTCGAGCTCGCCGTCGTCGGGCCGGAGGCGCCACTTGAGGCCGGCCTTTCGGATGCGCTCGAACGCAACGGAATCGGCTGCGTCGGACCGAGCAGGGCGGCGGCGAGGATCGAGACGAACAAGGAGTTCGCGAGGTCGCTGCTCGAGAAGCACAAGATTCCCGGCAATATCAGGTTCGCCGCGTTCGACGGGCTCGCCGACGCGACGCGATACATCAACGACGCCGACTTCGAACTCGCCGTGAAGCCTGTCGGCCTGACCGGCGGAAAGGGGGTCAAGATCCAGGGCGAGCACCTCGCGACGAAGGAGGACGTGATAGGTTATGTCCGAGAAGTCTTCGACAAGAAAATCGGCGGCGCGGGAGTCGTGCTCGAGGAGCGATTGAGCGGAGAGGAGTTCACACTCCAGGCGTTCTGCGACGGAGGAAGCGTCGCGCTCATGCCGCTGGTGCAGGACCACAAGCGCGCCTACGAGGGGGACGTTGGGCCGAACACCGGAGGGATGGGATCGTACTCCGCCGAGGACCACCTATTGCCTTTCGTTGACAAGAGGGACGTCGAGGCGGCGGGCGAGACGATGAGGCGGACGGTCGCGGCGCTCGAGGACGAGGGATCTCCTTACCGCGGAGTGCTCTATGGGCAGTTCATGCTTACCGCCGCCGGACCGAAGGTGATCGAGTTCAACGCGCGCTTCGGCGACCCTGAGGCGATGAACGTGCTGCCACTTCTGGACAGCGAGTTCCTCGAGATCTGCCAGGGCATAGTGGGAGGGAACCTCTCTCCCTCGAAGGTGCGCTTCGCCCACAAGGCGACCGTCTGCAAGTACGTCGTGCCGGAGGGGTACGGGACGGAGCCGAAGTCGGGTCGCGAGATCAAGATCGACGAACGAGCGATCAACGCCGAGGGCGCGGAGCTCTTCTACGCCGCGGTGAACGAGGAGAACGGCAAGATCCTCACCGGGACCTCCAGGGCGGTGGCGGTGGTCGGGATAGATGAGACGATCGAGAAGGCGGAGCGGTCGTGCGAGAGGGCGCTGAAGCACGTCTCCGGCGAAGCGATCTACGTCCGCCACGACATCGGGAAGCGCGCGATAATCGAGAGGAAGGTCGAACGCATGCGCGCCCTACGGAAAGAGCAGTGCGGAAAGGGTAATAGCCCGAATCTCTCTTGAGGTCTCGATGAAGAACCTGGACGAGATCGCGGACAACCTCATCGCCCGCCTGGACGAGAAGGACACGGTGCGGGAGATAGCGATCAAGAGCTCCAGGGCGATCATCCGCCTCTCCGGCAGCGTCGTCCACGGAGTGCACAAGAAGGCCGACGTAGCCGGAACGATGGAGGAGGCGAAGGACGAGGCGAACCGCCTGCGCTCGCTGCTCTCCGACCACCCCGACATCTGGCATTCTGGCATTGTGGAGGACGCGATGCAGGAGCTGTCCGAGGCGGCGATCATGCTCAGCATCGTGGCGGACGAGGACCTGCCGACGCCGGAGGAGATCGGTGTCACTCCGTCATCCTACCTCATGGGACTGGCGGACACGATCGGCGAGCTGCGCCGGTTCTCGCTCGACGCGCTGAAGGAAGGCAGGATGGAGGACGCCCTGCGCTACCTCGACATGATGGAGGAGATGTATCGCGTCCTGATGCGCTTCGACTATCCCGACGCGCTCGTCGCGGTGCGCCGGAAACAGGACATCGCGCGCTCCCTCCTCGAGAAGACAAGGGGTGAGGTCGTCGTCGGCGTGAGCACGAAGGCGCTCGGCGACAAGATCGGGAAGCTCTACGACAAGCTCTGATCAGCCGAGCAGGACCTCACCGATCTTATCGTCTATCTCCGCGTCCGGGACCAACCCCACCATGTCCGCGGCGTACTCGCCGTCCTTGAACAGGACGAGCGTCGGGATTGCCATGACCTTGAAGCGCTTCACCAGCGCCTGGTTCTTATCGCAGTCGACCTTGCCGAACGCAACCTTTCCCATATGCTTCTCCGCCAGGCGGTCGACGATCGGCGCCATCGCCCTGCAGGGGCCGCACCAGGAGGCCCAGAAATCGATCACCGCTCTCGGGTTCTTCGCCAGGAAGTCATCGAAATCCTTCTCGCTGAGCTCGGTCGCGCGTCCGGACATGTTATCGGGGTCGGGAGGCACACGCTCGTATTTCAATATAGAGAATAGTTAGATAGAGAATATTCGACCTCTAGAACCGGTCGTGGCCGAGCCGATCTCTACGACGATCTCTTCCTGCGCTTCGGTCTCTTGTAGATCAGGTAGGTGACGAAGATCAGCAGGACGAACAGCAGGATCAGTATCCCGTCGGTGCTGCCGTAGTCTGGCGGATTGACGTAGACTGTCGTGGTGAACACCGAGCCGCCGCCGGCGAACCTCGCGAACTGGTTCGACGGGTCCAGCAGGGCCCTGACCTCGTGCGACCCCGCGGAGACTGGGTCGGTCAAATTGAAGACTACCTTCAACGACGCTCCGGCGGCGAGGCCGAAAGTGGTGTTGTAGACCTTCGTCCCATCGAGGTAGAAGGCAATCGGCACGTTGCTCAGCGGGACCGTACCCTGGTTGACGACTGTCGCGCTTAGGACGATCGGCGAGACGAC
>JBEKAR010000157.1:0-3413 GCA_050015815.1 Methanomassiliicoccales archaeon | reverse complement strand
GCATCGCCCTGGGCCTGTTCCTGGGCCTCTACCCGCTTGACACCGCGTTGCTCATGTCCGTCGTCGGCATATTCGCCATCTCGTACCTGCAGAGGCAGAGGATCGTCTACTCGGAGATGGCGATCGGGATCCTGATATCCTTCGGGCTGGCGTTCGGCGCGGTGCTGGCGAGCCTGAGCGGAGGCTTCGGGGTCGACCTGTTCTCCTACCTGTTCGGATCGATACTGACGATATCTTCGGACGACCTGATCGTGATCGGCGTGCTGACGGTCGCGGTCGTCGCGTTCGTCATCGTCTTCTTCAAGGAGCTGATGCACCTGACGTTCGATGAGCAGGGCACTCGGCTGACCGGCATACCGGTGTTCGCTTTCGAGATCGCCTTCAACCTCGTGCTCGCCTTCTCCGTCGTAGTCTCGATCAAGATCGTCGGCACGCTGCTCATCTCGGCCCTGCTGATTATCCCCGCCGCGTCGGCGATGCAGTTCTCAAGATCGTTCAAAGGGACCGTCTTGATAAGCGTGATAATCGGTGTGGTCACCGTCCAGATCGGTCTCATCATGTCGTACATCTACGACATCGCGACCGGCGGTGCGATAGTGCTCTTCGGCATCGGGGTCTTCATCCTCTGCGTTATGCTGAAGAAGGGCATGAGTTGGATAGCCGCGGCCGAGCCGGAGGAGAAGACGCTCAAGGCGGAAAGCGGCGAAGGCCGATGAACTGATGTCGGGCAGAGGTCGGTCGGATCGCATTTAACGCCCTTTTGCGCGGGTTTTTATCCTAGTCGCTCGGCTGCGAGTCGTCGGAGTGGATACCCATGGTCGGATGCCGAGACCTGAAGAAGGGCCAGACGTTGTACTGCGAGGACTGCGGGATGGAGCTGAAGGTGACGAAGACCTGCTCGGAGTGTGGGCCGAAGGACACTTGCTGCGCCGGAGACTGCACCTTCGAGTGCTGCGGCGAATCGTTGAAGGTCAAGTAGGAGCCCTCTCCGCCTGATTGGCATCGAAGAATGAGTGGCAAGATCGGATTGCTCCTATCCTTGGTAGAGGATGCTCACGAGCCCGGACCGCATTGATAGTCGAGAGTGAGTGCGGGAGCTGGAGACGCGGCTTCGACTCGGACGTCCGCGCCTCTCGTAAATGTTTAAGTACGATTCGCGAGATGGACGCGGTCAAGGCTCCCGTAGTGTAGTCCGGTCAATCATGTTGGCCTTTCGAGTCAACGACTCGGGTTCAAATCCCGGCGGGAGCACATTTTGTTACCCCAGGGGTCAAATGGCGGATCCTGTCGATTACCAAGCCATAGGCCAAGACGCAATCGAGCGTTCCTGGATGTGATGAATCGCGGTCCACTTTCGCAGGTCTACTGATCCTTTGGATGATTGGCAAGGCCTTTAACCAGAGCACATTCTCCTTAGATGTATATAGGGTACTCAGGAAAGGTTTATTCAACGGCATGGACACTTCGGCGCTGAGGTCACTGGCTTGGCTGAGACGGTTATCGAAACGGATTCGTTGGTTCGGCGCTTCGGGGACGTCTGCGCCGTCAATGGGGCGTCGTTCAGCATTGGGAAGGGGGAGTTGTTCGGCCTTCTGGGGGAGAACGGCGCAGGCAAGAGCACCCTTCTGAAGGTCCTGACCGGGCAGCTCGAGCCCACCTCCGGGAGGTGCAGCGTCCTCGGCGTGGACCCGGCCAAGGACCCTATGCGGGTCAAAGGCCTGATCGGCATCCTTCCCGAGGTTGAGTCCCCGCCCTCCTTCCTGACCGGGAGGGAGTACCTGCACTTCATCGGGCTGGTTCGCAACATCGACGACATCGAGGCTCGCGCCGACTGGTGGATCGACTTCCTGGACCTAGGGGAGGTGGAGAGGGTGCCGTGCAAGGACCTGTCCAAGGGGACCAGGCAGAAGCTTATGTTCGCTGCCGCCCTCATCCACGAGCCGCCCCTGGTCTTCCTGGACGAGCCGTTCTCCGGTCTCGACCCCAGGTATCAGAAGCTGCTGCGCGAGCACCTGTTCAACTACATCAGGAGAGGGGGGACCGTCTTCATGTGTACCCACATCCTGGAGATCGCGGAGAGGATGTGCTCGAGCATCGGCATCATCTCCAGGGGGCGCCTGGTCGCCCTGGGCAGGCCGGCGGACATCGTCCGAGGGGACGAGGGCCTGGAGGGGGCCTTCATGCGCCTGACCGAGAAGGAGGGCAAAGGGACTTGAACGCGGTCGTGAAACAACTGCGCCTGATCCGCCTGATGATGTCCGAGGAGCTTAGGCTCAACGCGGGGATGATCGGGAAGGTTCAGTTCCTGCTCTTCCCGGCGATGATTCTGGTGTTCTCACTCATCCTGGCACTCGCTTCGAAGCAGCTGTTGGTCGCCACCCCACTGAACCAGATGTACGTCATCCTCCATTCCCTGATCTTCGTCTATGGGCTCGGGGTCGGCGGCTTCGCCCTGTTCGGGGAGAGGATAGCCACTCGAAGGTTCGGGCAGGTCAGCCTGTTGCTGCAGACCCCCCTGCTCCTCCCGGTCCGGTTCAGGACCGTCTTCCTGTCATTCTATGTCAAGGACATTATCTACTATCTGCTGTACACCATCTTCCCCCTGGTCGCGGGCATCGCCCTGTCCATACCCATAACTGGCTTCCACGCGGGAAGCGTTCTGTTCCTGCTGCTCACGCTGAGCCTTTCGTTCCTGCTCGGCATATCGCTCTCCTTCTCCCTGTCCTCCATCTACGTCCGATGGAGGCGGGGGTTCGGAGCCCTGCTGGGTGTGGTCGGCGTTATCCTGGCTGGCGCTTATCTTGGGAAATGGTTCGACATCGCCCTGCTACTGACCTCCCTGGACCTGCAGAGGACGGCGGACCCGGCGTATCTCCTGGTCTCGGCCGCCCTGGTGGTCGGTTTGTCGGCATTCGCGGTCCTTACACTCAAGATCCGCCTCGGGACGTCGACGAGGCAATACGATCCCGAGATGCTCAAGGTCAGCAGGTCGTTCAAGTTCGCCCGCGGGTCGCGCGACCTGATGGCCAAGGACTGGATCGACCTCAAACGCAGCCGGACCCTGGGCCCGGTGGCCGGGGCCTACGTGGGCCCGCTCCTATTCCTGGCAGTTCTATTCTGGTTCGTGGAGGGGATAGTCCAGGTCCGCATCCCCATCAACCTGGTCTTCTATTCCGCCATGATCGGTTTCTTCAGCGTGTCCATCTACGGATGGCTCAACCTGCTTGACGCGCCCTCGTTCCTGGAGGTGCTGCCGGTGCGAGTCTCGGATATGGTCAAGGCCAAGGTCCTCATGCTCTCCCTCTTCGCGCTGGCCCTCTCCACCTCCTTCCTGATTGCGCTGGGAGCGGCCAGGTCCGAGCTAGATCTGCTTCCTTTGTCCCTCCTGGTCGGCTACTCGTCCACGGCCTTCA
>JBEKAR010000156.1:0-3447 GCA_050015815.1 Methanomassiliicoccales archaeon | reverse complement strand
CAATAGGATCCGGCTCAATCTCCGCCGTCGTGATGACCCCGCCGAGAATGACGTTCGGTCCGAACTCCTCGACTAGCAGGTTTCCGCTCTTCCCCATCGTGCCGATTCCCGCCTTCCATCCCGCCCAGTTGAGCGCCAAGCCCGCCTCCAGGAAGTCGCTGTATATCGGATACGGCGCGTCGCCGAGCAGCTTCGTGAACTTTTTGTGGACATCCTTGGCTATGGCCAATCCGCCTACCGGAGTCGACTTGAAGCGTTGATCCTCGAGCCAGTTGGCCAGCTCGTCCGTGATCTCATCCACCTTCGTTCCCATCAAATGCCCGTGCTCCCTGCTCCAAAGATGACTGGGTATCGTCTCGACCATGCCCCTCGGAATCGGGACGCAGACTATGATAACGCTCTTGGCCTTCGGTAGGACAGACTCCGGCCTCATCGTCTCCGGTGCTTCCTTCCATCTATCAACGGAGCCGATACCGACGAACCTTGCTCCCAGGTCTTTAGCTTTCTCCTTGACTTTCTTGTTGTCAATTGCCATCTTGCCTCTCCCCTTTTCGATGATGACGATTGAGCTATTCTATATGTAAATAAACTACTTCAGAGTAAATTAATGAAGACAGTGCCCGGAAGGTCGTCTTCGCCTAGGAATGTCGACCAATAGAAGGAGAAGAAAACCAATCCCCCTCTGATTGACGCGGGTTCATAATTGATGTGGCGTGTGACGTTCACCGTTACTTCGCCATGGTTTCGCCCTGACTTCGCTCAGCGAGATTGAGTGACTGAATAGTAAGAAATGGTGAAGTAGGTGAATAGAAAAAGAGAAGGAAGGCATTTGATCTATCTTTCATACCCTCGAAAACGATCAGCATCAGAGCTGGGTTGGAGAGCCAACCCCGAACAGGAATCAGTAAGTACTCGCACCCCCTCGATTCTCTCGATCGTAAATGAAGAACGGCGGACGAGTGCTCAGGTGTTTGATCGGCGCCATTCTGGCCGTGGTAGGGCTAGCTCTTCTTCTGCTCGCTCTCTCCAACGCGCTTGTTATGGACGAGGTCACTGGTCCGGTGATGTTGCTCGCTGGTACCATCCTCCTTTTCGCAGGCGTCGGCGTAGCGCTCTCGAAACCATCGCCTGAGGGAGAGGATTACGAGAGGTTCCTGGCGGAGAGAGCGATGACGCCTGGCGAATCGGTCCAGCAGGACATCAATGACGCATCCACCGTCCCATATCCGAGGTTCAGGACCGAAGGAGGCGTCTATGGCCTCGGGCATCCGGGGGAGGTCCCCGATCCTAGAATCAACCCCAAGCAGGACGAGAAGAGATACGACTAGTCTGGATATGCCATTGGGACGTCCGTTGCGAGATCTTCTACAACTGTGCTCTGAAATCACAAGAATGATATTGTCACACGTACAGGAGTCTTCAGGGTTCGGATGGTCAGCAAGAGGCAGAAGATCGCCGTTGCATTGGTCGTTGTCATACTCGCCCTTGCAGGCGGTTTGCTCCTTGCAGTGAGTCGACCGGCATCCCAAACTGCCGCCGAGCGTTTGGCGCTCACCCCCGCCGATGTCGGGAAATACGGATACCAGACTCTCACCGGGTGGTCTTCTTTTGGTGGGATCTCGAACTATAGCTCAGAGTACTTGGTAGAGATGGAGAACAGCACGGTCGTGCTCTTCGTCACAGTCGCCGTCTCCAATGCCACCAGCGATTGCCACGCTGCATACGAGGAATGGAGGGCCACTGGAAACTCTTCGGTGAACATCAGCCTAGGTGATGAGGCATTCTATCAACCGCCTGGCAACACCACCATATCCGTCATTACGTTCACGAGGTCGAACGTGATGGCGGCGATGCAAACAGGGGGGGATTACGGTCGATTGTACCCCTGGCAGTACAATGCGACTCTTGACATCGCACTACTACAGCTGGAGAAGATTGATGCGAATCTTCCCATTTGAAAAGGATAAATGGAATGGGTTTCAGCTAATTGAACGCCGGAAAGAGCGTTATTGACGCAAACTGCTGACCGTTTGGATAGATTAGTCGCCAGTCCGGACAGGCCCAACCAAGCGAATGCGAGTAGTCGTTCTTACTGAAGCTGCATTACAGAAGCGCCAGGTGGGTAAGGATCAGAGAACCTCTCATTCCAATCCTTTCTGTCTCTCCTCCAGTGCCCTTCTCCTTGCCTTTCTGAAAGTGAGATAATTCATGGTGGATGTGACAATGGCAGCGATTAAGATAATGACAGTCGACTGCAACAATCCTACCAATGGTATAAACGCGAGAAAGATGAGGGCGCCCGCTACCGCCCCCATGATCAAGTTCAGTTGATACTTCTCCTTGCTCACCGTCCTCAGAGTGTCATCCCACCAGGATTGGAAGATGAGATAGGGTTCATCCTCGTCGACGGTGAATGTCACGCCAAAGACGGTTTCCAGCCTCGGATCGGGCAGCTCGGTTCCGCACATGCCGCAGTGCCTGAACACCCCTGGATTTGCGAACCCGCATTTCGGGCAATTAGCCATTCCATGACGCCGTCCTGAGTCGAATTCAGCCCTTCTCACGAGAAATACTTTACTCGTGGTCTCTTGAGCGGGAGAATCTAAGAAGAGAAAAGGAAAGGGATTTCAGCTCAAGGAGCCCGAAAGGGCGTTTATCGACGAGACTCATCGACCGTCGGCTCATCATGATGCTCGTTCTGAGATTGTTTGCTGGGTCACTTCGTTCCCTTCTTCGCCCGAATGGCCAGAGCGACAGCCACCCCGGACACGCCGGCCACGGCCCCAATGCACCCGGCGAGGAGCAGTCCATTCACGGTGACATCGCCGCTGGGGGCTGAAGCGCGGCCAATTATGTTGACCGACCTTACGACCTCATCAAGGAGAGGAGCGTACGACTGATAGTCGGCACCGCCCACGGTAGCGGTGACAACGACGGCGGTGTGGTTACTACCGTCGGCGATGCATCCCTGGACTATCACGAGCTGTTGAGCGTTGTAGCTCAACGCAAAGATCGTCGCCATATGTCCGTTCACCATCGTGATGGTCTGGGGCTCGTAGAGTGAGAACAGCGGATTGCTTGCCATCAACTTCGACAATGTCTGGTTCCCTAGGTTCATTAGATAGGCCGCGGACTCCACAACCGTCGGGTCATACCCCATCTTCACATTGATGTTCGCGGTCACCCCGTCCAAGGTCGGACCCGTCGCCATGACGTCGAACTCGTTGCCCGAAAAGGTCACATTCTCTTCCTTCTTCCAGGAGGATGGCAGCAAAAGCGAGAACTCGGAACTATACTGATAGAGCTGCAACCCGAGCGCCCCAGGGTCGGTCTTCAGGCGGAAAATGCCCAGGTCATGCGAAGAGCCATCTGTGACGTTGACGGAGATCCTCTGTGAGATGAAGTCTGTTGCCCCCACAGTGATGTTGTGCTCGCCCAGCCTCAGTC
>JBEKAR010000155.1:0-3487 GCA_050015815.1 Methanomassiliicoccales archaeon | reverse complement strand
CCTTGCGTAAGCTGATAATCCGATGCAGAGTCTCAGGATCGGAAGACCACCGAATACTCCATTCCCCGGGCCCCGAAGTACTTTCGGCAGAACTCCGCGGTATTCTTGGGCGGATAATCCTTGCAGGAGAAGACGTCGATGAACGCACGGTCGGTGTCCTCGGCGAAGTGTCCGGAGATCAGGGAGGTCTCGATGAGCTGAGCGAGGGAGTAGCCCTGCACCCGCGGGTCGGCCCCGAAGCGTACCACGATGGGATCGCCGAACCGCTTCATTTTTATGTGGTCACAGAGATCGATTGAGAATTGCGTTATCACTTCTTTGCTTCGGATCTTCTGAGGATCGCAATCCTTGAGGTCGATGGAGGTGAGAAGGCCCCATTCGCCCTCTTTCTTGAATTTATCGATACATTCCTTGTCGCTCAAGCAGGTACCCATCCGTGGACTCATACTGTACATTTCCTAGTATCACCACACCGTGATGTATTGAGGAGGCCAGCACAATCTGAGTATTTGAATTTGATTCCCGTTTGATGGTGAACCCCTATGAACGCGTATCATGCAATCCTGACGATGCGCCGCCAATCCCTCATGCGATGACTCTCACCCCTCTCCCAGGATTGCCCTATTTAATTCGGATCGTCTAGCCGATTGCATAGGGTGCAGACATAGAAATCAATATGGTTCGCTGGCTAAAACCCCCGTCCACCAATTGGCTAGGGGAGTACATGATGAGTATAGAGTTCTCACATGGCGCGACGCATATCATGTTCATCAAGGACGTCGAGGCGGAGATCCAAATGCTCCTTGGTGAGGTGTATGTGGAGGTCAAGGAATAGCCCGAACGCCACCGCATTATCGCGCGTCTTTGCTTGTCCTGACCCTTTTCTTATGAAATGCACATAACTTCAACAATGGATCTTCCTGGCAATCTTTAAGTTCTCAGCAAAGAAATGATTGTCGGGGAAATCCCGGGAGGTGGGGGAATGAGATTCATCTCTCTCATCAAGTTCAAAGGCAAACCCACGAAGGAAAAGATCGCCCAGAATATCAAGTGCATCGAAAAGGCGACCACTAAGTACGGCGTGAAGATAGTTAGCATAGATTGGACACTTGGTCGCTATGACTCGGTTGTCATCATGGAAGCACCAGATGAAAAGACCGCTCTGCAAATGTCGCTCAGGCGAAGCGATTGCATGGCGACCGAGACGTTGGTGGCCATTCCCGCCAAAGAGGCTAGAAAACTCATCAAGTGATTTCGATTGCGGATGCGTCGTAAGTCTGTAGGCACGCTCTATGCTTCTTGGATTGCCTAGTGCACCATTTCAATCGCTCGGACCCGACGTAAGAGTTAGGCAAGTTAGAGATGTGATCAACAACCCGCCCACCTATGATCCGATGACGTGGGCCTTCGTCAATCGTACTTGGCAAGATGCTAAATAAGGGCGGGAGGAAGAGGGAAAAGGAAGAGAAGTAGAGTATCACAACAGAAGGATTAATCCCACTCTGAGAGGTAGATGCGCTCCATGGGCGTGGCGAAGGTTCTGAAGCCGGACCAATTGATCGAGTTCAATGACGCGATAGAGAAGGGTCGTTGCCTTCTGTTGGATGTCAGGGAAGGAAGTGAGTACGAGGTCGATCACATCCATTCGGCCATGCTCAGGCCTTTATCACAACTGGACCATTGGATCGACCAGCTTGACAAGAATGCGGCAGTAATCGTCTACTGCCGCACCGGCAAACGCAGCCTACGCTGTGCCGAGGTCATGATCTCCAAGGGTTTCCGGGAGGTCTACCTGCTTGAGGGTGGTTTCGATGCTTTCAGACTTCGGCGTGGTTCAGACGTTGCACATCCCTCATGACTTGGATTGAGGGCTGCCTCAACTCGGCGTTCCTGCTGTTCTTCGTCATCGCGCTGTTGGTGGTGGTAGCGACCTTCAGGCCGAAACGAATAAGTCAAGGATGGTGAAAAGGGCAACATTCTGGTGCTCCCATTCTTGAATTGCAGTCACGCTACTTCTTTGCAGAGAGACATGCAAAAAGCGGAAGAAACTGCCGCAGGGGTACCTTGATGCCTTGCCACCCGGGGTATCTCGTCCTGATGTCTCGCTGTTGCCAGTAGTGTTCGAAGAGATCCCTTACCCAGGCAATGCATCTTGGGTCTGGGCGACCTCGAGACGGGCATTGATGGCGCTAGAGCTGATCGCAGGTCCCCTTCTCACTTTCGCCTTGATCTGGCGAGGTCGAAGCGATCAAGGTTCATCACCTTGTTCCAGGCCATTATGAAATCATGGACAAACTTCCTCTGTGCGTCCGAACTTGCATAGACTTCTGCTAGAGCCCGGAGCTGTGAGTTCGAACCGAAGATCAGATCGACACGCGTGCCGGTCCACTTGAGTTCACCAGTCGCACGATCACTACCTTCGAACAGGTCTCTGTCTTCCGAGGTTGCATTCCAAGTCGTCCTCATGTCAAGCAGATTCACGAAGAAGTCATTGGTGAGCCTCTCTGGCCGCTTGGTGAAGACGCCATGTTGGGAGTGTTCGAAGTTAGCATTCAGGACGCGCATGCCGCCGACGAGCACAGTCAATTCGGGCGCCGTCAACGTCAGCAATTGCGCCTTGTCGACCAACAACTCCTCGGCCGAAACAGCGTATCGGGCCTTTTGGTAATTGCGGAAGCCGTCAGCGACTGGTTCGAGCACCGCGAAGGAAATCACATCGGTCTGGTCCTGCGAGGCATCCATGCGTCCAGGTGTGAAGGGAACCTTCACTTCCTGGCCGGCATTCTTCGCCGCTCGCTCGACGCCTGCGCAACCGCCCAGAACGATCAGGTCGGCGAGCGATATCTTCTTGCCGCCTGACTGGGCCCTGTTGAACTCGCTTTGGATATCCTCAAGGGTCTTCAGCACCTTCGCCAGTTGGTCTGGTTGGTTGACTGCCCAAATCTTCTGCGGTGCCAGACGGAGGCGTGCGCCGTTGGCGCCGCCGCGCTTGTCCGATCCGCGGAAGGTGGACGCCGACGCCCAGGCGGTCGCAACCAGTTCCGAGACGGGTAGACCTGAAGCCAGAATCTTATCCTTGAGAGAAGCGATATCCTTCTCGTCGATCAATTCGTGATTGACCGCGGGGATGGGGTCTTGCCAGATAAGCTCTTCCGCGGGAACCTCCGGGCCGAGGTAGCGCGAGCGAGGGCCCATGTCGCGGTGGGTCAGCTTGAACCACGCCCTGGCAAATGCATCTGCCAGCTGATTCGGGTTCTCCAAGAAGCGCCTTGATATTCTTTCGTAAACAGGATCGAACCGGAGGGCAAGGTCCGTGGTCAGCATGGATGGTGCGTGACGCTTGGACGGGTCGTGTGCATCCGGTACGGTACCGCTGCCCGCTCCACTTTTCGGTTTCCACTGATTCGCACCGGCCGGGCTCTTGGTCAGTTCCCATTCATAGCCAAACAGGTTCTTGAGGAAGTTGTTGCCCCACTTCGTGGGCGTG
>JBEKAR010000154.1:0-3497 GCA_050015815.1 Methanomassiliicoccales archaeon | reverse complement strand
CGGACAATGTCGCGCCCTGCCTGCTGGGAGGCTTAACGATCATCCGTTCTTATTCGCCCCTGGATGTCGTTAGGATATCTCCGCCAGAGAAGCTGGGCATCGTCGCCGTGCTGCCCGACGTCATAGTCTCGACGAAGGAGGCGAGGGGAGCCTTGCCCATCCAGATCGACCTGAAGAAGATGGTGTTCCAAGTAGGACACGCCGCTTCGCTCGCCACTGGCATGTCCCTCGGTGACATAGGGCTGGTCGGAAGGAGCATCGGCGATGCCGTTGCCGAGCCGTCGAGGGCGAAGTTCGTGCCGCATCTGGAGAAGGCCGAGCGGGCGGCGATGGAAGCGGGGGCGGTCGCCGCGTTCCTGGGAGGTTCCGGGCCGTGCGTCGTCGCGATGTTCGATATGGGCGTGGTGGACGGCAACCAGATCGCAGAGGCGGTCAAGGACGCCTATGAGTCTGAAGGCATCGCATCGGAAGCCTGGGTCACTTCCTGGGGCAACGGATGCAGGAGGACGGATCGATGAGCTTCGTCGTCAGATGCATGCAGTGCGGTAGGGAGACCGAGGAGCCTTCCGCCGACAGTTGTCCGTCTTGCGGAGGGCTCCTCAACGTAGAGATCGACCTCAGCCAATTGTCCAAACTCAACATCCACACACTCCGCCGCAGACCCATCGGCGTCTGGCGCTACGCAGAGTTCCTTCCGGTCGATGCCAGGAAAGCGATAACGATCAAAGAGGGCGGCACGCCGTTGTACGATTGCCGCACATTGGCGAAGGTGGTCGGGGTGCGCTGCTTATATGTGAAGCACGAGGGCATGAACCCGACGGGCTCGTTCAAGGACCGCGGCATGACCGTCGGAGTGTCCAGAGCAATGGAGCTTGGATGCAAGGTGGTCGGCTGCGCCTCAACGGGGAACACTTCAGCCTCACTCGCCGCGTATGCCGCGAAGGCCGGGTTGAGTTGTGTCGTCCTCCTTCCCTCGGGAAAGGTCGCTCTGGGCAAGCTCGCCCAGGCGCTGTTCTTCGGCGCGAAGGTGATCATGGTCGACGGCAACTTCGACGACGCGCTCGGTGTGGTGAGGGAGCTCGCCCGCGAAGGCCACCTGTACCTGCTCAACTCGATCAACCCTTTCCGCCCGGAGGGGCAGAAGACCATCGGGTTCGAGATCGCCGACCAGCTTGGAATGGAGCTTCCGGACAAGATCGTGGTGCCGGTCGGGAATGCGGCCAACATCTGGGCGATCTATAAGGGCCTGAAGGAATGGCAGGACTTGGGCTGGATTGATGAGATGCCGCAGCTGATCGGAGTGCAGGCGGAAGGCTCGAACCCGATCGCGAGGGCGTTCCGCGAGCACCGGGAGGATTTCGATCCAGTTGTCGAGCCAGAGACCGTCGCGACGGCGATAAGAATTGGAAACCCGGCAAGCGGAAAGAAGGCGCTAAGGGCGATATATGACACCAAGGGTTACGTGACCGACGTCAGCGACGAGGAGATCCTGGAGGCGCAAGTGATGCTGGGAAGGAAGGAGGGCATCGGCGTAGAGCCGGCGAGCGCGGCCTCGATCGCGGGGGTGATCAAGCTGCGTCGTGAGGGCGTCATCACGGCCGACGACTCGCTCGCCTGCGTCTGCACTGGCAACGTGCTGAAGGACCCGGACACGGTGATCAAGCACTCGGCCCCGATAATCAAGGCGAAGGCGGAAGTGAACGAGGTCAAAAGACTGATCCTCGCGCGAGACTGATGAAGATTAAGGACCAGCTGCTTCTCGATAGCGCCTCGATCTCGTCCATCCACTTTCCGCTTTGGATCATCAAAGTCATAGACCGACCTGCCGTTTTTGACCTTGCTCAGGATTTTCGTTGCGCTTGTGCCGGCATCCTGCGTTCCTCTGGCTCATCCTGGAAGCGAGGCTGCAAGACCGCAACGCCTTCCGTTTCAATGGTTCTCGCCTTCCCTTTCGGGTCAGTGCCTCTAGCCACGAATCGTCCACAAACGGTTTTATCCGACCTTAGGGATACTTGCTACCGGTTCCGCATGGCCATCAGCGAGAAGCGTCTCAGGTACCGCACCTATGTCGACGGGTTCGACGAGAACCTCGGAGGAGGGATACCGCAAGGTCACGTGACCATCATCGCTGGCGCCGCTGGGACCATGAAGAGCTCGTTCGCCTTCCACGTCCTCTTCGCCAACGCGAAGCGGGACGGAGTGAACGGTCTCTATGTCTCGCTGGAGCAGAGCAAGCAGAGCCTGCTTCGCCAGATGGACACGCTCGGGCTGAAAGGCGAGACGCTCGGCAGACTGGAGGTCCTTGATCTCGGAGAGATAAGGAAGAAGAGCGAGGGGGCGCAGTTCCTCGACACGATCCGCTTCGCTCTGGCAGAGACCAAGAAGCACCTGAACTATGAGCTCCTGGTCCTGGATTCGATGGGAGCGCTCGAGATGATCGCCAACACGCCGAGGCCGAGGGAGGAGGCTTACGCCCTCTTCGAATGGCTGCGTTCGCTAGGGATCACCTCGTTCGTCATCAACGAGATGCCGGTCGGTCCATACACCAACTATGGGCTGCACGACACTGACTTCCTCGCCGACGGGATCATCCACCTGAAGATGGTCGAGGTCTCCGACACAGAGGTGCAGAGGCGCATCCGCTGCGTGAAGATGCGTGAGACCGACCACTCGACGAACTACTTCTCCTTCTTCCGGAACGAGAGGGGCTTCGCCGTCACCCGTGCCATCACTGACTTCTAGAAGTCCGACAGGGAGCGTTGGTTCTCCGGCAGCGGCTCGCGCGGAGGCTCCGGCCTCATATCCTCTTCCTTCTTCTGCCGCTGAGGCATCTGGCCGAGCTGCTCTTTGATGCTCCTTGCGACCGCGTCGCCGATCTTCGGGATTCTCGCGAGCTTGCTCTCGTCGATCGCCCGGATGTCGTCGAGCGTCCTCAGTCCGTGATGGCTCAGGGACCTCGCCCTCGCCCGACCCACGCCTCTCAATCTCACCAGGTCGAGCAGCTCCGCCTTGACGCCGTACTTGATTCGTGTCATCATCTCGGTGAGCACCGGGTACGCGTCCTTGTTGAAGATGTTCGATAGTTCCCTCATCGAGTAGAGCAGCCACTCGCCGAGCTCGACCTTGCTCCTCAGGTCCCCCGGCCCGATGCCGTACTTCTCGAGCAGTGGCTCCTCCTCCATCTCGAGGAGCCAGTCCTGGAGCACCATCGCCGTCTTGACCTCGCCGAGGAAGAAATCATACTGGCTCAGGTCGGTCGGCATCGGCAGCAGGAGGTCCTTCTCGAGCTCGACGAGCTTCCTTTCCAGCCAGTCGTAGTCGCTCCTCCTGAGATAGAGGGCGAGCATGTCCGGCGTCGAGCAGACCGCGTGCAGGAAGCCGAACTCCCCTTGAGTTGCGTAGGCCCTGAGCGCGTCGCGTAGCTTGACCGCCGACTGAGGATCGATATAGAGGTCCGACACCCTCCGTCCGAAGAACGTCGCCCTGAGCCTATCCTC
>JBEKAR010000153.1:0-3513 GCA_050015815.1 Methanomassiliicoccales archaeon | reverse complement strand
CCGTATCCATGTTCTCCAGGAATACTCCAGAGGCATCCCTTCGCCACATGTCTACGAGATCCCCCAGCAGCACTAGGTCGGTCACCTCATTGTCGTCATGAAGCGAAATGAGGAATGCGTTGAACGCTTCTTTGTCGCTCTTCTCGCTTCCTAGATGGACATCGGAGACGACTATGGTTTTCAAAGCATCAACCGACAAAAGATTCTAGTTAGCGGTATTAGACCTTGGTGGGCAAGAGGGGGCCTAGCGATAGCATAATCTTAAGGTGGCTCCCTTGAAATTTGCTAAATGGTGAGAACAGAAGTAGAAAGGAAGAGGCCATTGCGGGTCACTATCATCGGGATTCTTTCTATCCTGGCAGGCTTGATATTCCTATTTCCGATCCTTGACGTTTTAAACCTAGGCAATTTGATTAATCTGTCCGGTCAGACATTCCACTCTGGACCATTAGTATTGACGGCTTCAGTCATCGCCATCGCCAACTTCGTCATTGGCGTTGGCTGCCTGTATGGGTGGCGCCCTATCTGGTTCTACCTGGTCATTATCTCAATGATCAACTTTGTGGTTGCCCTGCTCGCTTTGCTCAATCTGAATACATACCAGTGGGATATGAACAGCAACCAGTGGTGGGCCCTGCTAATCGCCATTGCCTGGCTTGCGATCGCCTCATACATTCTACTCACAGTGCAATCGAAGAAGACCAGGGCCTGGTTCCGCAGATAAGTTTGAAATCTAGTTCACTGGAAGTCGCTCGGGAGCATCCATTCTACGCGTATCCAGGCATTCTTTGTCTCGGGTCCTTTGTGACGGATGTCCGGTTCTGCCACGCCTTCTCGATGTCATTAGTCGCCCGGTCGTTCGATATCCGCCCGTAGTGCTCCTCGGCAACTCTGTGTATCCCTGGATGCGAGCGGGATGTTGGAATTCAGAGTTCGCTGAAGTGGGGATACAATTATCCGCGTTCCGCTCCGATCGCATGAGCCCGAACTCCGACGAGGGCAGGGGAGGACGGATGGAATGGACTGGATTGACGAGAACATAGCAATCGGGGACTGGATCGATGCCCTGCGCCCTGAGAGGCTTGGCAGGAGTGGTGTGGAGGTCGTAATCGACGTTCGGCCGCTGTTCGAAAGGGGAAATGGCGGCTTGAGCCGTGTCCCGAGGGTGGACCGTCTGCTTCACGTGGCCGACATGCTCGTTGAGATGTCGAAGCGGAACGCCAAGGTGATTATCCGCTGCCGCCAGGGCAAGGACCGCACCCCGCTCGTCGCCACCGCCTATGTCAGTCGACGCTACGGCATGCCGCTCAAAGAGGCGTACCAGCTGGTCAAGAAGAAGCGCCCCAGAACGGTGTACCATTGGGACTGGCTGAAGATGCTTGAGAAAAGCTAGTTGCCATTCCCTTTGTTCGCGGAAACCGCGGCGTTTCTCTTGTCCTTCCTCTCCTTCTTTTCGTCGTCGCTCAGCGGGTGCACGTAATCGAGTATCTTCTCATTGTGGATATACCCCATCCTCGGGGCGACCAGGTAGATCGGGGAGAGACCGAACAGGTTCTGCTCAACGATGTCGTAGATCACCCAGGAATAGTACGCGGCTTTTACGTTCTCGAGGAGGAGGCATTGCTCCTCGTCCCCTGCGTTCTGGGCGAGGTGCACATCGATCGGCTGGATGACTTCAGCCTCGATCCTGTCTGCCCTCTCCCTGAGCAGACTCGACGCCATCCTTCGGCTTGAGTACACTTGGAAATGCCTCATGACGAACATCTGGGAAGCGAGCACCGTGAGGATCACCATTATCCCCAGCAGCGTCGGGACATCCAGGGCCGCCAGGAGCTCGACCAGCGTGCCCCCTGGGATGAGGACGGCGCCGACGACCAGAACGGCGCTCGCCGTCACTATTCCGACGATCGCGACGGAAATCAGGGTGAGCGCCCTCCTGCCTCGGTAGCGGGCCCTGCGTAGCTTGAACCTTATTGTCATAGCGATCCGCGTGATTCCCTGGGCTTGCGGCTCGAGGAGGACCATCATCGTCAGGAAGCCGATGATAAGCACGAGTTGCACAACCACCGTCACCGCGACGTTGTAGCCGATCACTCCGACGATGAACCCGAGATAGATTGTGAACCCCATGCCAATTCCGAAGATTATGTAGAAACTCAGAGCCAAAGGGACCATCCCGCTCAGGAACACTGTGAGGCCTATCTCTATCGCCAGCTTCCTGCGCTTCATGATGAGGTGAACCACCAGCTCCTTTAGGTCCTTGTACGAAGAGCCGAGATCGACGTACTCGCGCATCTTCACCCTCTCATGGGTCGTGGTGGGGATCAATAGGATAATGAAGTTGTAGGAGTAGAGGAGTATGCCGGCGATCAGCCAGACGAAGAGCATATCTGGCAGCAGGAGGATAAGATAACCCATGAATGCCAAGATGAGCACGGAGGTGACGGTGGCGATGAGGAAACCCGGCGGGTTACGGCTGAGCTTCTCCACCATCTTTCGGTCCTCGGCCACCTTCCTCGTCGCCTCGGTCCGGAAAGTGATAATCTCCTCTTCCGTCGTCGCGACTTGCGCATCGGCCACTGTTGCACCTTGTGCTCAAAGGACGGCGCCTCCTCTTAACGTTCACCATCCAAGGTTCCCAGCATGTCGGCGGTGTGGACTTACGCGCTCACAGATATCTTCACGAGCGCACCAGAAGCAGAGAAAACAATATAGCCACGCGACTCAGCTAGAAACGTTCGGGTGAACGATGGGTAAGACGGAGAAAGTCTCTTCAGTCCTCCAGATGGTCGGGGGCAAGCCCGAAAACGTCGAGAAGATCGTCGACGAGATCGATCGGTTCCTCGGCAACATGAACGCTGAGCTAGAGGACTGGAAAGTATCCATGGAGGAGTTCCAAGACGGCACCAGGATCTTTGCCCGCTTCCAGGTCCTAATCAAGAAGTAGGTGTTCTGATGACCGAGGAAGAGGATAAGAAGAAGGCAGAGAAGAAGGAGTGCGAGCACCCCCTGATGTGCCCCGAGGAGTGGGAGGAGAAAGAGGGGCGCAGGGTCATCAGCGAGTACCACAAAGAGGAAGAGAACCTCGAGCAGGACCTCGACGCCTTCGAAGAGTACTGGAAGAACAAAGGTGCGATCAATTTCGAGAGCGAGTACCATAAGAAAGGCGCACCTTTCATGGAGGCGCCGTCAGAGTGGGATGGCCACCGCCCTAGGCTCGGCCAGATTCCGGACAAGGAGGCCGAGGAGGAAGCACGGAAGGGGCGGGAGAAGGCGAGGAGGGTCGTATTCGGGATGGAGATCGACAAGGAGGAGCCGACGCTCGTAGAAGCGGCCCAACAAGTAGGCCAGGCAGCCAGGCAATTCAGCGCCTCGGTTAATATCAACGCGCTCGAGGTCGTCACCTACGCCATATTCCGGGCACTGTTCGGCTACGGCCTGCACATCCCAATCAAGAAGGAGGGCATCGTCGACCTTGACATTGTAATCAAAGGGAGAGACTTCGTTGTCAAC
>JBEKAR010000152.1:0-3564 GCA_050015815.1 Methanomassiliicoccales archaeon | reverse complement strand
GAGGACCTCCTCAGGTCTCTTGATGAGGTCACCGTTCATCTGAGGAGGTTGGCCACGTAGACCCTCGAGGCGGCCGTCTTCTCGCATGTTCGCGAACGGCTCCTCCAGGCCAGGCTTTCCAAGCTCGGGGTCGATCCGTCCAAAGTGAGGCTGGTCGGGGGCAGACCCGGTCAAAGAGAAGCATCCGGAAGAGCAAGCATCGATGAGCTCGACGTCGAACCAAATCGACGGGAAGGAGCGCTCGACTACCATGAGAAGGCAGTCCAGGGCCGACTGCTGAAGGAGCAGGTCGGGATCACATTCGCTTTGGGACTCTCGCTCCACCGGAGATGCTTCGCATCTCTCGGGGAGAGGATGGTCGGCAACGGTGTCCTGGCCGATGCGTCGGACGTATACATGCTCACCTTGGACGAGGTACGCCAGATCGCCGAGGGTGGCTGCTCGACCAACACCTGCAACAACTACCGGTTGAGGGCATTCATGCGGAAGAAGGAGATGGCGGAGGTGGGCGAGAGGGGATCGCTCCCAGTCATCTTTGGCGAGAAGGAGCCGCCGGGGTTCTCATATCCGGGCAAGGACATGATCGGTGCGCCTGGAGCTGGAGGGTACTGTCTTGGTCCGGCTCGGTCCCTTTCATCGGGGAGCGATATCAAGGACCTGCAGAGGGGTGAGATCTCCGTCATCCCGGACACCAGTATCGAATGGGTCGCAATCCTCGAGACCGCGGCCGGGGTGGTCTCTTCTGGCGGAAGCATGTTCTCCGACCTGATGTTCCTGGCCAGAGAGAAGGGCGTGCCCGCGGCCGTCCGGGTGGATGGTGCCTCTGGCCTCAAGGACGGCGTGAGACTATCGGTCGACGGCTACCGAGGCGTGGTGAGAATCGTCGCCCAGGAAGGATCATTGCAATTGGCAGGGATTCCCGATTTGTCCCGTCAGGCGAGAAGCTAGATACTCGCCCACTGCAATAGTCTATGGTATGCCTTTGGGGGAACCGATGGGTGGCGAGGGGACCTACGTCGAGGGCGGCAGACTGGAAAGGGTCTGGGTCGCATCGGTCCCGGTCAGCGACCTGAGCCAAGCCCTCGAATTCTACTCATGCACGTTGGGAATGGAGATTGCTCTCGACGAAAGGGCCAAGAACTGGGTCGAGGTCGGTCCGAAGGAGCCGTTGGCGAAGATAGGCCTATTCGTGCCGGACAGGTCGGACAAGAGGCAGCCCGGAGGGGATTCTGGCATCGTGCTCTCTACCGACAGCATCTACGAGCTGCACCGCAAGCTCGTCGACAACGGCGTCCGCTTCTTGACCAAGCCCGAGAGGAGGCCATGGGGCGGACTGATGGCGATGTTCGCGGACCCGGACGGCAACATCCTGACCGTGGTCGAGGATCCCGAGCACTACTCCAGGTCGCCGAAGCCCGTCCAGCCAGTCAGGAACGACAAGGAGGGGAACGGGCCTCGCTGTCGGGTCAAGGGCAACTAGTGGAGCGCGTCCTCTGCTAATCTTAGCGCCTTCTCGGCCGAAGCCCGGGAGAGGATAGTGGCCACGTCCCGCCTCCGTTCGAGGAGTTCCTTGACGAGGATCAGATCATTGTCAAGGAGCATGGCAAGATCGTGCCTACCCAAATCAAGGACGGTTGTGGGGTAGAGGCGATGCTTCTCGACAAGCAATTCGAGGCCCGCATCCTCCGGCCACCTCCACGAGAGAAGATCCATGCCAGTGCAGTTCGCGTAGCGCACCACGTCGCTCGTGAACCTGGTGTTGGTGACCAAGCAAGGCCTAGTGATCCCGTTCCTCTCCCTCAGGTCAAGGAACCTCGCCTGGGCCATCAGGGCGCACTGGATCGCGCACTTGATCCCGAGCGAGTTGTGGAACTTGCACTCCACCATGAGCCTCTCGTATTCCTTCTCGGCCGTCGCGTCGACCTCGTGGGAGACGCACTCCCCATCGAGGATCTGCCTCACCCTGACGGAATATCCTTCGGCGGTGAGCAGCCGCGCGATGAACGTTTCAAAGTGCCAACCCTCGGGGCCTAGGCGCAGGATCGCCTTCTTCAGTCCGTACCTTGCCGCCTCCCCCTTTTCCAGGGTCTGGTGGATGCGGCGATAGATCTCCTCGGTGGTGATCCCATCGTACAGCTGGGGCAGGAGCCCCTCGACCACGTCGTCGGCCTCTCCACGAGGAACGCCGGCGCGCATCACCGCGGCCTTCGCCTTATTCGAATCGAACTGCTCTCTCTCGCCGGAACGCTTGATGACCCACATCCAGTGTCCTAGGAAGCGGGTCTCGGCATATTTCTTTCTTGCTGAGCGCTCAGTCCTCGACCTGGATCTCGGCCGGGGAGAACTCGTGCCTGAACGTCTCCTTGTTACCGTTCTTCCAGACAACGGTCATCTCGGCGGAGCAGTCGTGCATGCAAAACGAAACGGCCTTGAGGCTCGAGACGTACGTCGCCGCCCGAGCCCTGGTAGTGCGGGCGGTGCTCGCCCGAGCGGCCAGTCCAAAAGTTACCATCTGCTCGACGAGCTTGTAGCACGTTGCCAGGGGCAGATGCAGGCTCCTGGAGATTTCGCCGACGGTCATGCTGCGCCTCGTGATGATCGCCAGGATCCCGAGCGCGTTGGGGTTGATGAGAAAATGGACCAGTTCGCGATCTTCACTCTGGGCGGCGACATTCAGAGCATCGAAGATCAGCATCTCCTCGTCGTAGTCCGCCGTGTCCCCCTTGTACATCTATTTCCCGTTCGGGAATTCCCCCTGAGAGTAATAAAGCCGTCAGTGGAATGGGAGGTCGATGCATCGGATTCCGACACTATCCAGGTTCTTCACATCGTCTTCACGTCGGTCTGCGCGATTGTCAGGTCGATCTCCCTCTTGAGCTCTTCTGGCAGGCCCCTGATCCCGACCTCAAGGAAGCCCCGGACGATGATGCCGATCGCTTCCTCCTCCTTGAGGCCTCTTGCCATAAGGTATTCTATCTGGTCCTGTGCGATCTTCCCGACGGCCGCCTCGTGCGTCATCTCGACGTCTGGGACCCTTGCCTCGAGCTCCGGTATCGCCACCTGTACACCGCCCTGAGCGAGGATCAGGCCGCGGCACTCCAGGTGGCCCTTGACATTCGAGGCGGCGCCGATCATTTGCCCCCTCGCGATGACCTTGCCGCCGGTCGAGATGGTGCGCGAGACGATCTCACACTTCGAGTTCACGCCTGACATTATCGCACGAGACCCGAGATCGAGCTCCGAGTTCGGGTGGGCGATCGCCACAGTGTTGAACCTGGCGAACGAGTCCTTGCCATCGATCCTCGCGGTCGGGTAGGTCTGGATGGTCTTGGCCGGTCGGAGGGCGACGTAGTTGCTGATGTA
Organism: Methanomassiliicoccales archaeon; assembly: GCA_050015815.1. GTDB lineage: Archaea > Thermoplasmatota > Thermoplasmata > Methanomassiliicoccales > UBA472 > JAJRAL01. Next base: position 201 of record JBEKAR010000152.1, on the reverse strand, counting down.
GTTGCTGCCCTCCTCCTGGAGGATGACCGTCCTCGGCCTGACGCCGATCGTCTCACCCCAGTTGTGGATCATGGTAAAGGTGAGGGTCGCTCCCTTCTTCACGTAGAATTCCGAGATGCCGAGGTGGAGCGCCTTCTCGACGCCCTTGCTAGTCGAGCATCCGGTCACGACTTCGAGCTCCGAGCCCTCCTCGACGATGAT
>JBEKAR010000151.1:0-3577 GCA_050015815.1 Methanomassiliicoccales archaeon | reverse complement strand
AGAACGTGCCGCTCGTCTATCGCGAACCAGAGGATCTGAAGAGGGCGTACCAGGTGCTCTCGAGGGCAGACATCTTCCATGCGCGGATCATTGGACGACAGCACTATGGCTTCCTTGCCTACGTGACCGAGCTATCCTCCTTCGGCGTCTGCTCAGCGAAGTCCCATCAATACCACGATTATTACCGCTATCAGTTCCCCTCGATCCTGAGCAAGCTTTCCCGTTCGAAGTCGCTGAGGGCGACGAGGCGCTCGGTCGGTCTGAAGATCGGCGCTGTCTGCCACATGTCTTCGGCGCAGGCGATCTCGGACGTCCTTCCGTATTTCCAGCAGGTCTATGTCGGGGACCGCGAGTTCAGACTGGAAGCGACGATAATGCTTGGCCTGGACGAGGAAGATATCGCTTTCCTGCTCGACGAGAGCGTCGACTCGAACGCGGTCAAGCATCTGATGCTGGAGGTCGACCGGAAGCTGAAGGGTGAGGAGGCGGACGACCATCCGGTACGCACCGTGAGGATCGAGGAGACGACGCAGAGGCCTCTGGAAGGGCCGAAGGACGAGGACGAGGGCAAGCAGAAGAGCCTGTTCGAGTACTGAGGTGCGGGGATGGATGAGGAGCTGAGGCAGAGATTGTCGCGGCAGCAATACCACATCGTGGGCAACCATTCGGCGGTCAAGCTCTGCCACTGGATGCGAGAGTCCATTCTCAAGGGAAGGATGTGCTACAAGCAGGCGTTCTACGGCATCAAATCGCACCGCTGCCTTCAGATGACCCCGGTGGTGAACGACTGCACCCACTCGTGCACCTTCTGCTGGAGGATTACCGGGTTCGAAGGCGGGCTGCAGGACTGGGACGAACCCAGAGAAATGATGGACGAGCTCGTTCGGCAACAGCGACTGATGGTGACTGGATTCCCGGGGGACCCGAGGTGCGATCGAACGAAGTATGAAGAGGCTCGGGACCCGAAGCATGTGGCGATCTCCCTCGCTGGCGAGCCGACGCTCTACCCCAGGCTTGGAGATCTCATCGCGGAGTGCCACCGCAGAGGCATGAGCACATTCCTCGTTTCGAACGGGACCGTGCCTGGGATCCTCGCGGAACTCGACCCTCTCCCGACCCAGCTATATATCACTGTTGCCGCTCCCAACAAGGACGTGTACCGTAGCGTCTGCCAGCCACGGATAGCCGACGGATGGGAGAAGATCATGGGAACGCTGGAGCTTCTGCCTTCCCTCGGCACAAGGACTGTGATCCGGCACACGCTCGTCGATGGGCAGAACCTGGGATGGGTGGACGAGTATGCCGAACTGGACGGAGTTGCTGACCCGACCTTCATAGAGCCCAAGGGCTTCGTCTTCGTGGGATCTTCCCGCCTGAGAATGACCATCGCCAACATGCCCTCCCATCAGAAGGTGAAGGAGTTCGGGATGAGCCTCGCCGACAGACTGGGACTCGGCCTGCTGAACGAGAAGGCCGATAGCCGGGTAGTCCTGTTGGGCGAGCAGGGTGCGAGAACCGAACTCGATCTCGAGTAGATGCTCAAGCCCGGCTCCCGGGGCACCGCCATGTTCTTGGACGCGCCGCTAGGCCGGTGCCCATATGTTCGTATGAGAGAACGCATCATCGGTCGATATCTCTGTTCGGTTGGGACCGACAAGACATTCCTTCTCTGTCCTTGCTATGCCACCGAGATACTACCTCATGCGGATCGTCTCAAGGTTCATCGGCGCTCTCGTCTCCATGTTGAACTTCTTGTAGAGCGCGCTCGCCAGGTCGGTGCACTTGTGCTCTTCACCGTGGCCAATGATGACCCTTTCGGGCTTTGGCTCGAGGGTCGCGATGTAGTTTATCAATTGCCTGCGATCCGAGTGCCCCGAGAACCCGTCGACGGTCTCGATAGCCATCTTGAATTCGATTGTGACAGGCTTTCCCTTCTCCATCAGGGTGAGGTCGCTGACCCCTTTCTGGATCTTGCGGCCCAGCGTCCCCTCGGCCTGATATCCAACAAAGACCAATGAGTTATTGGGGTCATCGGCCCAGGACTTTACGTACTCCATGATCGGGCCGCCGTTCATCATCCCGCTCGTGGCAAGGACGATCATCGAATCAGGCTCGTGGCTGATGCGTTCTCTCATCTCGCCCGAATCCACTCTCTTGAAGATCGTCGAAAGGAACGGATTCTGCCCCATCTGGAATATCTGAGTGCGAAGCTGCGAGTTGAGGTACTCTGGATAAGCGGTATGGATCGCCGTCGCCTCCCATATCATACCATCGAGGTAGATCGGGACGGTCTCGATCTTGCCGGTCCGCATCAGCTCCTCAAGCACAAGCATGACCTCCTGGGAACGCCCGACGGCGAACACCGGAATCATGACCTTGCCCTTGCGCTGCAGCGTCCTTTCCACTATCAGCTTGAGTTGGTTCGCCGCGTCCGTCCGGCTAGGCTGGATATCGTGATAACCCCCATAGGTCGATTCCATGACCAGCGTCTCGAGCCTCGGGAACTTGTTGACCGTCGCGTTGAAGAGCCAGGTGCGCTCGAACTTCATGTCGCCAGTGAAGGCGATGTTGTAGAGGCCGTCGCCCACGTGGAAGTGGCAGACCGCCGAGCCGAGGATGTGGCCGGCGTTCTGGAACGTCAGCCTGATGTCCGGCGCGATGTCTGTCGTCTCGCCGTACTTCAGGGGAATGGTGCGCATGACCGCCTCTCGGACATGGGCCGATTCATAGGGCGCCTTCTTCGCCTCGCCGAACGAGACCTTCAGTGCGTCCAGCAGCATCAGGGACATGAGGTCGCGGGTGGGGGGTGTGCAGTAGATAGGACCAGTATACCCGTACTTGAAAAGGACCGGTACCAGACCGCAATGGTCAAGATGCGCGTGCGTTAGCACGATTGCATCGATCGAGTCAAGCGGTTGGAGTTCCGGTGCCGCGAAGTATGGCGTCTCTCCGCCCCCTCCGCTCGGCATCGCTCCGCAGTCTATGAGGATCTTGCTCTCTCTGGTCGAGAGCAGGGTACAGCTCCGACCGACCTCGCGGAAGCCTCCAAGCGCAGTCAGCCTAAGCCAGCTCTCTCCCTCGACCTTTTGCCGGAAGAGTCTCCTGCCCACTTTCTTGAGGAAGTCCTTCCGGTCATCGTGAACATGACGCAGGTAGTTGCGAATCTCCGAGACCGTCTTCGACGGTATCGGTGGGTCTCTGACGACCTTCGGCGCCCAGCCCACCTCCTTCTTGATCTCGTTCAGTATCGCTCCCTGCTTTCCGATCACCAGACCGGGGGAGAGCGCTTCGATCGTCACTTCTCCGGTGTCGTGCTCGAAGTAGATGTCTGTGATTTCCGCCTCGGGAGGGATGATCTCGCGGATGCGCTTCTCCACTGACTCAGGGTCCGCTAGCAAGGTCGGGTCTGGGCGTATCGCGACCCTCCGCCTCAATCCCTGGGCGAGCTGCCTGATGATATCATTGTTGCTTGCGAACGTCTCGAGGTCCTTCGTATAGATCACAACTATCGGTCCCTCGAAATCTATCGATGTGATGTTAATCTGCGACGGGACGATCTTGCGGACCTGCTCCAGAG
>JBEKAR010000150.1:0-3632 GCA_050015815.1 Methanomassiliicoccales archaeon | reverse complement strand
CAGCATGGTGCGGAACTTGGGATGGGCGACCCCGATCAGCTCGAGGGCGCGGAGTTCGATCGTCCTCCCCCTGAGCTCGGCGATACCGTGCTCGGTGACGACGTAGTGCACGTCGCAGCGGTTCACGGTGACGGCGCTACCCTCCGGCAGGAACGGGACGATCCTTGAGATTGCTCCGCCTTGGGCGGTCGAGGGCATGGCGATTATCGACTTGCCGCCCTTCGACATCGAAGCGCCGCGCATGAAGTCCGCCAGCCCCCCGATGCCAGAGTAGAACTCCTGCTGCAGCTGGTCAGCGCAGACCTGCCCCGTGAGGTCGATGGAGAGGGCGGAGTTGATCGCCACCATTCGCTTGTTCTGTCCGATGGTGCATGGCGAGTTCGTGTAGGATGAGGGGAAGAACTCGAAGGTGTCGTTCCGGTCGATGTAGTCGTAGAGCTTCCGGCTCCCCAGGACGAACGAGGCGACGACCTTGCCCTTGTGCAGCGTCTTCTTGTTGCCAGTGACGACGCCCTTCTCGATCAGCTCGACGAGCCCGTCCGAGAACATCTCGGTGTGCACGCCCAGGTCCTTCTTCTCCATCAGGGCGGGGAGTACCGAATCCGGCACCGACCCATAGCCTATCTGGATCGTCGAACCGTCTTCGACCAGGGCGGCGACATGCCGGCTTATCATCTGCACCTCTTCCGCTTGGTCCTTCGGCTGTATCCACTCCAGCAGCGGTTCTTCATGGTGCACGAAAGCATCGATTTCAGAGACATGGAGCATCGAATCGCCGCCGGTGACCGGCATCCGGGGATTTACTTGCGCAATCACCGTCTCCGCCGCCTTCGCCGCGCTCTTGGTGATGTCGACGCTGACCCCGAGCGAGCAATTGCCGTTCTCGTCTGGTGGGGCGACCTGGACGAGGGCGCAGTCGACGTGAAGCAGGCCCAGCTCGAGCAGGTCCGAGATCTCGGAGAGGTTCGCAGGAGTGTAGTCCGCCCGGCCTGCCTGAACTGCGCTCCTCACCTCCGGACCGACGAAGAGCGCGTTGAGCCTGAGCCCGGATTTCGAGTTCGATTGGTTGGCCGGTGAAAGGAAGAGCGAGAGGGCCTGGATGACATCGTTGTCGGACATCTCGCTCGCCCTCGCCGTTAGCTCCTTGACCAGCGCCTGCGGCTCGCCGGCGGCGGTGCCGATGAAGACCGTCTTCCCCCGTCCGATCAAGTCCACCGCCTCGCGTGCACTCATCGCACGGCGCTTGTACCGCTGGAAGTCCGATTCGGTGGGGACGGTCATCTTTCCGCTAATTGGGCCGAAGCGTCAATAAGTTTGCTGAGCGACTCTCACATCTGCGAAGTTCGAGGGCTCAACGACATATCCCACGACATCTGTCTGGAACCCAGTCCAGAAAAGCCTTTTTATGAATGATTGTAATAGGGCTGCCCACGCAGGTGTAATCTAGCGGTTAGGATTTTAGCCTTCCAAGCTAAACACCCGGGTTCGAATCCCGGCACCTGCACTCCCCAGCATTCCTGCGTCTTGCCAGGGAGGAAGGAAAGAAACAGAGAGCCCCAACGGGATCAGAACCATGCGTTGATAGGAGAAAGATTGGTGAGGGGAGTGGGGCTACTCCCCAGCTCACCGTGGGATGGCTGCGCGACGTGCGTCCTCGTGATCACGCCGAAGAGGTGGTAAACTTCCTCCCAGCTGTAGTGGTCAGTGTCCGCATCCATGGCGCATCACTGGGTCTGATGATGTGGTCGGGCACTTAAGTACCGAAGTCGGGGAGGTACCCGAATCCGCCTCCGCTCAGGAACGTCTGGATGTTTCCGAAAGTGCATAGGCTTTCGTTTTGTGTCGGATCGTCACCGCGAGACCGCGGTCGCTGGAGAGCATGTCCGCCGCGCTGACAGCGGCGACGCCGACCGCGACGAGCGCGCCCTTCCTCAGCACCAGAGCCTCTTCTCTGGCTCTCAGGTCGGGATCAGCGTCCTTCACCCCCTTGCAGAACAGGTTGCCCTTCAGCTCGAAGTCCTCTGTCTCGACCCAGTGATGCTTGGTCTGGAGAATCCTCTCCCCGCCTTCCAGGGTGAGCGATATCATTCCCCGTTCCTCGCTCATCATGCCAAGCTGACCGCCTGCCCCGATGATCTTGGAAACGGGATAGAGCCCTGAGACGGAGCAGCCGTCGAGCAGGCGCTCCCCTCCCTCGCCGAACTGGAACCTCGCGACCGAAGCGAGCGAGGCGGCGCGGTCCTTTCCCGACGAGACGCTCGGATGCTTCTCGCAGGCCGCGGTGAGACGTTCGATCATGGCGCCGAGCGAGACCTGCGAGGTCGGCCTCCCGTCGGATACCTCCTCCGCGTCAACCACCTCTCGGATGAACTCGCTCTCCGCTCCCAGGTCGGCGATGACCGTCTCGAAGAAAGATGAGAATTGCTTGACCATCTGCTGCACCATCGCCACCTCCTCCCTGTCCCAGTGGCCCGTGACCGGTATGTCATACTGCGCCGCCGGGTAGAACAGTTCGAGCTCACGCGGCACTACGCCGAGAGGAGAGGTGACGATGAGCTCCTGCACGACCTCATGGTTCGGAACGCTCGTCAGGGCCGAGCGGAACGCCCTATGGCTCTTCGACATGTAGTAGGGCTTCTTCGCCGAACAGGGGATGAGAAGGAGGACCTTCTTGTGAGGGGCGGGGCGGTACCGCTCGAGGACCCACCGACGGTAGCGAGCCACGTCTGGCCTGGACAATGACTGCCTGGAATTGGCACAGAACCTCGGACCGGTAACCGGAACGAAGATCTCCTGCAGCGCTTGCTGATCGAGGTCGAGGAGCCTGAGGACCGCGACTCCCCATGGAGAGGCGTTCGACCTGATCTCCGCGAGCTCCCTGATGCGCCCTGACGAAATCATATGATTGACGAGCGCGACCTCATTCGCCGCCGCATCACAGTTGAGCGAAGCGATCTCCTTCCTGGACGGACTGGGAGAGATCCACTTGGCCGGCTCGGTGGGAAGCCAGCCTTCGGTCGTAGAGAGGAAGCCGCGAAGTCCCTGATAGACGATGAGCGATGAGTCAAAGAGGTCAACGCCAGCATAGGCGAGCAGGGCGATGTTCGAGACGTCCATGATCCCCGGCGCGAATATCAGCGGCCTCGGTCCGACGCTCCGCCTCAGCTCTGCGATGGACCTGACAAAGGCCCTCGGGTCCCTCCTGAGCTCGAAGGAATGATCGAGCAGCACGACCTCGTCGCCGCTGCGGGACAGGGTGATGCCCTCGGAGGCCGGAACAATCCTTGTCGGCAGGCCGCAGGCGTCGTCAGCTTCCTCTTCCGCCCTGAACGATGAAGGGATCCAGAACCGAGAGGGCAGCTGATGGAGGACGGCCCCTCCCAAGGACTTGAGCTTCGTGCCATCCGGCCCGACGGATGAGACAACTTGAGCCCCGCCAGGAATGCGGACGCCCTCGGCTTCGAGGAACCCTATCGCCGGGGTCGTGACCTTCATCGTCCCGACGGTAAGCGTGGACGTCCTGGCCAGGCCCCAGCGGGCGTGGTTCTCGATCATCGCAGAGCCAATGCCGAGCCAGGTAAATAACTTTGCAGAGGGAAAAGAATGAACGCTGAGGCGAGTGGCCTCAGAAA
>JBEKAR010000149.1:0-3695 GCA_050015815.1 Methanomassiliicoccales archaeon | reverse complement strand
GTCATCAAATTCGTCATGGACAACACGCTCTCGAAGCATACCGCCCTGGCGATATTCCAGGGGCTCAGGGTCCCGAAGGTCCTCGAGGATTATGGGCTCGACGCGAAGAAGCGCGTCCTCACGGTCGAGAACGCCGAGAAGGCGGCGATGGCGGGGGGCGTCGAAGTGGTTGAGATCACTGGCCGTAGAGGAATGATCGGCGCCGTGGAGGGGGTCGGCTGCTTCGACATGGGGCTCAAAGCGGCGATGATCCCGGAAGACTGGCAGTGAGCATAAGAGGGCACCATCGACGGGTCCGAAACCTCCTGATTCCCCACCCCTCAACTGTTCAGGAAAACTAGATATCCGGGCAGCCATTACTAAGCCGATTCATCGGGGGATCTGCATCAGGAACGAGATATCCAGGGTCATCGCCAACACCGCCTATCAGACCTATGAGAAGACGCTCTTGAAGGAGGTGCGGGAGAGCCCGATCCCACAGCACGTTGCGATCATCATGGACGGCAACCGCCGCTTCGCCCGGGAGATAGGCCTCTCGCCGGTCGAGGGCCACGCCAAGGGGAAGGACAAGCTCGAAGAGGTCCTCGAATGGTGCCTCGAGCTCGATATCCGCATTCTGACGATCTACGCCTTCAGCACCGAGAACCTGAACCGGGAGCACGATGAGGTCGAGTACCTCATGAAGCTCTTCGAGGAGAACTTCTACAAGCTCGGCGACGACGAGAGGATCCACAAGCACGGCATCAAGGTCGCCGTCCTGGGACAGCGCGAGCTCCTCCCGGCGAATGTCATCAAGGCGATCGAGTACGCCGAGAACAGGTCGGCGAACTATTCTAATTACTACTATAACATCGCCCTCGCATACGGCTCCAGGGAGGAGATAGTCCAGGCAATCAGGAACATCGCCCAGAAGGTCAAGTCGGGCGAGCTAGACGTCTCTCAGATCGATGAAGAGATGGTGTCGAAGGAGTTATACACCGCGCCGTTCCCCGACCCCGACCTGATCCTGCGCACCTCGGGAGAGGAGCGAGTGTCGAACTTCCTGCTCTGGCAGCTCGCCTACTCCGAGCTGTACTTCACCGATGTCTACTGGCCCGGGTTCAGGAAGGTCGACTTCCTCCGCGCCATCCGCTCATACCAGCTGCGTCAGCGCCGCTTCGGCAAGTGATCGGACGGCCTTGAAGCATTCAAATACCGAGTAGCCTCTCGCATCTTAAGCCGAGCTGATACCGTTGGCCAAGCAGGATCTGATACTTCTACACGCCCCGAGCGTGTACGACTTCCGCAAGGAGTTCCTGTTCTACGGCCCGGTCAGCGACCTGGTGCCCTCGACGCCGGTGTTCGAGATGTACCCATTCGGCTTCATGACCATCGCGGCGCATCTTCACAAGCTCGGCTACAAGGTGAGGATTGTCAACCTGGCGAGCATGATGCTCAACGACCCTGGGCTCGACGTGCCTGGACTGATCAGACGGCTGGACTCGGACGTGTTCGGGATCGACCTTCACTGGCTGCCGCATGCGCATGGCGCGCTTGAGGTCGCGAGGATCGTCAAGGAGAAACATCCGGACAGCAAGGTGCTGATGGGCGGTTACTCCTCCACATACTATCACGACGAGCTCGTCCGCTACCCGCAGGTCGACCTGGTGATGCGGGGAGACTCGACCGAGATACCTGTGGCGGAGCTGCTCGATTCCCTTGAGAGTGGCAGTTCGCTCGCCAAGGTCCAGAACCTCAGCTGGAAGGAGGGCGGGAAGGTCGCGCACAACCCAATGACCTTCGTCCCGGAGGATCTGGACTACATCGATGTCGACTATGGCTGGATCGTCCGCTCTGTCATCAAGCACCGGGACCTTGAAGGACACAAGCCCTTCGCGGACTGGGACCGCTATCCGTTGACCGCGGTCTTCACCGTCCGAGGCTGCTATCAGAAGTGCGTCGTCTGCGGCGGTTCTTGCAGCGCGATGCAAGGCTTCCTCGGCAGGCAGAGGGCGGCGTTCCGTAGCCCGGAGAAGGTCGCGGCCGACATCCGCGACATCCAGAACTACCTCGAGGCGCCGACCTTCGTTGTCGGCGACGTGAGACGCGGAGGAAGATCCTACCAGCGCAGGTTCTTCAAGGAGCTCAAAGATCTCGGGGTCGACAACCACCTCGTGCTGGAGATCTTCACCCCGGCGGACGATGAATACTTCAGGTCGATTGAATCGTCCACATCAAGTTACTCGATTGAGTTCTCACCAGATTCTCATTCACAGGAGGTCCGTGATGCGCTGGGGCGGCCGTTCGAGACGGAGCCGATGGAGAGAACTATCGCCAATGCGTTGCAGAACGGCTGCTCGCGTTTCGACATGTTCTTCATGATCGGCCTGCCGAGGCAGACCAAGGAGAGCGCCCTGCAGAGCGCCGAGTACTCGCGGCGTCTTTACAATCTGGTAGACAACGACCCTCGACTCTTCGTCTTCTCTTCGCCTCTTGCCCCTTTCATCGACCCCGGCAGCTATGCGTTCGAGAACCCGGAGAAGGCGGGATACACTCTTTTCGCCCGCACGCTCGAGGATCACCGGATCAGGCTCGCCAGTCCCTCTTGGAAATACGTTCTTTCGTACGAGACGAAGTGGATGAGCCGGGACGAGATCGTCAACGCCTCCTACGACGTAGCGGACATCATGAATGAGGTCAGGTTTGAACGCGGACTTATCGACGAGGAGGCGAGAAGGGACAGGGCGGAGCGCACCGCGACGGCAAGGGACATCTTGGCGCAGGTGGACCGCATCGTCCTGGTCGAGGACCCGACCGAACGCGCCTCGAGAATGGCGGCGCTGAAGGATAAGTGCACCGAGCTGATGGAGTCGACGATCTGCGTCAAGCGAGACCTTGAATGGCAGACGCCCGGCCTCTACAAAAGCCTGCCACGCGCCCTGGTCGGATTGATGAGGCGGAAGAAGAAGTAGCCTCAGGGCGCCTTCTTCCTGATCTCGCCCTCGGTCTTGATCTTGCCCTGCATCAGGAGCGCCTTGATCTCCTCGACACTGGGGAGCCTGCCCTCAGAGATCAGTTCGCCGTCGATGAACAACGCTGGTTGCCTCTCGACCCCGCGTCGCTTCATCTCCTCGGGGTCCTGAATCTTGTTGATCTCCGCGTCGGCACCGCTCTCTTCGACTGCGGCGGTGGCGACGACCTCGATCTGCCTGCACTTCTGGCAGTTGAGCGCGAAGACCTCGACCTTCTTGGGCATATGTCTTCTCTGACATCGGGAGAGCTAAATACGTTCGCTTTTTCGCTTGGTCCCGACGGAGAATCCGAGAAGGCTTAAGCCTAGACAAGCCTCTCTGGACGAGAACATGGCAGACAAGGCGACCGGTGGGGCCGAAGCTCCAGGGTCATCGGACATCTGGCGGTACCCCGTGATCGGGATCGTCGTCATACGGCTCTTGCAGAGCGACGGGAAGAAGGTGCTCAACATAGAGTACCTCGTCCCTGGACATGACGGGAGGGTCACCAGCGAATTCAATGTTGGAAGGCAAGGAGAGGTCGTGGCCGTCCTTCCGGCGCCGCCCAACTCGTATCGGATCCAGAGAGGGGACAAGATTCTCGGCTATCAGTTCGGAGAAGCATCGCATCCGGACTGGGAAAAGATGCAGTAGTCGATGACGGGCGAACGGAGAAGGCTAAGCCACTCCTCATCTGCTCAGCTC
>JBEKAR010000148.1:0-3698 GCA_050015815.1 Methanomassiliicoccales archaeon | reverse complement strand
AAGAACGTCAAGGCGATAATCGAGGTCAAGATCGATGTCAACGTCAACACCTCGGAAGTCGCAGCCAACATTGCGAAATTCGATGGAGTGTCCGAGGTGTTCGAGGTCACTGGTGAAGAGGACATCGTCGCCATCATCGACGTCACCTCATCGCCTCAGCTGAATGAGATCATCGAGCAGGTCCGCCGATTCGACAACGTCATCTCGACCAGGACCAGGCTGATCCTCAAGGACCATTACGGGGGCGATTGAGATGATCGACGGTTGCGGAACAGCATTGATCACGCCTTTCGACAGGAAGGGCGACCTCGACGAAGCCGGCCTCCTAAGGCTGGTCGAGTTCCAGGAGAGGCAGGGCATCGACTTCATCGTTCCATGTGGGACGACCGGCGAATCTGCCACCCTGACCCACGAGGAGCATCTCGAGGTCATCCGGATCGTGATCGACCAGGCGAAGAAGGCGAAGGTCATCGCGGGAACGGGCAGCAACGCGACGCATGAGGCGATTCACTTGAGCAAGGGAGCAATGGACCTCGGGGCGGACGGCCTGCTTCTCATATCGCCGTACTACAACAAGCCGACCCAGAAGGGAATCGTGAAGCACTATGAGGCGATCGCTAGGGCCGTCGACCTGCCGCTCATCGTCTACAACGTCCCAGGAAGGACGAGCTCGAACATCCTGCCCTCGACGATAGTCAAGCTGTCCGAGACTCCGAACATCGTGGCAGTCAAGGAGGCTTCGGGGAACCTGCCCCAGATCATGAGCTTGATCGGCATGGTCCCGAAAGGGTTCTCCGTACTATCGGGCGACGACAACCTCACCTTCCCAATGATGGCGCTCGGGGCGAGCGGAGTGATATCCGTCGCATCGAACCTCATGCCGAAGGAGGTGTGCCAGATGACCCATGCTGCGCTTGAGGGGAATTGGGATGAGGCGCGCCAGATCCACTACCGGCTCATGCCGCTTTTCACCAACCTATTCATCGAGACGAATCCGATCCCTGTGAAGACCGCGGTGGGGATGATGGGCATGCCCGCGGGACCGTTCCGGCTGCCTCTGTGCGAGATGGAACCCGCGAACCACGAGATCCTGCGCAAGACGCTCGCCGACCTTGGCCTGCTGGTGTAGTGAGCGGAGGCGAACGGTCATGATCAAGGTCGTGGTGGGTGGCGCCACCGGCAAGCTCGGGGGGATGATCTGCGAACTCGTGGCGAGACAGGAGGACATGAAGCTGATGGCAGGGATCGTCTCGGACGCGGGAGGGCATGCGGGGAGAGAATTCTCCTCCGGCGTCAGGGCGTATCCAGCGAGCGAGATCGAGACGATCGTCAACCAGGCGGACGTCTACGTCGATGCGACATCGGCGTCCGCCGCTGAAGCGAATCTGCTCAAGGTCCCTCCGCTCGGGGTCAACTGCGTAGTAGCGACCACCGGCCTCCCCGAGGAACTGCTGAAGCGATTCGATCTGGCAGTGGCGGAGAGCAACGTCTCCGCGGTGGTGTCCCCCAACTTCTCCGTCGGCGTGAACGTCTTCTGGAAGATGTGCGGCGTGCTCGCGGCGGTTCTCGAGGACTATGACGTCGAGATCATCGAAACACACCATGACAAGAAGAAGGACGCACCATCGGGAACTGCGTTCAAGGCTGCCCAGATAGTTTCGGAAGTGACCGGCATCGACCGCTTCGTCTATGGACGCCACGGGAACGTCGGACCGCGGGGCAGGGAGATTGGCATCCACGCTATCAGGGCGGGGGACGTCGTCGGCGAGCACACGATCATCTTCGCTGGCAACAAGGAGCGCATCGAGCTCACGCACCGCGCCTCGTCGCGAGAGACCTTCGCCGAGGGAGCGCTGACCGCGATCCGCTGGGTCTCCGCCCGGCGGGACGGCAGGGTGCATTCGATGGCAGAGGTGCTCGGTCTTTGATCACGGTCATGAAGTTCGGGGGCACCAGCGTCGGCTCCGCAAGCGCCCTGAGGAACCTCGCGGAGATAGTCGTTCGCGACGATTCGCTCAAAGCGGTGGTGGTTTCGGCGATGTCGGGCGTCACCAACTCCCTCATCGCTTGGACGAACCGACCGGACCGGAAGGAGGCGCTGATCGAGTCCTTGCGCCAGAAACACACAGATGCCCTCTCGAAACTTGTGAAGAAGGACGAGCTGAAGGGGCTCGAGGTCAAGCTGAAGGTGAGGCTGGGCGCGCTCCGCCAGGTCATGGAACGATACGAAGTGCCAGAGAGCAGGCCGGCCACGCGGGACACTATCGCGAGTTGGGGCGAGAGGCTCTCTTCGCTGGCGGTCGCGACACTGCTCAGCTCCCGGGGGGTCGACGCGATTGCCTTGACATCGGAAGAGGCAGGCATTTCCGCGCTCGGGAGGTTCGGCAATGGAGCGGCCGACCTGGAGATCACCTCGGCGAACTTCGAAAGGAATGTGAAGCCCCTCATCAAGGAGGGCAAGACCCCCGTCATTACCGGATACTACGGCATCAGCCAGAGCAACATGCCAATCACCTTCGGCAGGGGAGGGAGCGACTACAGCGGAGCCGTGGTCGCGTACGCCCTCGATGCCGCTACGCTCCAGATATGGACCGATGTCGACGGTTTCATGACCGCCGACCCGAGGATTGTGCCTGAAGCGCGGACGATCGAAGAGATGGATTACAGCGAGGCGGCGGAGCTCGCCTACTTCGGAGCGAAGGTGCTCCATCCCAGGACGATCGAGCCAGCGAGGCGGAAAGGGATCGAGGTGCTCGTCAAGAACACCTTCAACCCCGAGCACCCAGGCACGAAGATCCATATCCTGACCTCGAGGAGCGGAAAGATGCTGAAGAGCGTGGCGGTGAAACCGGACCTCAGCATCGTCAAGTTGTACTCGGCGGAGATAGCCTACAGCCCCGGTCTGGTCACCGAGCTGCTTGACTCGATCGACCGAGAGGGGACGACGGCATATGCGATATCGACCTCGCTTTCCACCCTCGCCCTCGCCGTCCCCAAGTCGGACGTGAAGGGGGTCTGCGACAGGATCGAGCGGCTGAAAAGCGGACAGGTCGAGAGGGTCGTCGTCCGAGAGGACGTCGCTCTGGTCTGCGCCGTCGGGGACGACATAATCAACGTCAAGGGCGTGGCGGCGAGGGTCTTCCAGGCAGCGGAAGAGGCGGATGCGAACATCGAGATGATATCTGAGGGCGCCTCGGACGTCGCCCTCAACTTCGTCGTCCCTGGCGAGAAGGCCGTGGACGTCGTCAAGCGGCTGCACGAGAGATTCATTGGTGGTTGAAATGCGCAAGTTCGAGAACTCGGATGGCACGATGATGATCGGGGGCGTCAGCTCAGTCGATCTGGCTGAACGATACGGCACGCCGCTCTATGTTACGGATGAGCAAGCGGTAAGGGACAACTACCGCCGCATCAAGGGCGCGTTCAAGGCGTACATGCCGGTCAGGGTGCACTTCGCCTGCAAGTCCAACTGGGCCCTCGCCGTGCTCAGGATCCTCTGCCAGGAGGGGAGCAACATCGACGCCGTTTCGGTCAACGAGGTCGACGCCTGCCTGCGCGCCGGCTTCCCTCCGGGACGGATACTGTACACCGGGGTCAGCGTCTCGACCGAGGAGCTCTACCAGGTCGCATCGAGGGGCGTCATGATCAACATCGACTCCTTCTCGGAGATGCGGAGACTGGCAGAGATGACGACGGAG
>JBEKAR010000147.1:0-3701 GCA_050015815.1 Methanomassiliicoccales archaeon | reverse complement strand
CGGGGAGCACTTCGAGGTGGTAGGTTGGTGCCGTTCTTTAAGACCAGGCTGGAGCACCTCAAGAAAGGATTTGGACTGAGGTCAGCGTCTCATGAGGGGGCTCACACGGTCCTTTCTGTATCCGCCGCCATCTGAATGAGCGGGCATAGGTTGTCGAACATCTTGTTCTGAGCCTTGCGCAGGTGCTCGGCGTAGGTCGAACGGGAGAGTCCGGCCCGCCTAGCAAGGTCGTCGAGGCCCAGCTCGCACGATTCGTGGAAGTACCCCGCCGCGACGGCGCTCGCGAGGACGTTCACCTGTCGATCAGTCAAACCAGCGAACAGCGTTGAGGTGGTGAGGATCATGTCATCCGCCGCGCCTCTCAGGCGGAGCGGCTTGAGGGAGAGTAACTCGACCACCCCGCCATCCTTCTCGACACACTTGACGAGCCTCTCGAACGCGGCGCGGTCGTGCCCAATCACGCGGTAGTTCTCCCAGCCCTCGCGGTAGATCACCGGCTCCTCGTGCCAGAGGCCCTCCTGCTCGATGGCACTCGCCACGCCAGGAGTGCAGTCGCAGTCCTGAAGGACCATGCGCAGGTGCTTGCCCTCGCCAACGACCATATGGTTCGATCCTCCCATGTTCATCTCCTTCTGGACCTGGGTGATGATCTCGTCAGAGGGTGCGCTGATCTCGAAGATGTGAGTGTGGAAGTTGCACCACATGGCTATGGTCGCATCGGGGAACTTCCTCGCGAGTCTGCTGTAGGGGCAATCGTGGATGACCCGGATCCTCGCTTCGTATAGGGACATGAATGATTACAACGTCCGAGGGGGTATTATCGCTTTGCCCGCCGCAGGGCGGTAGCGACCATCGAGTCAGATGGCGTCCCGCAGTCGAGAGGAGAGGGAATTGAGAACCGCCGCAGGGCGGTAGAATCTAGACGTTCCGGCCGCCCCTTTGAGGTGATCGATGATATCCGAGGCGCTTGTAAGCGCGAGAATGAACGAGGCGAGGATGGCCACCGAGAGGGCGGCCTCCTCTCCGGCTAGGTCAATTGATCACGCAAGGCGCACCAGGCGGAGGTCGCGCCATCATTTCAATGAGTCGAGAGCTTGCCAAGAAACACCGGTCGACGTGCGCTGATCGGAGAGATCGCGGTCCTTGTGGTGACTGATGGTCTCTCACTGCCGCACCGTTCACAAAAGAGGGGCTCTCACACCGACCAACGACAGCGAGAAAGACATCTGCACGGTCACGACGACGCTCGAGGCGATCAACGCCACTGTCATTGGGATCGTGAACAGCATCTCACGATACAGACCTCGCTCTGGATTCCGTAAGGTAGGGTGACCGCGCTGGAAGGCAATGTGGTGACGGTCAACACCCAGATCGGCAACCTGACTGCGGACGTCTCGAAGCTGCAAACCAGCACATCGAACACCGACAGCAACAATGCGATCGTCCTTGAGGCGATGGCCGCTTCGATCATCGCCCTATTCAGCATCCTGGGCTACGCCTTCTTCAGGCGGATCTAAACCTTTCCGGGGCTCTCTGCCCCATTCGTTCCCATTCCTCTCGAGTCTACAGGTTTGACGCTGGCAGTCCTGGGCATCAAAGGGGATAAGTAGGGCGCGCTCTCAAAGACGAGGGATGCCATCCGGTTCGCTCAAGATCGGCAAGTTGTTCGGTATCCCCGTTTACCTGCATGTCAGCCTGCTGCTCATCCTGCCGATCTTCGCGGTCGTCTTCGCCTTCTCCGCAGTCACGATCTACATCTTCCCCTTGGGCTATGCGAACCTTCCCATCAGCGACATCTCGAAGCTCATTTGGGGCATCTTCTCTGCAATCATCTTCTTCGTCTCGGTGCTGGCGCACGAACTCGCGCACTCGGTGGTGGCGGTAAGGCGGGGCTACAAGATCTCCGGGATCACGCTGTTCATCTTCGGGGGGATATCGCAGATAGAGGAGATGCCGGACGAGGCGAAGGGCGAAGCGTGGATGGCGTTCGTCGGGCCATTCTCCTCGATAATCATCGGACTGGTCTTCACCCCGCTCTTCCTGGTCGTGAACGGCTTGGGCAACGGGGCCGCGGTGCAGGCAATTGCGATCACCATGAGCATCATCGCTTTCTACAACATCCTGCTCGGCTTCTTCAACCTCCTGCCGGCGTTCCCGATGGACGGAGGGAGAGTGCTGAGGGCGGAGCTGGCGAAGAGGATGGACTTCCTCAAGGCAACGCGCATCGCTGTCTGGGTAGGCAAGTACCTGGCGATTGTCATGGCGATCTTCGGTGTGCTTTTCAACTTCTGGTTGATCCTCATCGCCTTCTTCATCTACATCGGCGCTGACGAGGAGTGGAGGGTAACGCAGGTCACGACGGCGTTGAAAGGAGTGAAGGTGAGGGAAATCATGACCGCCGAGGTCACGACGGTCTCACCAGACACCCCGATATCAGACGTGATGCAACGAGTAATGACAGAACGCCACATCGGATATCCCGTGGTGCAGGACGGCGTCCCCGTCGGTGTCGTCACCCTGGAGGACATCACTCGGATCAAAGAGCAGGAGCGGGCGAACGTCACGGTCGGGCAGGTGATGTCGAGGGCGCTGATCACCATCGGACCAGAGGAGCAGGCGGTGGAGGTGTTCAAGATCATGTCGACGAAGAACATCGGTCGGGTCCTGGTGGTGCAGGGGAAGAACCTGGTTGGCCTGGTCACACGTACCGACCTGATTCGGGCGATGGACCTGATGCTCGCCAGGCGCAAGGCGTCTCACGGAGGATGAGGAATGGCGGAGAAGAAGAAAGGGGAGGGTGTGGAGTGCGAGACCTGCGCTCCGATAGGCTATATCGATACCTGGCGCTGCGCGGAGTGCGGCGCTATGAACATCAACAAGTGGACCGAGTGCTGGAAGTGCAAGGCGACAAGGTTCCCCGCCCTCGAGAAGACAGAGACTGAGCCATCGAAGGGAAAGGGCTAGGACCAAGAATTCGCTGTAGAGGAGCGCAAGTGATATCTTGCAGCTGGCCGCATCCATACTTCAATGAGGGTCCTTGTCACCGGCGCCTCGGGCCAGCTGGGTTCGTTCCTGCTCGATCAGCTTGCAGAGCGCCACGAGGTGCTCGGGGTCGACCTGGTGCCACCTCGGTTCGAAGCGCACCGCGATATGGTCGAGCGCGGCGACGTGACGAACAGAGCGGAAATGGAAAGGCTGATGACGGCCTCGGAAGTCGTGGTGCACTGCGCCGCCCAGACGTCGGTGGACTGGAGCAACTCGAACCCCCTTTCGGACATGGACGCGAACCTGGGCGGGACGACGAGTGTCCTCGAAGCGGCGCGCAGGGCGAGGGCCCGCCGCGTCATCTTCATCTCCTCAGTCGCGACCTACGGCGACCCGATCTCGGTGCCGATCAGGGAGGACCATCCGCAGAAGCCGCTCTCGTTCTGCGGCACGAGCAAGCTGTGCTCCGAGGCGTATGTCCGCACATACAGCAAGATGTACGGCATTGAGCATGCCATCGTCAGGCCGTTCAACTTCTATTCTAACCGGACCGATCCGAAGAGCTCGCATTCGAGCGTGATCACGAAGTTCGTTGGCCAGGTGAAGGCGGGAAAGAAGCTAACGATTGAGGGCGACGGCGGTCAGACGAGGGACTTCATCCATGCCTCCGACGTCGCCCGGATGATCGTTCTCCTGGTCGAATCGAACGCAACCAA
>JBEKAR010000146.1:0-3702 GCA_050015815.1 Methanomassiliicoccales archaeon | reverse complement strand
CTCCCTCTGTTGGCTTCTCTGGTGTCGTGTCGGTGCCTTCTCTCTTCTTGACGATGAGCTTTCCGGCGGTGATGTCCGGTCTCGCTCTTGACAGATAGTCGAAGAACATTACCATCAGAATTGCCTCAGCGATCGACAGCGGAATCTGGGTCACCGCGTAGATCCCCATGAAATCCACCCACGAGGCCACGATGCTTCCGTTGGTAGGATATACAACCGCAAGCTGAACTGCCGTGGTAATGTAAGTGCAGATGTCGGCGAGGAACGCAACGATGAAGACGGTCGGGACCAAGCTGACCTTGAATCTCATCAGTCCCTTGTAAGCGAGAAAGGCGACGAGAGGGCCCATTATTCCCATGGAGAAGTCGTTCGCTCCTAGAGTCGTGATACCTCCGTGCGCCAGCAACAAAGCCTGGAAAATGAGAACGATGAACGAGAGGCTGGAAGTGACGGCCACTCCATACAAAACCGTCGACGCCGCCGTCCCCGTCGGATGCGATGACGAACCGGTCACCGATGGCAACTTGAGGGAGGACAGGACGAAGATGAACGCTCCAGAAACGGCCATCATCAGTTTCTGTTCCGGATGTTCTCTGAAGAGCTTCCGGATCTGCCAGAAACCATAGGCCACAATCGGTAGCGACAAGGCGAACCAGAACACGCACCAGTACCACGGCAGGAACCCTTCCGCTATGTGCATTTCTTCTCGCACTCCTTGCAGATGCCGCTCATGCTTAGCGAGCACCTCTTCACTTGGAAACCGCTCTTTCTGGAGAGCTCATAGACATCCATGTCGAAAGGAACGCAGTAAAGTCGGTGGCATGCGTCGCATTCGAAATGCGCATTGCTGTCTGGGTGTTTCGAGAAAGTGCTCAGTTGCCCCTTTGAGACCTCTGAGATCATTCCTTGGGATTTCAGTTTGTTGAGATTCCTGTAGACCGTCCCCAGGCTGATGTTGGGAAGTCTCTTGCGTGCTCGTTTGTATATCTCATCGGCTGTCAGGTGGACATGACTGGTGTAAACGATGTCTATGATCGTCTTCATCTGCTTTGTCCATCTCTGAATGTCAGCCGCCACGCTGACAGTAATGGTAACCAATAGCTAAATATTTTCTCGCGAGAAACGAGAATCAATAGCCGTTGCCATTGTCGAACCCGCGGCCTGAGAAAGTTAGATTAGCCTCTAGCTGTCACACCTCCGCAGAGGAATAGGTGCCATGGACAGACTCTCCGTCGCCGAGGTAGGAAGAAGGCTCACGACCGCAGGCAGGCTGAAGGCCAAGCCTCTATGCGTTTACGGGACCGACATGATAGAACCTGGTTGGGTGCCAACGTCGAAGGTGGACCGTTGCTTGGTTAAGGCGTTCCTGGAGCTCTCGTTCAAGGACCTTCCCCCGATGTTCATTGGCGAAGCTTCCCTCGAAGGCTGTTGTCCCGGGGGAGGTGTCCATCTGGGCTACATGAGCGCCCCAGCCGGACTGCAGTACTTCGTCTCCACCGGGACGAAGACCTTCCGGGGCGGCGCGGCGGAATACTTGAAGGCTAGTCCGGAGATGGTGGAAGAAGCGAGCCGCATGGCTGGTAAGATCACGCCAATCGGCAATAATGTAGTGATCCGCCCCTGCGCTGAGATGGAGGAAGACGCGGAAGCGACGAGCGTGATGTGCTTCGGGACGGCGGAACAGATAAGGAACATATGCGCCCTCGACCACTTCTCCACCACGAATGTCTTCGGAGCGATAGTGATCCCATGGGGCTCGGCCTGCTCCACACTGGTCACCTATCCTGCGGGGATGGCCGCGAACGCGCCAAAGGACACCATGTTCGTGGGCCCCGTAGACCCCACCGGTAATCGCTTCTTCCCGCCAGACTTCATGGCGGCAGCGATGCCGATAGGGACGGCTCGGAGGATCTGCGGGTCAATCGAGGATTCGTTCCTGACAAAGAGACCCAAGGTCGCGTACCCCGAGAAGAGGGAGAAATGGGAGTAGGACCAGGCCTTGGAGAGTTGGACCAGGATGCGGTCTGAGATCGAGCTCAGTGACGTGGAATGGCATTTTGACCCGATTTCGCCGCCCTCACCCTTTCTTTGATCCTTGTCCAAAGCTCCGTTTCTGAGATGGGTCGGAATCCCGGCCCGAAGCGCTCCCTCGCGACGTCATAGACCGTCTCGTTTATCGGGGTCGGGAATCCAGTCTTCCTTGCGAGGCCCAGCATGTATCCGTTCAGCTCTTCAAGCTCAGTGTTGCTCCTGCCTCCAAAGACGTCCTGGGCCATGCTGTTCATGCCGAGCCTTCCCGCGTTGAGCCTCAGCACGGGAGTCAGCAAGAAGGCTGGCAGCCGAGCGCCCAATCTCAGGAATCTCCACGAGGGGACCGGTCCGAGGGAGTGCTCATGGAACCCAGCCGCCTGCAGCAGCTCGATGCCTTCTTTGTAGAGAGCGAGCGTCATCTTGGCAAGAATGCCGTACGATTCGATCGGTCGCCGCTCAGCACCTACGAGCGTCATCAGGGGGTTGGCGAGGTTTACTACTAACTTGCAGTGGGCGGCGTCCTGAAGACGGTCCGTGATCACGCACCTTATGCCAAGGTCGAAAATCCGCTTGATCTCCAGCATCTCGTCCTGCAGGTCATTTGCGGGCGTGCCTAGGATGATGTATCCTTGACGCTCATGCCCCACCTCACCCGGGGCATCTCGCCAAGCGTTGTAGCAGACCACACCGTAGACGACCCTGGCAAAGTACTTGGGCAGTATCTGCTGATTCGATACGCCGTTCTGCAGCGCCACTACGACGGGCTCGTGGTCGCAGAGCTGTCTCTTCAGATCGCGCGATGTCGAATCCAGGTCATAGTTCTTGACCGAGATGACGACGATATCGGGAGACTCTACCTCGCTCATCGAACCGATGGCACGCAATGGCATTGCTACGGTCACTTCCCTTTTCCCTTTCGCATATGACTTGAGGCCACGTTCCTTGATGACCCTAAGGGATTCTCCTATGGCAAGCAAGGACAGGTTCCCGTAGTTTGGAGAGATCCAACCAGACAACGACATGCCGATCGCTCCAGCTCCCACCACCACTATCTGAGGTTGCTCACCCACAGAATCCACCTTTCCAATCCAACTGCAGGGCGACTTTGTGAGCGAGTCCAACTTAAACAATCCGGAAATCATCAATGCCCCACGGGATGCGGCATTTCAGTAGGAACAGCGCGTTCGTTGCGTGATTCGTTGCGCTAGCCATTGGGACGATCGCCTTCCCAGCCGCGCTCGTCTGCTTCCTCGCCTCCCATCTGCTCTGCGGAGCGCACTCGATGTCGCTGATCACTGGATCAATCGGGATTCGCCCACGACGCGATGCAATCACTGCCGGACTACGTCTCAACATGCTGACTGCCCACATTTCTCTAGGACGCCATCTTGTTGAGCAATCTCAATCCCCAAAGGAAAACGAGCGCCGCAGGGCGTGCCTCAATATCTGCTGAGATTGCCTTCATGCCCGCGGTGATTAACCGGAGGCAATCCTCTTCAGCCAAACCTCTGACTCACGCCACTTAGGATAGAGGCGCTCGGCGCGGCGGAACGCCGGGTCGTGCTGACCACGAAGCGTGTCGACGCCGAGCTCCAGATGCAGAAGTTCGTGATAGAGCACGTAGCGGGCCACCGACTCGGGGATCACGGCGGAGTCGAGGGCCGACGAGAC
>JBEKAR010000145.1:0-3712 GCA_050015815.1 Methanomassiliicoccales archaeon | reverse complement strand
GACCGGTCCAAGGCGCCCACTGTGAAGCAGCTCATCGAGCGCAAGGTCACTATCGATTATTCCACGTACGCCAAGTACCGGGGCAAGATCCGGCTCAAGGAGGCGGGAGAATGAGGGACGTTGCGGTCATCGGGATAGGCGACACGAAGTTCGGCGAGCTTTGGGACCTGTCCTTCAGGGACATTGGAATCCAAGCTGGGCTCGCTGCGGTCTACGATGCGAACCTGGCCGCGGAAGAGATCGAGGCGCTCTACATCGGCAACATGTCCGCTGGGAGGTTCATCGAGCAGGAGCACGTCTCGGCCCTGGTCGCGGACTACTCCGGCTTAGCGAGGGACCACATCCCGGCGACAAGGGTCGAGGCGGCAGGGGCGTCTGGAGGACTGGCGCTCAGGCAGGCTTTCCTGGCCGTGGCGTCAGGGATATCATACATCGTCGTGGCCGGGGGCGCGGAGAAGATGACGGACGTCGGCGATGTCGAGGCGGCGGAGATCCAGAGTTCGGCGGGGGACCAGCAGTGGGAGGTCACGTTCGGCGCGACCTTCCCGGCGCTGCACGCCATGATCGCCCGCAGGCACATGCACGACTTCGGAACGACTCGCGAACAGATCGCCTCCGTCGCGGTGAAGAACCACAAGCACGGTTCGCTAAATCCAAAGGCGCAATTCCAGAGGGAGATCGACCTGAACATCGTGCTCAAGTCGCCGCTGGTCGCCGACCCGCTCCGGGTCTTCGACTGCGCCCCGTTCTCTGATGGAGGGGCCGCGGTGGTGCTGTGCGCCATGGAGAAGGCGCGCAAGTACACCGACAAGCCGATTAGGATCAAGGCGTCGGCGCAAGCTTCAGACACGCTCGCTCTCCACACCCGCCACGACATCACCTCGTTCGAGGCGACGAAGGTCGCGGCGATGCGTGCGTACAAGATGGCGGGCATCGGTCCGAAGGACGTGCAGGTCGCCGAGGTGCACGACAACTTCACCATCTCGGAGGTGCTGGCCATCGAAGATCTGGGTTTCTTTGAGAAGGGCCAGGGTGCGAAGGCGACGGCCGACGGACAGACGACGATCGGCGGCAAGGTCGCGGTCAACACGTCTGGGGGATTGAAGGCCAGGGGCGATCCGATCGGCGCGACCGGCATTGCACAGGTGGTCGAGATCGTGACGCAGCTCAGGGGTACGGCCGGCAAGAGGCAGGTGCCCGGGGCCCGCGTAGGAATCACGCAGAACGTCGGCGGCACCGGCGCGACCTGCGTGGTGCATGTTCTGGAGGTGGCCTGATGGCGACCGCTAGGTTCTGGAGGGAGAACCCCTCAAGATACAATCTGGCCGCCTCGAAGTGCGGCGTCTGCGGCAAGGTGTTCTTCCCGCCCCGCGCGGTGTGCTCGGTCTGCCACCGCAAATCGATCGGGAAGATGCAGCCGTTGCAGCTCAGCGGTAACGGTGAAGTCTATTCCTACACCGTGGTGCACGAAGCGCCGAGCCAGTTCGAGATGCTCAAGCCGTACGTCATGGTCATGGTCAAGATGGATGAGGGGACGATGCTCACATCCCAGCTCATCGACTGCGACCCTAAGGACGTGAAGATAGGCATGAGGGTTCGGACCTCATTCCGCAAGGTAGGCGAGGATGGCCAGGCGGGTGTCATCTACTATGGCTACAAATTCCGGCCGGCCGACGGGCCATGATGGCCTGAAACATTAAGAGCCAACACCTCGGTTGCTCGAGCGTGGGAGCATGAGAGTTCAGGTCGATGGTCACTCGCTGACGATTCCAGACGTCGAAGCGGTCGCGAAGAAGCGGGTGAAGGTCGCCCTGTCCGTCGACGCGGCGCGGAGGATCAATGAAGGAAGGAAGGAGCTCGAACGCATCGTCGCCGAGGGCAAGACCGCGTACGGAGTGAACACCGGCGTAGGGGAGCTTCGAACGGTATGCATCCCGCCGGCAGATCTGAGGGAGCTCCAGGCGAACCTCATCCGTTCCACGGCATGCGGCGTCGGCGAGCCGCTTCCTGTGGACGTCGTCAGGGCGATGATGCTACTGCGCGTGAACTCGTTGAGCTCTGGAATGTCCGGGGTCAGGGAAGCGCTCGTCCAGCTGCTCATCGACATGCTCAACGCCGACGTCGTACCGGTCATCCCGAGCCGGGGTTCCGTCGGCTCGAGCGGTGATCTGGTTCCGTTGGCGCATATGTCCCTTCCGCTGATCGGGGAGGGTGAGGCGTATCTCGAGGGAAGCAGGACCCCGGGGAAGGAAGCGCTGAGGAAGGTCGGCCTCAAGCCTCTGGTGCTAGAGGCGAAAGAGGGACTGGCCTTGATCAACGGCACGCAGATGATGACCGCGATCGGC
This sequence comes from Methanomassiliicoccales archaeon, assembly GCA_050015815.1. Taxonomy (GTDB): domain Archaea; phylum Thermoplasmatota; class Thermoplasmata; order Methanomassiliicoccales; family UBA472; genus JAJRAL01. The sequence continues at coordinate 1,367 of JBEKAR010000145.1, read as the reverse complement.
TGCCTCGGCCTCGAGGAAGCGGGTCGGCTGGTCGACGCATCCATCGCATCGGTGGCCATGGCGGTCGATGCGTTGAAGGGGACTCCCAATGCTTTCGACGCGCGGCTGTTCCAGGCTCGTCCGCATCCCGGGGCGGTGGAGGTAGCGAAGAGGCTGAGGGCGATGCTCTCGGGCAGCGAAATCGCCGCTTCGCACGCCGATTGTCACGAGGTGCAGGACGCCTACACGCTCCGGTGCGCCCCGCAGGTGATAGGTGCATGCCTCGATTCGCTAGCGTTCGCCCGTGAGGTCGTGGATAGGGAGGTGAACAGCGTCACCGACAACCCCCTCGTTTTCGATGGCGAAGTCCTCTCCGGCGGCAACTTCCATGGGCAGCCTGTGGCGATGGCGCTCGACCAGGCCTGCCTTGCGTTGCACGTCCTGGCCGCCTTCTCGGAGCGAAGGACAGCAAGGCTCCTCGACGGAAAGCTCAGCCACCTGCCAGATTTCCTTGTCGAATCGGAAGGGCTGGAATCCGGAATGATGATTCTGCAGTACACGGCGGCGGGCCTGGTGAGCGAGAACAAGCTCCTATCCTCCCCCGCATCGGCCGACTCGATCCCGACGAGCGCGAACCAGGAGGACTACAACTCGATGGGCTCGATCTCCGCCCTGAAGCTGATGCAGGTCACGCAGAACGTCAAAAGCGTGATTGCGATCGAGCTGATATGCGCCGCCCAGGCCCTGGACTTTGAGAAGCTCAGGGCGGGGAGGGGCGCGGAGACGGCAAGGAAGCTGGTACGCTCCATCGTCCGACGTCTTGACGAGGATAGGCAGATGAGCGGCGACATCAAGGCCGTCGCCGATCTGATTAGCGCGGGGGCGTTCTCGCCAGAAGGACTTCTCAAGCGCAGCTCGAAGAAGTGATCTCTCACTCGACCCTTACTTCGAACTCCGTGTCGAACCCGACCACGTCGTTCGAGAGCACCGGCTTGCACTCCAGCGCGAGAATCCCCTTCGCGCTGCCCTTCTTCTTCGGAAGGATCTCGACGTCGACGGACGCCTTCTCGCCGCCCCTGAGCTTCGGCAGACAGACCGTCCCCGCGACCTCCAGATCCCCTTGCACCTTGACGCAGACCTCTCGGGCCATCGCCTTCCCTTCGTTCGAGAAGCGCAGCCTCGCCTTGCCCTTCCGTCCCTCCACTGGCTCGTCGAGGAACTCAATGTCCACCAGGATGTCCGGGAGGAAGTCGGCCGCCGCCCGGTCGGCCGCTTCGACCGCGGCGAGGATCTTGCCGGTCGCGGCCTTGTGGTCCCTTGCCTTGATTTCTTCCGCCTGGCGGTACAGGGCGATGCTCTCCGTAAGATCCAGGCCATTCCGTCGGGCG
>JBEKAR010000144.1:0-3772 GCA_050015815.1 Methanomassiliicoccales archaeon | reverse complement strand
GGAAGAATCCAATCGTGTCGGTCATCAGAATCTCTCTTCCTCCGCTCCAACCTCTTATTCTTCTGGTAGTGGTGGTGAGCGTCGTGAAGACGGTCGGGCCCACGTAGACCTCTCCCTTCGTCAGGGCATTCATGAGTGACGACTTTCCGGCGTTCGTATAACCGGCCAGGCTGACAAGAGCCACGCCCTTCCTCTTCCTCTGCCTCCTCCTCGTCTCAGAGCTAGATCTCAGCCTTTCCAGCTCCTCGTCTATCTTTCTTATCCTCTTTCTTATCGTATCGTAGTAGACATCGACCGCGTACTCGCCGCCACCGAGGAAACCGGGGTGCTCTCCCATCTTCGCTGAGTGTATCCACTCTCTGAGAAGTGGCGTTTCGTACTCGAGCTTGGCCCGCTCGACCTGAAGAATCGACTCTCGCGATGATGCCCTGGTAGCGAAGATGTCTAGCACGAGACGGATCCTGTCGATGCACTCGACCTTGAGGGCGTTCTCAAGATTGTAGTGCTGGGATGGTTTGAGGTAGCCATTGATTAGAAGCCCCCCGGTTCGGACCTTGCCAAGCAATCCTTTAACCTCGTCGAGCTTGCCCTTTCCCACGAAGGTCGATGGATCGGGCCTATCTCGTCTCTGGACGATTTCGAATGTTATCTCGTATCCCGCCGCCAGAGCAAGCTCCTCGATTTCAGAGACGTCGTCGCTGACCGATAGCAGGCCAATCCGCTTTCTCACCGACCTTTCCCTCACCATCCTTGACTCGGCTACGGTCTTTTCATGATATCCGCGTTCCGGTGCAGGGCGGAACCCAGGGGCCCGGCGGACGTGGGCTTTCCAGTGGAAATGAAGGGGGGTCCCTCTGTCGCGATTAATCGTTCACTTCAGCCCGAAGCTCTTCTTTTTGGCGGCCAGCTCCTCCTCGTACTTCATCGGCAGCCTCCACGCAAGATACTCAGCGTCGTCGACGCTTCTCACGAAGGCAGCCTTGCTGTCCTCCTCTAGGTAGACCCGGAAGTCGCGGACGCTGCGGAGATGCGTCGCCAGCCAGATGATCCCCACCAGGAATGCGATGAGCCCGGCCACGAGGATGTAGGCCGACCAACCGCCAAGCCCGAAGCTACTATTGGAAATGTCGGCTAGCGCCACCGCCACCGCGAAGCCCGATACGAGCGCGATCGCGACCGACAGATGCCCCGCATGCTCGACGAGGAACGGCTTTGGCATGCCACCGAATCGGCGGGGCGGTATTCATTCCTTTTCCCGAAGGCTGCAATCAGTCGATTTCAGGAATGCAGGGTCGGTCTATCGTCGGGTGTGGTGAAGTTCGGCTCGGTCCGCGTCCTTTCGGCGCTCGCTTTCTTCTCGGTCCTGGCCCTGCTCATCACCAGCGACTTCAGCGAACCTTACGCCACAAGCATCTCGCGGATCGCGCCGGGTAGCGATGAAGTGAGGCTGGTCTGCGTCTTCATCAGCGCCAAGCAGGGCGCAGACGGCTGGACACTTGTCCTCCGAGATTCTCAGGACCAGCAGGTCCGGGGCTTCGTCGCCAACGGCGTAGTCGGAACGATGCCCCTGGCTGGTACGATCGTCGAGGTCACTGCCGATCTCTCGTGGGAGGACGGCCTCTTCCTCTTCGTCAAGGGGGTGCGGCCGGTGCGCGTCTGAGGCAGGAAAAGATTATGGTGCAGGGGATTCTAGGCCTCGCCCGAAGATGTACGCAGCAATCGACGATACAGATTCGGTCACCCAGATGTGCACCACGTTCCTCGCCACCGAACTCGTGCGAGAGCTCGGCGACTTCGACGTGATCGGCCTGCCAAGGCTGGTCCGATTGAACCCCGCCGTTCCCTGGAAGACTAGGGGCAATGGGGCATTGTGCCTAAGGTTCGGTCTGGGCTCTGGCACGCGAAGGCTGATCGGTCGGATAGGGACAGGGCCGATTTACTCGTTCTCGAGGCTCCGCTCCGAGCCGCGCGATGAAGAGATTCTCGATAAGGCATCGAAGCTCGTGCGCCGATGGTCCCGGGTGAAGGAGGGAGCGAGCCCGGGGCTGGTCGTCTCGAGGCGCGCACCCTCTTCCCGCTACTACTGGCAAACGGTCAGGTCCATCGTGGCGAGAGGGGACATCGAGGACGAGCTCGACAGGATCGGGGCGAAGCGCTTCGAGCTGGAGGGCGGCAGGGGCGTGATCGGGGCATCCGCGGCTATGGCCTGGCGCCCGCGGGACAGGACATACGAGGTCCTTGCCTATCGCTCCCGGGCCCGTTGGGGCACCCCACGGGTCGTCGACTCGGAGGACGCCAAGGCCCTTGACTCGAGGTATCCTTCGACGTTCAACAACTACGACGAGGCATCGTGCCGGCCCGCGATCGCCCCGCACTCTGGCTGTCCCATACTCATGGGCATCAGAGGGGACGACCCGGGCGAGCTCGTCGAGGCGCTCGGATCGGTCAGGTCTGAGGAGAAGGAGCGGTGGCTGCTCTTCCTGACGAACCAGGGCACGGACGATCACATCATAAGGCGCTGGACGGAGATGCTTCCGAACAGATCCTACGAGCTGCGGGGGACGGTCATGGCGACGCCGTCGACCGTGCCCGGAGGCCACGTCATCGTGAGATTGGACGCGGGAAGGCAGGGGCCGATCGACTGCGCAGCGTACGAGCCATCCGGCGCATTCCGCGATACGGTGAAGCAGCTCCGCGCCGGGGATGAGATCGCAGTGCTCGGCGAGCTGAGGGACCAGCCGAGGACGCTGAACATCGAAAAGCTGCTGGTCGTCCGCCTGGCGAACGCCCAGAGGAAGCTGAAGAATCCAATCTGCCCATTCTGCCACAAGAGCATGAAGTCAGTCGGTAAGGGGGGCGGGTACCGCTGCAAGCGCTGCAGGAGGAAGTCTGACGCTGATGCCGCCGTCTTCGAATCAGAGCACCGGTGGCTCCTTCCTGGCTGGTACGAGCCGCCGGTCTGTTCGAGGCGGCATTTGAGCATGCCGCTCAAGCGGCAGCTCGTGAGCCCCTACGTTCGGAGTCGAAGTCCATAATCGACACTTAGATATACGGCCAATCGATTTGGAAGCCCGCCGCGGCGCATGGGATGGCCGCTGGCAGCATCGATCTCACGGGAGGCATCGCATGGACGAAGTCGTCATTCTCTCTGCGTCGAGGACCGCCACGGGCAAGTTCAGCGGGACCCTGAAGGATGTGCCAGCAACGGAGCTCGGCGCGACGGTGATCAAGGAGTCGGTCAGGCGCTCTGGTGTCGCCCCATCCGAGATCCAGGAATGCATCATGGGCATCGTGCTGAGCGCCGGATGCGGCCAAAACCCGGCGCGCCAGGCGGCGGTGAAAGCGGGCCTTAGGGTCCAGATAGGTTCGTTGAACGTCAACAAGGTCTGCGGCTCCGGCCTGAAGTCGGTGATGCTCGCGGCGAACTCGATCAAGTCGGGCGAGCACGACGCCATCGTCGCGGGAGGCATGGAGAGCATGAACATGGCCCCATACATCCTGAAGGGCGCTCGCTTCGGCTACCGCATGAACGACAACAAGATCGTCGACTCGATGGTCTGCGACGGCCTATGGGACGCGTTCAACGATATCCACATGGGTCTCACGGCCGAGACGGTCGCGGAGCGTTTCGGCGTCACCAGAGAGCAGGCGGATGAGCTCTCATTCCAGAGCCACATGAAGGCGCAGGCGGCCACGGTCGCTGGCAAGTTCGAGAAGGAGATCGTGCCGTATGTCATCCAGTCGAAGAAGGGCAACATCGAGTTCAAGGCGG
>JBEKAR010000143.1:0-3855 GCA_050015815.1 Methanomassiliicoccales archaeon | reverse complement strand
GACGCGGTGGTTCGTCCGCCAATCGTCCTCCTTGACGATGCCTTGAGTCTCAAGGTCGTTCCAGATAGACGTTCCGACGAGGCAGTCTAGGATGTTTATCTGGATCGCGTGCGGTCGGCTGTCGTGGATGAAGCGGATCGTCCGTTCGACGTCCTCCTTCGTCTCTACTGGCGCTCCGACTATGTACGATGTTATGACTATCATGCCCGCGTTGCGCGCGTTTTCGATCGCCTTCTTCGTCTTCTCGACCGAGATCTGCTTCTTGTAATACTCGAGCGTTTTCTCACAGGCGCTCTCCGCTCCGAAGTACATGACGTTGAAGCCAGCCTTCTTCATCACGCGCATCAACTGCGGCGTGGCCGAGTCGACCCTGCCCTCGCAGTAGAACTGCATCCGGATGCCCTTCTGCCGGATGAGCTCGCATATCCTCTCCGCCCGCTTCGGGTTGTGAGTGAAGTTGTCGTCGACGACGACGCAGCTCTCGTATCCATCGTCGCTGAGCAGCTCGAGCTCCTTGATCACGTTCTCTGCGCTCCTCGTCCTCCACTTGCGGAGAGAGAAGGCGGCGCAGGAGCAGTAGGTGCACTTGAACGGGCAGCCTCTGGAAGTGGAGATGGTCGTGAACTTGCCGAACGTGAGCGGGATGCCTTCGTGCGAGTAGCCATATTTGATGTTCGAGACCATCGAACGGTCGGGGAACGGTAGCGCGTCGAGGTCCGGCAGCAGCGAGATCGGGTTGCTGATCACCTGCCCGTCCCTCAGGAAACTGATTCCGTCGACGTCATCGAGCGGCTCCTCCTTCTCGATGTGGCCGAGGAGCTTCACCATCGCCGTCTCGGCCTCTCCCTTGATGATCAGGTCGACGAACGGGTAGTCGCGCAGGATCCGGTCCGAGGCAAAGGTCGCGTGATATCCACCGAGGATGATCCTGGAATCGGGCAGCCTTTGGCTCACATCCTTCAGCGTCGAGATTGTCTCGAGGAAGGTGTGCGTCGAGCAGTTCATGCCAACGATGTCTGGTGACTCTTTCAATATGCGCGCCACGAGCTCCTCCCTGCTCAGGTCCTCGCAGAACGCGTCGACGACGCTGATGTCGTGCTTCGTCTCCTTCCTCACGCTGGAGGCGATGTACAACAGGCCGAGCGGCGGCCATTTCTCCGTCGTCTTGCCTGGCGGCGTTGAAAGAAGGATCCTGATCCTGACACCCCCCTGCTCGGGATTCCCGCGAGTGCATGGCCTTCAGCCGCTTGAAGCTTTCTCGGCCATTTGCTCCTTTCAAGCAGCTTCCAAGGGCTCTGCGTCCGGCAATACGCTTTTAGCAGGGGAGGTCGAATTGAACCGCGCGTAGCTGAGCGGTGAAACGGGTTGATCGTCGAAAGGATTGAATCGGAAGGTCTGGCGCACTTCTCCTACTTCGTCGGTTCAGGCTCGAGGGCCGTCGTCATCGATCCGAGGCGAGACTGTGATGTCTATCTGGAACTGGCGAGGCGCGAGGGAATGAACATCACCCACATACTGGAGACGCACCGCAACGAAGACTACGTCGCCGGTTCCCTCGAGCTAGCCGAGAGGACCGGAGCGAGGATGCTTCACGGCCCCGGAAGCGGACGCAAGTACGGCGAGACGATCGGGGACCATGAGAAGCTGGCCTTCGAGGACTTCGAGCTTGAGGCCCAGTACACACCGGGACACACGCTGGACCACGTCTGCTACGTCCTGCGAGAACTGGAGAGCGGGGACGAGCCCATCATCGTCTTCAGCGGCGACGCGCTCTTCGTCGGGGACGTGGGCCGGACGGACCTGTTGGGCGAGGGCGAGAGGGAGAGGCTCTCGGGGCTGCTGTACGACAGTCTCCACCTTGTCCTGCTCCGGCTCGGAGACGGGTGCATAGTCAAGCCAGCTCACGGCGCCGGAAGCGTCTGCGGCGGGGACATCAGCGAGAGGGTCGAGACGACCATAGGGATCGAACGCCGTCAGAACCAGATGCTGAGGATGAGCAGAGAGGTCTTCGTCCGTTTCAAGATGGCTGAGAAGCTCGAGGTCCCGGAGTACTTCTCCCGGATGGAGGTCATGAACCAAGAGGCGAGGCGCCCTATGACAGGCGTTCCGTTGCTGAAGGCCATGTCCCCGTCCGAGTTCTCCGCGGCGATCGCCTCGAGTGGCCTCGTCGTCGACGTAAGGATGCCCCATAGCTGGGCCGGGGCGCACATCCCCGATTCGCTCAACATCTGGATGGACGGTCTCGCCCCCTACGCAGGGGCGCTGCTCCACTACGACAGGAACATTCTTCTCGTAGTCGAAGACGATCGCCAGGTGGACCGTGCCGTGAGGACGCTTATCCGGATGGGGTATGACTCGATCGCAGGGTACCTCAAGGGTGGGATGGTCGAGTGGTACCGCCAAGGGAAGGAGCTTAGGTCCTCGGTCGCGATCGGGGTCGAAGAGCTGAAGAACCGCATCGATAGGGGGAAGGACATCTTCATCCTGGATCCGCGCCCAAAGAAGGAGTGGGCCGAGGTGCATCTTTCCGAAGCCACGAACATCTTCGTCGGCGACGTGGAGAAGCGTGCTTCTGAGATTCCGAGGGACCGGCCAGTTGCGTCGATGTGCAGCGTCGGGCTTCGAGGGAGCATCGCAGCGAGCGTGCTTGAGAGGAACGGATACGACAACGTGATGATAGTGCTCGGCGGTGTGTCCGGATGGGAAGCGCGGGGCTATCCTGTTCAAAGGCAGAAGGAAAAGTGATTGGCGAGACCGTCTCATCTGGGTATCGGTCTTGGTCGGACGGCTTCACGACATGCCCGTATGCATCAACATCATCAATCCGAGAATGACGTCGGGAGAAAGAGATGCGCGCTCGTGTCGATGCTCTCGTTTGTCGATGCCGATTGATATCCGGACGGCAATCATTCATCGACCGAATGAATACATAGGAATCTCGAGGAAAGAGCTAGTCTAGGATGAGGTTCGGTGCGAGAATCTTAACACCCATTACCCAGACGCTTTCCGACCTGTTTTGCTGGCCTGATGTAACAATGTAGCGAAGTTCAGCAACAATGTTCCGTCAATGGCCGACTAGTATGTACAATGTTCCACATTAACGCCCCTATACATCCCCCGATGAAACATTGTTTCAAGCCAGCCAGGATAAGAGTTATATATCGACAAGGCGCTCCTTAGACGGGGATTCCTAATGGGCTACGAAGAGATGTTTCCGCCAGTAAACACAAAGTGGCACGGAAACGCCACAAAGCGGTTCGCAAGCCCCTTCGTGGACAACCCGCATGACCGCATCGACTGCGACCCAATCATATTGTCGCATGCGGCCGTTGCGTGTGGGTACACGATCAGGGACTTCTATGAGAAGCCTGAGCTGGGAATACACTGCGTCGGCTATATTTCGCAGTTGTACGACCTGCTGCCAGTGACGCACTGGTTCTATTCGATGCCGTGGACCCGGGAGCTAGGACTGAAACTGCAGTACAAAGAAACCTTGCCACCCATCTCGACGGGACCGATTCTGAAGGAACCGGGCGACGTTGACAAGCTCAGAGTGATGGACAAAGAGGAGCTGAAGAAGAACTTCACGCTCCAGGAGTTCTACCGCATCTATGAGTATGTGCAGAAGAACCTGCCGATGACTCTGGTGCCGATCTCGTACGGTTTCGACCTGGTCGGTGCTGCGGCTGAGCTCGTGGGAGTGGAGAACTTCATCATGTGGACGTTCACCGAGCCGGAAGCGGCGAAGAAGCTCGTGAAGATCTACACCGACACATCGGTCAACGGCGCCGCCGGACTTGCTGACAAGTACGGCATGGCGATGCTGATCGTCGGGTCTGTGCTGGCCAACAACGA
>JBEKAR010000142.1:0-3886 GCA_050015815.1 Methanomassiliicoccales archaeon | reverse complement strand
ATGCGCTCGTCGGGCTTGGCGACCTCAGCGACCCTCTTGACCTCCTTGATCAGGTCATCCTCCAAGGCGTGCCGGCCCGAAGTATCGATGATTATGACGTCCGTCCCCTCGAAGTGCCTCATCCCCTCGGACACGATCTTCGCCGCGTCCCCACGCGCCGGGTCGCCGAACACCGGCACACCCACCTTATCCCCTATCTGCTTCAATTGGTCGTAGGCGGCAGGGCGGTGGACGTCAGCGGCGATCAGCCCAACCTTTAGGCCCTTCTTGTGGAAGTATCGTGCAAGCTTGCCAGAGGTCGTCGTCTTGCCCTGACCGTACAGGCCGACCATCATTATCGTCTGCTTCGTCAAGGGGAGCGCTCTCTGCTCTCCGAGGACCTTCACCAGCTCCTCGTAGATGATCTTGATCACGTGCTCGCGAGCGGCCATCCCAGCGGGTGGCTTTTCGCTCACGGCGCGTCGCTCCACCTCCTTCGTCAGGTCGAGCACGAGCTTGACGTTGACGTCGGCTTGCAGCAAGGCGCGTTGTATGTCGTGGGTGACCTCCTTGACCAATGCCTCGTCTACGTTGCTCGCGTTCGCTACCTTCTTTAAGACGTCGCGGAGCGAACGGCCGAGGCCCTCAAGCACCAATCTGACTCACCTTCCGACAGCAACCACGCCAACACTAGATAACCCTTGCTCTGAGGGGTGTAAGAAAAAAGGGTTGGGAAGGGCTAGCCTGATCAGAAGGGATGGGATGCACTCTGAAAACTAGCCCAGACCTTCCCGGCACCAATTATCTATCTTAGCCTATTTATAGATTGCCGAGAAACCTTTTCATCGTCGTTAAGTCGACTGCCAGACATTCGTGTTTGAGTATTAACGCTGATAAGTGGTTTGACGAAAAGGGTTTGCGACTAGAGGTATCCAGACTTCTGCATCGCCATGAGGTCCTCGGTGCTGAGCTTCTCGCCCTTCTTGAACTTGTCGAAGATGTCCTCGGCCTCTTTCATAGCGGCTGTCTCTTCCTTCCTCTTCCTCGCCTTGCGGGCCTTCTGCTTCAGCCCGGTGAGGATCTTGTCGTAATCGTGAACCTGCCGGATGCGGTCGATGTGCTGTCGGTGCTCATCGTCGGCCTTGAGCTTCGTCTCGATGAACTTCTCCTGAGCTTCGTCGGCCTCCTTCCTCAGGGTATCGGCCTGCTCGTAGAGCTTGATCATCTCGTCGTGCTCGGTCTGCGCCTTCTCTGCTAGCTCTCCGACTTGGCGGTGAAACGACTCGGCGTTGTCCTTCGCCTCGTGCAGCTCCTTGATGACCACCCGGACGACGTCGTTCGCCTCAAGCTGCTTCTCCCGCTCCTTGATCAGCTTGTCGAGAGCTTGCATTTCCTCGATGAGCTCCCTTTCCTTTTCCACGCTCAGGGCGGAGGTCATCTGGCGGAACTCGAGCGACTTGAGGTCCTTCTTCAGCTTAGAAACCGGAGGGCCTTCCCGCGGCAGTTGCGTCTTCTTCAGCTCGACGACTTTGTCGTTGAGCTCGTTCACCTTGCGGTTCCAGACGTCGCGTTGTTCCTTGGAGGCGCGCACCTGCACGTTCAGGGCGTCCCTGGTCTCCCGCTTCTTGGCGGCCTCGTCGACCAACGATCGCACTTTCGCGTTCAGCTCGTCCCTCTTCTGGACCCACTGCCTCGTCTGATCGTTCAATTCGTCACGCAGGCGTCGATGCTTCTCCGCCTCGTTATTGTTGAATTGTCGCTTTTGGTCTAGTTCCTCCAACAATTCCGTCATCCAATCACGCTCAATCGCCTATAAGACACGAATAAAGCAGCATCCACATACTGACATTCGTTTATAAGATTTTCGGGAAAGTGGCGTTCCTGAGGAGCTAGCCAGGCGCGCCGCTCTTACGGAACACGGATTACCGGTTCTGTTCCTTCTCGAGCGGGATCTCGTGCCAGTCCTTGCCGTACTGGTCGGCCCCGCCGGTCTTCAACTCGAACTTCACCCTCAGCTTACCGTTGTCGAAGAAGACGTACGCAGTCTTGAGCATCGATATGTAGAAGGAGACGCGCTTCCCTTGGCGCGAGAGCCTCCGGTCTACGCAGAGCAGCAGACCCTCCGACTCGAGGTCCCGGATACGGCGGTACGTAGCGGCAATCGGTATCCCGAAGGAGTCCGATATCTCCTGGGCGCTTCTCGGGACTCGAATGGTGGCGACGAGGATCTTCACTGAGTACTCATCAGTGAGGAGCTGTGAGGTTCGCAGCAGATCGACCCTAAAGGTCCCTCCTAGGCCGTGCATCCCAACCCTATACGGCTGGCCTAGTATCCTCATCTCAGCTATTAATCTCTCTGTTGATACGAATGCGTCGCAAATCGTATCTGCCTACGGAAGAGGGTCGTATACGGCGCTCATCTCGCCTTCGCTGAAGGCCAACTGGAGCGAGCGGACGGCGCAGGAGTACAGCTTTACCTTTTTGCCCCGGTACGACTCGTCCTCCCTTACGCAGCGGATTAGACATAGCTCTTCCATCGTCGCCACACGGCGGTATGCGACGGCGATCGGGATGTCGCAGAGCCGACTAATCTGCTGGATCGACTTCGGTTCAACGAAGGTCGCCGAGAGAATCCTCTCAGCGTACTCGTCGGCCAAGAGCCTCGCGGCCGCCCTCTGGTTGACGTCCCCCTGCATATTGCCTTCTACGGGAGGGTGCTAATAAAGCATTATCCGCCGCACTATCAATCGTGATACTTGACCTCGCTCAGACAATCGGGACGAGGCTCGGGACGAGCCGCCCGATCGCCGCCTGGTAGTCTAGGTAGTAGTACTGGGTATGGGGCTTGACCCCGCAGAGCACAACCGTGCCCGCTAGGCTATCGAGGCGCACATGGAGCTGGGCGTGGTGGGCCAGCTGCTTCAGGTTCTCGGCGGAGGAGGTGGCCTCCATCAACACCGCGTGACCGTTGCGCTTCATCGCCTGCACATGGACCATGAGCTGGTTTAGTGCTCCATCACCGTACCGCGCCAAGGCAGCGTCATAGCCGATGATCGAGAGGTATGGTTCCTCCGCTTCGCCGAGCATGAACTTGACACTGTTATAGCGCATGTCCTGGGCCGCGTCGCTCCCCTCTATCGGCGCGACGAAGTCGTAGACCTTTTCCTGGTTCGCCTCCGCGTCGAGGATCCGCATGCGGGTCGCGAGCATATCCTTGCCCGCAAGCTTGCGCATGCTCTTCTCGAAAGCTCCATAGTCCGGAGCGAAGAGCGGGAACCAGACCAGACCACGTTTCTTGACCAATTGGTCGGCGATGAGCGTATGTTCGAACGCCCTGAGGAAATCTGGAGGGACATCGTCCCCGACCTCGAGCAGAGCGACGCCCCCGCAGGGAAGCCCGCCTACCACATCGTCCATGCTTTCGTTCCCGGTGGAGATGCACTTCTCGCTCGGGTCCTCGACCGCGACGTGCTTCTCGACCTCCTCAGGCAGGTGAAGGTCGACCCTCTCCAGGGCCCTGAGCCTGCCGTCGAGGAGAGTGAAAGCGTGATGCCACTCGTCTACTCTCAGGCCGCGCAGTTTCTCTATTATGAGCTCCCTCATGCGCCGTCCGTTCAACTGAGTGTTGTACAGGCGAACCACTCCGTCGCCCAGATAATCGAAGACGTTCTTTTCCACTGTCTCCATGACATAGCAGACGTTCGCTCCAGCGCCCTCGACGAGATCCCTTTGGATCGCATTCATGATGCGCTGGGGCTCGACGCCATAGTGCTCTCCGAGAGCGTCGATGCTGTCGACCACAAGCAGGGTCTTTTTCGGCAGGTTGATCTCAACGAGGTCATAGGCCAGATCCAGCTCGGGGAGGATTGCGCCAAGGTCGTAGATCATCGACTCCTCTGATGCCACC
>JBEKAR010000141.1:0-3895 GCA_050015815.1 Methanomassiliicoccales archaeon | reverse complement strand
GGCGGGGATAAAGGTTTCCGGGGGCGATACCATTTAAATAGCAGTGAGACAGAATCGTTCGGCATGGCATTTGAACACGGGTTCAAGGGCAAGAAGCCCGTGGAAGAGGGCAAAGAGTACGCGGTCACGATAACGGACATCGGCTCCCAAGGGGACGGGATCGCGAGGATAGAGGGCTTCGTCGTCTTCGTCCCGGAGACCAAGGTCGGCCAGGCGGTGAAGGTGAAGATCACCCGCGTCGGCAACAAGTCGGCCTTCGCCAAGGTCGTTGAGTGATCATTCCTTTGAGGCCGGCAGGAACAGCATCGTGATGGCGATCCCGATCCATATCAATATCGGGATGATGATGCACACGCCCGAGCCGAGGACGATCGCCGCCAAGAGAAGGGCGAGCGGGAAGACCACGGCCAGAAGGATGATCAGCTTGTCACCAGTGAATTCAACCATTCGGCCCACTTAGGGCTGAATGAGGGGAACCGTTAATGAAGCTTTCCGCCCGAGAGCCTCGACTCGCGCTCACCAGTCCCCGCTAGAACGATCTCCACGCGGAGATCTCCTTCTTCATATCGGCGGACTCGAACAGGGCCTTGCCCGCTGCTAGGACCGTCGCCCCGGCGTCCGCCGCCATTCTCGCCGTCTTTGCATTGATGCCACCGTCGACCTCGATCTCGTACGTCAGGCCGTTCTCCCTCATGTGCGAACTCGCCTCGGTTATCTTCGGTAGGCACTCGGGCATGAAGGGCTGTCCCCCGAAGCCTGGGTTCACTGTCATTATGAGCAGCACATCGGCATTCCTCAGGAAGGGGCGCGCCTCCCGGAACGGCGTCTCGGGATTGATCGAGAGCCCCGCCTTCTTGCCAAGGTTCTTGATGGCCTGCAGCGTGCCGGCGACATCCTTAGTCGCCTCCAAATGGACGGTAATGATGTCCGCTCCCGACGTCGCGAACGCAGGGAGATATCTCTCCGGTTTGACGATCATGAGGTGGACGTCGAGCGGGATCTTCGTGTGCGGGCGGATCGCCTTGACGACGCAAGGCCCGACCGTTATGTTGGGAACGAATTCTCCGTCCATTATGTCGACGTGTGCCCAGTCCGCCCCGGCCTCCTCGACGCGACGGACCTCCCTTGCCAGGTTGCCGAAGTCGGCGGAAAGCAGCGACGGTGCGATCTTGATCATCCTGCTGGCAATTCGCCTACAAGCTTAAGAACGCTTGTCTATGGCACGATCAGCGTCGCCACCTTCGAATGGTGGACCACGGTCGAGGATACGCTGCCGATCACGAATTCCTTCATGCCCGAAAGCCCGCGTCTGCCTACCGCGATCAGATCGTAGTCCTTCGCTCCGATCCGAAGGATGGTCTCGGCCGGATGCCCGAACTCCTCCGCCGTGTCGTACTCGACTCCTTGTAGCTTCATTATCCCGATCGCGGTGTGAAGCCTTTCGTCGCCAATAGTGTCCTCTTCCAGAGATCTCGTCATCTTCCCAGACAGCAATGCCCAATCCGATGGAGCGATCACGTTGAGCAGTGTGACCTTGGCCCCTTCCTTTTTGGCGATCTCGGCGGCCATCTGCGCCGCCCTAAGAGAGTTCTCCGAGCCGTCCACGCCTACTAGGATGCGCTTGATCACAGGCATGAGATTCCCGGTGCTTCTCTGAGCGACGCCTAGATGCTGCTTTCGGTCGGGACAGGGCAAGGATTATTTCCCGCAGGCACGATTGCCGGTCCATGGCAGAGCATTCGAGCGCATCCCGAGGAGCGGAGAAGTGCGACGTAAAGGGCTGCGGCAAGGACGCGGAGCGCTCCGTCTCGGGGGAGGCGGCCAGGGAGGCTGGCCTCGACGTCGAGGATGACCTGAGGCGGGCCCACCTGTGCAAGGACCATTACAAGCAGTTCAAGAAGGCGACGAAAGAAGAGAGACAGATGGAGTACCTCGGACGCTAGAAGATCGTCAGCGGTGTTCTCCTGGCAGGCTCATCCGAGCTGGATCATCAAAGATCGGCCAGCGCTTTCCATTCGTCGGGTGCCCTCGATTCCTCGCTCGACGCATTGCGGCATCGGAACGTCCTCGACGATCACCCAAGATATTCGTGGTCACCAGCAAAGAGATGTCCAGGAGTCGGCAAGAGTTTAACCCTTCTCGGACAATAAGGACGGGCGTGAGGATAGTCTTCCTTGGCACGGCCGGCTCGCTGCCGACGACTAAGCGGAACGTATGCGCGGTCGCGGTGCAGGTCGGCTCCGCCGTGCTGCTCTTCGACTGCGGCGAGGGGACTCAGAGGCAGTTCATGCTCTCCACAGCCTCATACATGAAGGTCCGTTCCGTTTTCATCTCCCACCTCCACGGCGACCACTTCCTCGGCCTTCCAGCGTTGATCCAGTCGATGAACTTCAGCGGAAGGGAGAAGGAACTGTCGATATACGGCCCGAAGGGCATCGTCGAGACGGTCGATTCGCTCCTCCACCTAGGCTACTTCGAGCCTCACTTCGCGATCGCGTCGGAGGACCTCGGCGACAACGACACAGTCAGATGCGGCAACGTAGTCGTCAGGGCGGTCGCGACCGAGCACACCGTCCCTTCGCTCGGCTACGTGCTCGAGGAGGACCCTAGGCCGGGGAAGTTCGATCCGTTGAAGGCGAAGGAGTTCGGTGTGCGACCAGGTCCCGCCTTCGGCAAGCTCCAGGATGGGCAGACCGTGGTCGCGGCCGGAAAGAACGTCACTCCCGAGATGGTCATGGGGCCGAGGCGCAGAGGAAGGAAGGTGGCGATCTCAGGCGACACCCGACCGAGTTCGAACTTCGCGTACGCTGCGGACGGCGCCGACGTGCTCGTGCACGAGGCGACCGTGGCTTCTGGCCTGATAGCGGATGCGAGGGAGTACGGGCATACTACCGCGGCCGAGGCAGCGCACCTCGCTCTCGAGGCTCACGCGAAGAAGCTCTACCTGTACCACCTGAGTAGCAGGTACGATGACCCCGCTGAGCTGCTCAATGAGGCCAAGCCGATCTTCGCCGAAACGTTCGTCGCGGAGGACCTGATGGAGGTCCAAGTGACCGTGCCGGAGAAATGACCAGGCTCAGAGCAGTTTGAGCACATCCGACGATGTGATGATCCCGTTGATCTTGCCCTTGCTTCCAACGAGCACGGCGCGGGAGGTGGCGAGAAGGGAGGTCACCGTTTCGAGCGGCAGATCCTCGCTTATGACCGGGAACGCCTCGCTCATGATCTGCCTGACTGACCTCTCACCGACGTCCTCCATGCTCGTTCCATCCCTTAGTTGGGTCAGGATTCCGAACTCGCTGACGCTGCCGACCGGCTGAGCCCCTTCGAAGACGGGGAGCTGAGAGAAGCCCGACTCGCGCATCATCTCCGAGGCGCGCTTCACTTTCTCCTTCGCCTGGACGGACACGATGTCTCTTGACATCACGTCCCTCGCCAGCCTCCCCTTTCGCTTCCGGTCCATCTCCTCCTGAAGCACATCGAAGATGCGAACGACGGATTCGTAGGAGCCATGGATGCTGCCTTTCTCGATCTTGGCTATCGTCGACTGCGATACTCCCGACATCTTGGAAAGTTGCATCTGGGTGATGTCCAATGCCTTACGAATCGATTTGATGTCCGTCGCCGGTGGAAAGCTCACGAACGAGAGATGAAGTAGTCATTTATGAATATTTGCGTCAAGCACATATATTAGGACGGAATCTCTACAAACCCTAAACCCCGTTACCCATTGCGTTCGACAGCAGGGAGCGATTGGGATTCAATACAACTAGGTGAATCACGAATGTCTAAGAACATCATCATTGAGAAGCTCGAGAGCAAGCCGATCGAGAAGCAGCAGGTCGAACTGGTTGAGAGAAAGGGCGTCGGACACCCTGACAGCATCGCCGACGGC
>JBEKAR010000140.1:0-4119 GCA_050015815.1 Methanomassiliicoccales archaeon | reverse complement strand
CCTGAGCGTCCCTATCGCCTTCTCGTCATTTGGGTCTTTGAAGACAGGCAGAAGGACGACGGAGTTGCCGATGTAGAAATTGGCGTAGCTCGCCGGGAGCCATCTTTCCTCTTCCTCCAGCCGAAGTGGGTGGGGCATAGGCAGCCTCATAATTCTCAGAGCGCGGCCGTCCCGGTCCTTCGACCGTTCGAGGATCGACAGGTTCTTCGACAGCACCTCCCCGTTCTCCGTCCCCTTCGATTCTGAGAAGGAACAGACGACGGTGTTTTTCGATACGAAACGCGCGAAATCGTCGACGTGCCCGTCGGTATCGTCCCCCTCTATCCCTGACTTCAGCCATATTACGTTCGTGGCCCCGATGTACTGAGCAAGGTACGTCTCGATTTGCTCCTTCGACAGCTCTGGGTTACGGTTCTTGTTCAGAAGGCACTGCTCTGTCGTCAGGACGGTCCCATCGCCGTTGACGTCGATCGAGCCGCCCTCGAGGATGATGCCCGGTCGGAATGCTCTGACGCCCGAAGCTCGGACCACATCCTCCCCGGTCAAATCGTCCACGAGCAGGTCCTCGTACTTGCCTCCCCATGCGTTGAAGCGCCACTTCACCGCCGCCTTGCCTTTGCCTTCCTTCACCAGAAAAGTCGGTCCGTAGTCTCGTATCCAAACATCCGCCGACCTGATTGGAATTAGGGACACGCCCTCCATCGATGCTCTCGTCGACCTGAGTCTCTTGGTCACCCTCCGCTTCGTCGCCTCGTCGTCTACGAGCACCTTGACCTTCTCATCCCAGGAGAGGGCCGCGATGATCTGGCAATAGATCTCCTCGACCTTGGTGATGACATCCTCAGGGAACGTCAGAGGGTTCTTCGGCCACGATAGCCAGGTCGCCTCGTGCCTCTCCCACTCTGCTGGCATGCGGTAGCCCAGGGCACTGGGGGTCTCCGCCTGAAATCCATTCCTCCCTCGTCCCGCCCTCGACTATCTTGCCGTAGCATTCGGGCCTTCGGTTCGGGAAGAAGCGCCATCCCTTTCTCACCAGGGCCGAATGATTCAGGTCGGCCTCGACGACCACCACTTGCTCCTTCCCTCCGGCCCGGACGATCGTCCTTCCGAACGCGTCGATGACGCAGGAGCCGCCCCAGAACCTCATGTCCTCCTCGACGCCGGCGCGGTTGACAGCGACAACGATGAACGAGTTGGCGATTGCATGGCCACGCATCACGTTCTCCCAGGCGGTCTGCCAGTCCCCCTCCGCCTCGGAGATGCTTCTGACGTGGCCGATTGCCGTCGGATAGAACAGGACTTCCGCACCGAGAAGCGCTTCGCACCTCGCCGCCTCGGGGAACCATTGGTCATAACAGATGTTCACCCCCACCTTCGCCTTCGGCGTTCCGAACACCTTGAACCCGGTCTCGCCTGGCGCGAAGTAGCTCTGCTCGTAGTACGACTCGTCGTGGGGGATGTGGGTCTTGCGGTACTTGCCGAGCATCCTGCCGCTAGGTCCGAAAATACAGGAAGTATTGAAGAGCCTGCCATGGTCCAGCTCGTAGAGCGAGCCGGCGACCAGGGTGACGCCGTTCTCCTTCGCGCTTTGGGCCAGTGTCTTGGTCTCGCTTCCTGGTATCTTGACCGCGAGATCGGTCAGATCGACCGCGTCCGGTACGTCGTGCTGGGCGAAGTATTTCGACATGAACAGCTCCGGCAGGCAGACGATGTTCGCTCCTTGCGAAGCGGCTACCTGAACCATCGAGACCGCCTTGCTGAGGTTGTCCAGAGGAGAGGACTTCATGCTCATCTGCGCGAGCCCGATTCTGAGTCTACCGGTCGCCATCGCGTCCTCATGCGCGAAGCTGCGAATATAGGTTTTCCGGAGTGCGCCGGGGCGAAACCGGTGGAAGGCTGAAGTATGTGGTAGACGTTCGAGCTAGACGCGATGGAAGAAACGATCCGTCTCCGGCCACATCACCTGCTCTGCCACCGTCTGTTCAGCGGACAGGGATACAACGAGGAGTTCATCTGCAACATGCTGGCCGTGATTGGCAAGCTGGAATCGACTCCCTCCGCAATCATCGAGGTCTCGGCCGGTTGCGACGACATCTGCAGGGCTTGCACTCACGAAGCGAACGGAGAGTGCGGCTTCGGGCAGTCCGTGATGAACAAGGACGCCTCGGTCGCAGAGTTCCTCCATGCTCCCACGACGTTTCAAATCTCGGCCCGAAAGCTCGACGCTCTACTCGAGCACCACATCGAGCGGCTCGACAACGTCGCATCAGTGTGTGGGGAGTGCGAATGGTCGGAGGCGTGCAACCGTCAGCTGGGCATCCTGAAGTCGGGCCACTAGACGTCATCACACCAATCCAGATATAGCGACGCCCTGCTTCTGAGATAGTGTTATGAGCAGGAGAAGGAGACCGCCAGGGTCGATGAACAACTTGCTCCAGGTGAGCATCCTCGCCGTCTTCCTCTTCGTCCTGCGTTTCGGTTTGTCCTCCTGGATCTTCAATTCCATTTCGGTGAATCGGTCGTCTCTTTCTCGAAAGTCGCCTTCGCCGCATCGGTTCTGCTCGGATTTGTCTTCGTTGGGTATCGAAGGGGGGATTTCCAGATTACGACCGATTTCGCCATAGCCGCTGGTGCGGCGCTCATCGCCTTCGTTCCACAGGCATGGGCGCCATACGTTTTGGTCGCCAACATCCTTATAATCGGATGGTGGATGCACGCCGCCGGCCGCTTCTGGTAGACAGATACCGACAGCCCGTTCAAGCCAGCTTCGTCATGTCCTAAGGTTTATAAGGCGCGTACTGCCAATCGAATCCAAGAAAACAAGAGGTGTAGCTGCTTGGCTGAAAAGGAATTGAGTGAGGTACTTAGCGAGAAGGGAGTCGAGATCAAGAAGATGTTCAAGGACATGAAGGCCAACCTCGAGACCTGGAAGTTCTCCCTTGAGGACACCAAGGATGGGATGAGGGTCGAGGTCCACGCCATCGCCCTGATAAAGAGGGTCAAGAAAGAGTGAACTGGCCTCTGGTTGCAAACCTCTTATTCGCTGCGTTCATTTAAGCAGGCGCAGCAGCTTCTCTTTGTTCTCGTCGCTGAGGTAGATGTCCGGCCTTCTTTGCACCAGATCGAGGAACTCTGCGCATTGACGCAATTCGTTCTTGCTGTAGTGCTTCCTCGCGATGCGCACAATCTCCTCAGGCTGCAGGTACCCTACAAAGCACGACATTTCCGAGGCGACGTCGTACGCCTGTTTCTTCGCCGACGGTGCCGTCTCGATGAAGTGCCCCACATCGATGATGTAGATCTTGTCCCCTATCATCACGTTCTCTGGCTTCAGGTCGCCGTGGAAGATTCCGTTCGTATGCATCTTCTTCAGGTAGCCGAACACCGTGTCCATGTAGGCGGCGTTGAGCTCGTCCGACTGGACCATCGGCTTGGCGTCGAGGAATTCTGTGACGATCAGCCATAGATGGTCGTCGATCGCTTGGCAGCCGAGCGGCTTCGCCGTGGGGATGCCGAGGCGGTCCATCGCGTTCGCCATGTCGAAGAGGTTCTTCACCATCTCCTCGGGCGAGTCGGCGATCTTGAAGATCGCCTCTAGGTCATTCAGCTGGAGATACACGTTCTTGAAGAACTGGATGGTGCGGGACGTCATCAGGTCGGTGATGCCGACGATCTTGCCGAAGTACTTGATAGGCTTGCCGTCCTTGTCCACGCCTTCGATCCTGATCGGAATGGAAAGCCTCGCCCCCCCGGTGCCGAGGGGACGGATAGAGGTATTCCGTATGCCGTACTGTTTGTCCAGTATCTCCTTTATCTTGAGCAACACCTCGCGGAAGTACTCTCGGTGCTCCTTGAGATGCCACTCCGTGCCCTCCATCCTTTCAGCCTCACTCGTTCGTCGTGACTGCCGCCGCGGCCTTCTTGGACTTCCGCTTCGCGATCCTGTTCTTCCTCCCGCCCCACCAGACCTCCACGCCGAGGCGGACCGCGTTCAAGCGGTGTATCTTGAGGCCGTCCTTGACGCCACGCCCGAGTTCCATTATCGGCTTGCCCTTGTGGGAATAGACAATCCTCCAGACAGCGAGCTCAGGGACCTCGAAGTAAAGCTGGTTTGTGTTG
>JBEKAR010000139.1:0-4140 GCA_050015815.1 Methanomassiliicoccales archaeon | reverse complement strand
GACCAGTTTCATCAGCCTTCGGGAAGGGTCCATGGTCGTCTCCCAGAGCTGCCCTGGATTCATCTCGCCGAGCCCCTTGTAACGGTTGATCGCGGCTCCTTTGCCAAGCTCGGCGAGCGCCTCATCCCTCTCCTTCTCAGCGTAGCAGTAGATCTCGCGACTTCCCTTGGCGACGCGATAGAGCGGCGGTTGAGCGATGAACACGTACCCCGCGTCGATCAGCTGCGGCATATGCCGGAAGAACAGGGTCAGAAGCAGTGTGCGAATGTGAGCCCCGTCGACATCCGCATCTGTCATCAGGACGATGCGGTGGTATCTCGCGTTCGCGATGTTGAAATCCTGGTCGATGCCCGTCCCCATCGCGGTAATCAGGTTCCTGATCTCCTGGTTCTTGAGGATCTTGTCCATGCGGGCCCGCTCAACGTTCAGGATCTTTCCCCTTAGCGGTAGGATCGCCTGGAACTCACGATTCCGGCCCATTTTCGCGCTGTTGTGAACGAAGACTCCTGCCGCAAGGGCGAAGTTGTGCGTGCCAGGGACCTCGAGGTCATAGACGTCCATCAGCTCTGAAAGAGGCTCGACAGCCACGACCTTATGGTTGAAGTTGCGAACCGCATCGGTGGCCCTCTCTACGTCGCCGCCGAAGTATCTGGCGCAGAAATTGTCGAACCGAAGCATGGATTTGTCCTTCCACATCAGACGCGAGGCCGAATAGCCGGCGATGTCGAGGGTCCCGTTCTCTGCTAGGCACTGCCTCAGTGCGAGCGTCGTCTTCAGGTAGTATGTCTGGTCCAATGTCTTGAGTCGCTTGGCACGGAACTCCGGCGTCCATTGCTCCCTCGTCTTGCGCGCTCTCCATTCTCTGAGCTGAAGATCGCTCCATTGATCATTCGCGGCGGTGGAGAGGCGGTTCCTTGCTTCTGGATGCGATGCAAAGTAGGCCTTCTTCTTGACGGATTGGGTCACATGGTTCTCTTCCTTCGACCAGTACGCCCTTTGCGCCTCGTTCAGGCGAATCCTGTTCTCCTCTCTGTAGGCCCCGTTCTCCTCGTAGAAAGCCCGCCATCGCTCCTTCATCTCCGCTTTATAGGAAGGATCCTCCCATTGCTTCCTCGCGTTTTGAGACACAATGCGCCTGGTGTCGTCTCTCAACATCCTCTGGCTAAGCCTCTTCCTGTACTCTTCGCTCTGGTGAACTCGTCTAGACTTCTCGATCGTCTCTTGACTGTGTAGAGTCTTCGATAGGATGCCTCTGTGAATACTCAAGTGGTCATCCTTCGAGAGCCTGACCAGGTTCGATGGATTGTTGTTTCTCTTGTTGAAATCGATGTGGTGGCAGTGTTCGCCATCGCTTTTCGCGTAGGCACCAGTCCAGCGGTTGTACCAATCAGCCAGGACGTGTGTGAAGATCCACGAGTCCGATCGCGGATCCCAAACCATCTCGTATCCGTTGATCGTGATTCCAGTGTCCTTCCTGCTTGAGTCCTTCCTATAGAGGGGCATCATTGATTCGCCCGGGCGAAGCTTCTCAGCGGCCTGGTACCTGCCGTTCCTCATCAGAAACGGATGATCTGGCGTACAGACGATGGTCTCTCCGTTGTCTAGGGTGACGCGAACGACCTCGGCCTGCCTCTTGGTGATTCTTGCGTTGATCGCCAGTTCGATTCCGACCACGCCGTTGTTGCGGATTGTGTAGCAGAAGTGTTCCCTACCTCTGTTCTCCTCTTCGACCAGTTGTTCGAACGTGATCGCCCGGCCATCGGCTAGGGCGATCTTCGTGTCTCCAGAGAAGCAGCCGCCGGCGCTGTTCCCTTCGACCAGGTACAGCTCGCACTTCGAAGGGTCCTTCTCCGAACAATCGGCGAGCTTGCCTGGCAGCGATGTCGATTCGAGGTAACCCTTCCTGCGGGTCAGCTCGCGGGCCTTCCGCGCCGCCTCCCTCGCCTGGGCCGCGAGGATGCAGCGCTTCATGCAGACCTCCGCCACCTTGGGGTTCTCCTCGAGGAACTCGAACAGCTTCTCGCCGATCGCGCTGTCGACTATCCCCTTGACCTCGGAGTTGCCGAGCCTGGTCTTCGTCTGACCCTCGAACTGCGGCTCCGGTACCTTGACGCTGAGGATCGCGGTGAGCCCTTCGCGCACGTCCTCGCCGCTCAACGCCTCATCGCTCGCCTTGAGGAACTCATACTTGCGGGCATAGTCGTTCATCGTCCGCGTCAGCGCCGAGCGCAGCCCGACCAGATGCGTGCCGCCCTCGATGGTGTTGATGTTGTTGACGAAGGTGAAAATCGACTCGTTGTACGCCTCGGTGTACTGCATCGAGAGCTCGATCACGATTCCATCGCGCTCGGCGTAGAGGTAGATCGGGTTCGGGTGGAGCGGGTTCTTTCCCTTGCTCAGCGAAGTGACGAACTCGTTGATCCCGCCCTCGTAGTGGAAGTGCTCCTCTCGGTTCGTTATCAGGTCGCGGTAACTGATTACGACGTTCTTGTTGAGGAACGCCAGGTCCCTCAGCCTGTGCTCCAGTGTGTCGTCGTCGAAGGTCGTGTTCGGGAAGATCTCCGAGTCGGGGACGAAAGTGATAGTCGTGCCGGTGCCCTTCGTCGGACCGACCTCGGCCAAACGGGTGCAGACCTCGCCGCGCTCGCACCGCATCATCCACTCCTTCCCGTCGCGCCGGACGCGCACCTCGAGCCACTTCGAAAGCGAATTGACGACGCTCAGCCCTACGCCGTGGAGCCCTCCGCTCACTTGGTAGGACTTGCGATCGAACTTGCCTCCCGCGTGCAGGTGCGTCATGACGACCTCGACCGCGGGTTTGCCGTAACGCTCTATCGTGTCGGTCGGGATGCCCCGACCGTTATCTGAAACGGTAACACTCCCGTCGGTGTTCACAGTGACGTCGATGCGATCGCAGTAGCCAGCCATCGCTTCGTCGATGCTGTTGTCCACGACCTCGTACACCAGATGATGGAGTCCCCGCTCATCGGTCGAGCCGATGTACATGCTGGGACGCTTCCGCACGGCCTGAAGACCTTCAAGGACCTGGATGCTCTTGGCCGTGTAGCTCTGATCTTCCATGATTCCTGCCTTCCGGGTTCGAGAGTGATGACTATTCGAAGTTCCTTCTCGCTCCAGTAGGAGCAGTCCGAAACCCATCCCTCTGACATCATTCCTAAGGCCTTGATTCTATAAATAGTCTTCGCGCACAGTCTGGCTATATAAAGCGCAAGTATCGCTCCGAAAGGGGCGCGAAACTGGCCTCGATTCTGCCCTCGAAGAGCCCCGGGGGCTCATCCTTCCCCCGGACCAAGTTTGAAGTATCGCGAATTGGTAAGGTTGAGACGATGCCCCTGATGACGGACGCACGGAAACGCTCGACGCCGATGCTCAAACGAGTCGCAGAGGACGAGGGCGTGGACGAGGCGAAGTTGAGGCGTGCCGTCGCGAACGGACGCGTCGTGATTCCGGCGAACCCCATCCACGGGCCAGTCCCGGTAGGTATCGGCGAGGGGCTGAGGGTCAAGGTCAACGTCAATCTGGGCACCTCGAAGGACCATGTCAATGTGAACGAGGAGCTCGAGAAGGCGCGGATCGCGGTGCGTTACGGCGCCGACGCGGTCATGGACCTTTCGACCGGTGGGGACATCGACGCGATCAGGCGCCGCATCATCAAGGAGGTCCCTCTCCCCGTCGGCACGGTTCCAATCTACCAGACCGGCCTGCGCATGGCCCGCAAGAGTGCTGTCGTTGACATGGACGAGGATGACATCTTCGACGGCATCGAGAAGCACGCGAAGGACGGCGTGGATTTCATGACGGTGCATTGCGGCATAACCCGCGAGAGCGTGGCGACGCTGCGAGCCTCCGACCGGATCACCGACGTCGTTTCGAGGGGCGGCGCGTTCCTCGTCGCCTGGATCGTCCACAACGATAGAGAGAACCCGCTGTACGAGAGGTTCGACTACCTACTCGAGATGGCACGGAAGTACGACTTCGCGCTATCGCTCGGAGACGGCCTGAGGCCCGGATGCGTTCACGACGCGACCGACGCGCCGCAGCTCCATGAACTGATCACGCTCGGCAAGCTGGTCAAGAGGGCGAGGAAGGCCGGCGTGCAGACGATGGTCGAGGGACCTG
>JBEKAR010000138.1:0-4208 GCA_050015815.1 Methanomassiliicoccales archaeon | reverse complement strand
TCACTCCTGGAATGAGCAGCTCCCCCGATGGCTTGAACCCGACCGCGACGAAGAAAGACCTCGCCTCGGAGACGGCGTTGCGAAAGCTCTCCTTCTTGTCTCCCGCCACCGAGATGAACGCCGCCCTCCTGCCTCTCCCTTCGCCTAGCGGCTTGCCGAGGAACTCACCTCTGGCCCAGAGGCACTGACAGCGATCGATCACCGCTTTCGTCGGAGAACTCAGCCCGGAGAACCAGATCGGGGAACATAGGATGAGCGCGTCGGCCCGCTCCAGGAGAGAATAGATGTGCTTCATCCCATCCACTTGGGCGCATTCCCCAGTCTCGAAGCAATCGTTGCAGGCACGGCAGAGGGCGACGTCCAAACGCGCGAGCTCGACCTTCTCGACCTCTGCCCCCGCTCCCTTCGCGCTCTCGAGGGCCGCGTCCAAGAGGATGTCGCAGTTGCCTCCCCGCCGCGGGCTGCCGAACAGCCCCACGATCAGCAACGTCGTACCTCCTCAAGCCTCAGTCCAAGCAGCCGTCGATATTCTCTCGAATCCTATCTTTGAGGTTCTCGTAGTATTGGAACGTCTTGACGACGTAGTCGCAGGCGCCGGCCCGCGTCGCCTCGAAGCTAAGGTCAGGGTCGTCGTACGCCGAGACGAAAATGACCGGTGACTTGATCCCCAGCGGCTTGATCTTCTTCAGCAGATCGATCCCGTTCATATCCGGCAGGGCGTAGTCCAGGATGATGATGTCATACTGCCTGTCCTTCAGCTTGACCAAGGCATCGGTCGCTGTATACGCGGCCTCCAGGACGAATTCATCTCGAGGAAGGTACTCGGCGCAGAGGTTGACGTGCTCGACGTTGTCATCGACCATCAACACCCTGATGGGATTTGGTCGCGCCACCTGCCTTACCTCTTCTCTCAGTATGAACGCTGGCCTATTAAACCTTGACCTGTGGCAGTATCACGGAGAATACTGAGCCCTTGATCTCCTCCGCGCTCTCCCGGTCCTCGACCCACACCCTTCCGGAGAACCGCTGTACGAGCGCTGCGACGACAGAGAGGCCGATACCGTGTCCCTCCGCCGCCGCCCCAACGTCTACCTGGTCGAAGCGCTTGAAAAGGAAATCCCTGCGATGTTCCGGCACGCCGTCGCCCTGGTCCTTGATGTCCATGCGCCAGTATGTCATTCCCCCCTCCTCGTGCGGGCCCAGCTCGACCTCGACCGGTCCCTTGCCGCCGTACTTGCATGCGTTGCTGAGGAGGTTGTACGCGACGTCCTTGACCATCGCATCGCCGAGGACCTGGACCTTTTGCTGCGGTGGAGAATAGCGTATCTCGACGTCCTCGTAGAGGGTGTTCATGCGCAGCGAGTCGATGCACTCCTGGACCACCTTGCCGAGGTCTACCGGCTTGAAATCCCTCATCGTCTCGAGGGTGCGGATGAGGGAGAGCTTGCGCACGTCCGCGATCAACCCCGAGATGTTCTCCGACTGCGCCAGGGCGGCCATCACGAACTTGCGCTGGCGGTCGTCGAGCTTAGGATCCTTCGCCAGCATCTCGAGGTAGCCGTGTATCGGGACGTTGTAGTTAGCCACGTCGTGCGTCAGCAGGATGTTGTACATCTGCTGCGCCGAGGCATGCTCCTGGACCTGGTTGAAGAGCGAGGCGTTATTGATCGCGATCGCGGCCTGGGCGGAGAACATCTCGATGAGGCGGTAGTCGGCGTCGTTGAAGGGCGTTCCCGGCACCTTCTCCAGGGTCATCACTCCGAGCACCTCGTCGCCCATCTTCATCGGCACGGAGATCAGCGAGGACGGCTCATCCGGCGTCCCGTCGACCTGCTTCGACCTCTCGTCCAGGTCCGCGCGCTCGATGAGCATCCCCTCGCCATTCTGAGCCACCAGCCCTGTGATCCCCTCACCAAGTTTCAATTCGTAGTTCTCTAGTTTGTACTCTGATATGTTCGCGACGCAACGCAACCTTCTTGTCTGCTTGTCGAGCGAGAAGAGGCTCGCTCGGTCCGCTTTGACAAGGTCCGACGCCTTCGAAAGGATGGTGTAGAGCACCTTCGGGAACTCGAGGCACTGGGTTATCGCCGCAGTGGTCTCGTAGAGCGTCTCCCTCTCGCGGTTCCTCAGTTGCAGCTCGCGCTTCAGTCTTGCCTTCCTGACGGATATTCCGACCTGGTTGCTGAAAACCTGGAGGATTGGCAACTTCGCCTGCGTGATGCCGGTCAGTCTCTTGGACGCGAACAGGGCGCAGCCGTAGATCTCCTGCTTGGAACGGATTGGCAGGCAGGCGAGCGCCCGTACCTCGGGGTCCTCGACCTCGATCCTCGGATCGCTCCTGATGTCGAGCGAGATGAACGATTTGCCCTCTTGGACGGTGACATAGAGCTGCCCCGACCCGACTATCCTGGACTCGAGCAGCTTCCTCGCTCCCTTGAAGTCGATACCGGCGCAGACCATCCTCGGCTTGCTCTCTGCCGCCAATATCCGGAAGACGGCGTATTCGATGCCGAGGGACTCGACCAGCTTGTCGAGGTCTCTGTCGATCATATCTGTCAGATCATCCGATTCGACGAGGTCGGTCGACGCCTCGGCGAAAGCCTCGAGGTTCTGGAACCCCTCGGCCTCGCTACGCATCCTCAACAGGTTGCTCTGCATCCCCCCGCCGACCGCGATGCCGATGGCATCGCCATTGTCGCTCCAGAGGGGTGCGAAACGCCAGAGGAAACGGACCGCGTTGCCGTCTTTGCTGCGGATCGGCACCTCGACGGTGACATTCGTCCCGGCGAGGGCGTTGGCCAGGACCTTGTCGAGGCTCCCCTCGAGTATCTGGTCGCTGGCGACGAGCTCAGAGAGCCTTCGCCCCATGAGCTCCTCGGCAGAGAAGCCGATCTCCTCCGAGGTCGCTTCGTTGACCGAGGATATCTTGCCCTGGGAGTCAAGAACCATCGCCGCGACCTCCACTTGTCCCAGGGCATCGTCGTCGGTGATGGCCGATGCTAGGGTGACCAGCACTGGCGATGGGCGGTGGATTGCCTTGGCCAAGATGTTGACGCCGATGATCGAGTTGCCATCGGTCAACTGGGCCAAGCTCAGCTCGAACGGCATCGGCTCGCTTCCCGGGAACACAAGCCTGGCCATTACCTTGCTGCTCTCCTCGCTTCCGAGGGCGGCGAGCGCCTCCTCTAGCTTGGGCCAATCGTCGCTGTCCACCAGCACCTGCAAATCCTTGCCGATGAGATTGTGGGAACCTCCGGGGAAGGACCGATCGAAACCCTTGCTGACCGAGAACACCCTCCCGTCGGGATCAAGCGTGAAGGTGAACCACGAGGCCTCGACCCCGGTCCCGTTGCGAGGGCCGTTCGTCGCGACAGCGTACTCCCTACCGTCCGGTCCGACCCCCTGCGATCCCACCCTCTCCATTACCCTTGCCACCACTTTTTGGATATATAACTCTGCTTTCATGGCGTCCTTTAGCGTCACTAGAGATAGGATGAATCCTTACAATCAATCACAATACATGTAATGGCTGCGATTCGAACCGGGAGAATGTCAAACCCGATTGTGACTGGCTGATGATACGATGCACCGTTCTACCCCACGGGCCAAGGATTCCAAAAGGAATCATAACCAGCGTTGCTGAATCAAACGTTTAAATAGGTTCTCACATTCCGCGGACTAGGAGCGCTTGGGAAGGGCTCACCCCCGAATCTCCTCCTGAATGGACTTTCGTTCCACCTTGCAAGCCTTCCCAAACCTCCTTTCTTCCCCTGATTGGAGTCATTATCGCATCCAATCATTTGGTTCGGAGTCCCCTGCGGAATAATCAAAGGACCGAATCTCATCTTGAGCTATCCGCTCGGAGCCGTTCCTAATCGTCCCGTGGCTTTCGGCCAGGCCCAGGCCACATGGTCAACTGGACCGATAACTAGAAATGACGACACCGCATATGTCAAAATCCTAAAGGTGCGGCGATGGATGAGGGCGACTTCACAAAGTCCCGCGCGATGATTTTTCCCAGGAACGTTCTCGCTGGGCACAACGTCATCGACGAGGTACCAGATGTCTGCAAGGATTTCGGCCTTTCAGGCACAGTGCTGATGGTCGCCGGAGACAAGACGCGCAAGGTCGCTGGAGATCGCATCGAGGACGCGCTCCGAAAGAGGGGTTACGACGTACACATCGCCGAGACCGGAGAAGCGACGCAG
>JBEKAR010000137.1:0-4267 GCA_050015815.1 Methanomassiliicoccales archaeon | reverse complement strand
GCTGAGAGGTTCTGTGGGTTCGAAGGCGTTGTCGCAGGGATGGCCGAGGCTTCGTTCGACAGAAGTCCTTCTCCGATCGAGTTGACAGCACTGACCTTGTAGTAGTAGGTCTGACCGTTGGTCAACCGCGTGTCCACATAAGTCAGCATAGCGCCAATCGTGGCCTGTAGCGTCTCTCCGCACGAGCTTGTACCGCGATACACCCTGTACCCTGCAACGCTGCTTCCGCCGTTGGTGACCGGGGCCGTCCAAGTGAGTACGATCTGCCCATTCCCGGGCACGGCAGAAGAGATGGCGGGGGCCGAAGGAGCTGTTGCGGGGATAGCCGAGACCTCGTTCGATTGGCTTCCTTCCCCTGCAGGATTGACAGCACTCACCCTGAAGTAGTAGATCTGACCATTGGTGAGTCCGGAGCAGGTGTAGGTAAGCACTTTACCGAGAGTGAGTAACAGCGTCTCTCCACCCGATGTCGTACCAGAGTAAAGGTTGTAGTTCGTAATCTCCGCACCACCATTGCTGCTTGGCGCGGACCAGCTCAGGACGATTTGTCCATTGCCGCTCGAGGCAGTCAAGGTTTGGGGCTCAGAGGGCGCGATCACCGTTCCGCTCGGCGTTGCGGATACCTCATTTGAGTTCGGTCCTAGCCCCTGTGCGTTCCTCGCTTTGACGAAATAGTAATATGTTTGACCGTTGGTCAATCCAGTATCGTTGAACGAGAGACTCGGATTGGCATCGGCTAGGTGCGTTTCCTCACTGGAGGATGCACCCCTCCACACCTCGTACTTGATCACAGCGCTTCCGCCGTTACTGTTGGGAGCCTGCCAGGTCAGGGCAATTGAACTGTTATGAGGCGCCACTCGGAGGTTCTGTGGAGCAGAGGGTGTATTGACCGGCATTGCACTGAGCTCGTTTGACAGCGCCCCTTCCCCGATTGGATTGAGGGCGCTTACCCTGTAGTAGTAAATCTGGCCATCTAGGAGCCCACTGTCTGCGAATGTGAGAACGTTGCCGAGCGTGGCGAGAAGGGTTTCGCCGCCAGCGGTCGTTCCCCGATAAACTCGGTAGTTGGTGATGGGATTTCCAAGGCCGCTGCTCGGAGCCGTCCAAACAAGGACCACCTGCACGTCTCCTGGCGTAGCAGAGATCATATTTGGAGCTGATGGTACGGTTGCAGGGGTAGCGTTTACCTCAGTTGACATTGGGCTTTCGCCGATGGCGTTTATGGCGCTTACCGTGTAGTAATAGGTCTTGCCGTTAGCCAGTGAAGTGTCGCCGTAGCTGTGGACGTTCCCTAGCAGTGCCAACATCGTCTCCGTGCCCGACGCATCACCGCGGTATATCTTGTAGCCAGTGATCGCGGAGCTGCCATTGTTCGACGGGGGCGACCATGCCAGAGTGACTTGGGCTTCATCTGGGGTCGCAGATAGGCCCTGTGGGGCGGAAGGTGCAGTGGCAGTTTGGCTTGGCGTTGCGGACGCTTCATTTGAGCATAGCCCTAGGCCTAGCGAATTCTCGGCCCTTATTGTGTAATAATATGTCTTGCCATTCGTCAGGCCGGTGTCGTTGAACCAGTTTATTAGGCTAGCGTCGGTCCAGAATGTCTCCACTCCGGATGATGGCCCTCTCCAAACCTGATAGCCAGTGACAGAGCTGCCGCCATCACCAGACGGTGGTTGCCATGTAACATTCACGAACGCGTTTCCAGGCGATGCTTGGACGTTTTGGGGAACGGTTGGAGGTCCGGAAGGCATTGCGCAGAGTTCGTTGGAGAGCGCTCCTTCTCCGACTGTATTGATGGCACTGACCTCGTAGTAGTAGGTGCGACCGTTTGTTGTCGAGGTGTCAATAAAAGTGAGGACGTTGCCGATCGTGGTCAGCAGTACCTCCCCGCCTGAGTTCGTGCCGCGGTAGATATTGTAGTTGGAAATCGTGCTGCTTCCACCACTGGCTGGTGCCGTCCAGGCAATTGCCACCTGAGTGTTGCCCGGCACGATGGAATATAAGGTCGGAGCTGACGGTGCGGCCGGAGGGGTTGCTGAGACTTCGTTGGACTGGGCACCTTCACCGATCGAGTTTATCGGACTGACCGTATAGTAGTACGTCGCTCCGCTGCTGACGGAAGCATCGCTATATGTCAGAACATTACCGACGGTTGTCAGCACCTTCTCTTTGTGGGCGGCCGTCCCCCGGTACAGTCTGTAGTTGATGATCGAGGAGCCGCCGTTGTCGCTCGACGCGGTCCATCTAAGCAGGATTTTGGCATTACCAGCAGCAGGCGACAAGAGTCTCGGAGCGGATGGCGTTCGAACGCTCTTGATGTGTTTGTCCACATTCGCCGCGTCAGTCATCCCCGTGGTTTCAAGCAGAACTAATGTTGACGATAGTAGCAAGGCGGCCATTGCAATGATCGCGATGACTTGATGGGTTCGTCTATTGCTGAAAGATCTAGATACTCGATTCATTTATAGGGTACCATTTGGCAATTCTCAGTTTAAACCCCTCAATCCAGCAATCACTTTTGATTATATTTTCTGATAATTATTTTTGATAATACTCCCTCATTACGGGCGGTACCGGGCTTCGATCAGCTCCAACAGGTCTTTATGGGTCAAGCTCGACATTTTGGGCGATAGCTTCGACCGTGCCTGTCAAGGTCGTTGACGGAGCAACTGCGACAAGCAAAGCTCCGATTCCACTCAGAATGGCCTTTTTCGAAACTGCATGCATCCTGCATCCCGTTTTCTTTTGACAACCCTTACGCGATAGAAGCCTTATGACTCAAAGGCCAGGGTTCGAAACCCTAGGAGAATTGCCCATGCCTTGCATATGTTTAGTATTCTTGAGCGAGGTTCCTCAAGGGCATTGGCTTCCACCTCAATGAGCGGGGACTTTGAGGCCAAGGTGATATGTCAACATGAGCAGATGCCCTGTGCGCGAGACCCCCCGCCATGCTTGAGAGTTCAAGCGAGGACTGCGCCAAACGATCACCGACGAATACGCTGTCAATCGGACGGATACTTGGAACTGGTCTTGTTTGTTTGCCTTATATTCGAAATCAGCAGACGCCTTCGAACCCCAGAGAATGAGTTCTAGGGGAGGAGTTGCACCATCGCATGCTGAGTTGCGATCCGCATCGTCTGTGCACTTGGACTCCCGGTCTCTTGCTTCTTCGCTGGCCGTACTCATGAACGCCTCTATCCGCCGATTCAGTCAATTTGCAAATCGAGCGATTGGAGTGCTGGATAAGTGTAGTTCACTGGTGTGGCAATTACAGTCGGTGAAAGCCCGAAGATGGAATTGGGGCCTCCTCCGGAATTGTCGTGAATGTGCATTTACCGCTTAGAGGGCGCGAATCGAACAGCAAGAATCGCCGTCGAACATTTCATTAGGCTGCGCCCCCTGTGAACCCCATGGGCATGGCGAACCGTTTCTTCAGATCATTCGTGTTGACCACCGCAGTCTTCAGCATGCTCTTGTGGCTCTATGTTGTCACCAGAGCGGTTGTCAACGGAGCCAACTTGAATACGCCATTCATTGATGCGTTTCCCGCAATATCAATCTGGGAGACGGGGGCGTTCGCTTTCACTTTGGCGTTCATTACCACTTTCATATACATCGCTCTATGGGGCGATTTTGACCGGAGAAGAAAGGAATCCTAGTGTAGTGTCCCTTGGCTTTGCATTGGAAATCGACGCGAAGCGGATGTTTTAGATATCGACTGGTTTTGATGGCTGTTAGTTAGGTAGATGCAAACTAGATCTTGCCCTTCGCACCACTTTCTAAGTCGACTCGGGCAAGGGGAATCTGGTGGTGGGGTCGTTAGAATAGCGCTCCGAATCCGCGAGAAACCCGCAGCACGTCGTCTGAGCGTTTTCATATACGGCCAAGGTAATTGTGCCGACGAGCCGAGGTAGCTAAGCCCGGATCACGGCGCCGGCCTTGAGAGCCGGTGGTGCTCTGCACCACGGGAGTTCGAATCTCCCCCTCGGCGCTTCATTGTCAACGGTCAAGGCATGCAGGAAGCTCGCATGCGGGATGGCCGCTTTTCCGAGGGTATTGCTTCATATACGACCTGCTGGGTAGCGGCCTAGCGAGGTCTACTATGCCCAAGTGCTGGAATTGCGGAAAGGAGGTCCCGGAAGGCGCGGTCTACTGCAGTAACTGCGGAAGGCCGCTGGCCGGGTCCGGTCTCGATTCAAGAACGATGTCGCAGATGACATCGTCATCGTCGTACGGCCCCGGGTCAGAAGAGATGATGAGGCGAGTA
>JBEKAR010000136.1:0-4279 GCA_050015815.1 Methanomassiliicoccales archaeon | reverse complement strand
GGGACATCATCGGCGAAGCTCTCGATGAGATCGTAGCGGGCGAGAGCAATGCGAAATGGATCCATTTCTACTCCGCGCTGTCCGCCAAATTGCCCAACAAGCTCCACTTATTTACGATGGGCAACTCCCAGAGGGGCAAGAGCTTCATTCAGACTCAGATAGGCCAGCAGCTCTTCCCCAAAATCTGCAATGAAATTGACGACATCTCCGCCAAAGACCCATACTATGAGGCTTTGGAAAAGGGACCGGGCATCTATGCTGGCAAGATCGCCCTCTTCGATGAATACAACGACCGACCCGACGACGTGAAGAACCTGATCAAGAAGATCACGTCGAATCGGAAGGAATCGATGCTCCTAAAGACGGTCATCGAGCACAAGCATAAGGAGACACCACTGATCGGAATGCCAGTGGTCTGGACGAATACCGCCGAGCTCGTCGAGGACGTAGAGAACCAATACCTCAATCGGTTCTGGAAGGTGAACGTGGATGATTCGCTAGCACAGAGCAAGACCGTCGAGCAATGGCAGATCAAGGAAGAGATGTACGGGAGCGCCATCGACGAGGCCAAAATCGCCAAAGCTAGGAGCGTCTTGGTGATGATGCTGGAGAAGGGCAATTTCCACGTCCTTAACCCGTTTGCCCCAGATATCGAGCAGAAAGACTACACGGTCCTCAATCGACGGCCAATGCTCCACTCCCTTCTATCGTGTATCACTTACGCGAATCGGTGGATGCGACCACAATTTGCTCGCGGGGAAGATGCGTTCCTGATCGCCACTCTCTCAGATGTTCTTGAAGCTCTAAACATCTGGCATAAGAACGAGGCCGCGATGCGGACCGGGCTACCAGAACGATACCTCAAGGTGCTCCAGGTATTCGGACCGGACGACCACTTCACAAAGTTCGAGGCCGCAGATGTCTATAAGTCCAAGCATGGCAGCGTGATCACGCCGGGGACGATCTATGGCTACATGCACGATTTGGAAGAAAAAGGGCATCTGGCTTCGAGGAAAGATGGCCAAGATCCCAGGGAGTTGAGTTACTATTTGCCGACGATGTCTAGCAACTCTAGTATTTCGATACTAGACATCCGAAAATCCACGCCAGAACAACTGGCCGAGCGCTTGAAGTCGATTCTGGGGCCATCTCTAGCATCATTTCGAGGTAAGCAACAACTGACAGCCGAAGACGCCCTCAAGGTCGTCCTAGATGCCGAATTCCCGGCTCACACTGAGCAAGGCAAGCTGGGCTAGATGCCACCAAATACCACGTATCCCAATGTATTACACGGAGGATGGACTGATGCCTAGAGCGTCATACATCCTCGGAAAGGAGAGAGAGGCATACTTGGCTGAGCTGAGGGATGCGGGAAGAAGCGAGGTCACGCTGAAGGGATACGACTACACGCTTCGCACCGCGTTCCGCGCTATGGAAGATGCCGGGCTGGACGCGAACCCCAGGCGCATCGGGAGAAAGGAGATAAACTGGCTGCGGGATGAGCACATGGCCGGAGCAGCGCCCCGATACAAGGTGAATGTCGTCTGGACCGTCATCAACTTCTGCAAGTGGGCAGGGAACCCCAACCTCGCCAAGCTCAAGGTGTCCTTCGGGAACGTAGCCCCGACGAAGCGGGTGAGATGGCTTGAGAATGACCAAGCAATGACGCTCAAGCTGAACGCCCAGGGAATCGAGAAGATGATCGTGCATTGCGAACTGGATCTAGGGATGCGCCGGGTCGAACTGCTTCGCCTGAAGGTCGATGACTTTCAGACAGGCAGGATGAACCAGGTCAATCTCCTGGGGAAGGGACGCAACGGGGGAAAGCCCAGGACGATCTCCTGGCACCCTGAGACATCCACGGTCCTGGCCGGATACCTAGAGCTGAGGGAAGCAGAGATAGAGAAGGCAACGAGAAGGAACCCATGCGAAGAGATACCGCGAAATCTGCTGGTCTACGAGCGCAATGGCTGGTTGTACGCGTATCAGAAGAGTGCGATAGAGAAGATACTCAACCGACTCGGAGAACGCGTAGGATTCCACTTCTCGAACCATGACCTTCGCCGGACCTGCGGGAGAATGATGTTCCGGGCAGGGTTGAAGCTCGAAGAGATCGCCCGGATATTCGGGCACTCCGACACGCGCACGACGCTGCACTATCTAGGGCTAGACCATGAGGACATGAGCAACGCGATGCAGAAGTACGCCAGATATCAAGAAAGCCTCATTGTTCCCAAAATCGGAACATTTGCGAAAAGCCAGATGGAAAGTGGACAAGGGGGGATTCGAACCCCCGGCTTCCGCCTTGCGAAGGCGGCGATCTTCCGCTGATCTACTTGCCCGTTGGCGTCTTGGAATGATAGAAGAGGATATAACCCTTCCCGTTCGCACCGAGTTTTTCGTTCACTCCAAGTGGCTAGAGGTCATCGCCCTGGCACGACGCACGACCTTCACCGTCATCTCAGGCGCTTTGCCGATGTACTTCGATGGATCCATCGCGTCCTTGAGCTCCTCACGGTTCACCAGCCTGGTGAGGTTCTTATCGCGCAGCAGCGCCTCTTCCAGTCCGACGCGATTATCATCCGCTTCCATCGAGGCCTTCCTTACGAGCTCATGGGCGTCCTGCCTCCCCATGCCCTTCCCCACGAGGGACATCATCACCGATTCGGCCATGATCATCCCCTTGGCGGAGTCGAGGTTAGCCTTCATCCTATCGTCGTGCACTTCGAGGTTCGCGTAGACCTCGTCCATCTTCGTCAGGATATCGTCGGTGATGACGAATAGGTGCGGCAGGATGAACCGCTCGGCACTCGAGTTCGTCAGGTCCCTCTCGTGCCAGAGGTTCATGTCCTCGATCGCCGGGACGATGAAACCCCTCGCCACCCTTGCCAGACCACAGACGTTCTCCGAGAGTATCGGATTCTTCTTCTGCGCCATGGTCGAGCTGCCGACCTGCTTGCTCCTATCGAACGCCTCGGCGACCTCGTTGATCTCCGAACGCTGGAGGTTACGCACCTCGGTCGCGTAGCGCTCGCAGGCGGAACAGAGCAGTACAAGGAAGCAGGAGAGCTCGGCGTACCGGTCCCGGCAGACGATCTGCGTCGCCACCTCCTCAACCCCCAGTCCTAGCTGCTTCATCACCTCGGCCTGGACCTCGAGGAACCTCGGACCGAGCGCTGCTCCGGTGCCGACCGCACCCGACATTTTTCCGACGCAGGCTCGTGCCTTGACCTCGAGCAGGCGCTCCTTGAACCTCAGCATCTCCGAGACATAACCGGCAATCTTGAAACCGAACGTCGTCGGGATGGCGAATTGTCCATGTGTCCGCGCGACCATCACGGTCGACTGATGCTCCTCGGCGAGCGAGGCGAGCGTCAGCGTCAGGTGGTCGATGTCCCTCTCGACCAGATCCAATGCGTCTCGGATCTCGAGGGCCGTCGCCGTGTCGACGATGTCGTTCGACGTCGCGCCGAGGTGAACGTACTTTCCCGACGCTCCGCTCTCGTCGGATATCGCGCGCACCATCGCCATCACGTCGTGCCGCGTCTCCTTCTCTTTCTCCTTGACCCTGTCTGGCGTGACCGAGTTCGAGGCGCAGACCTTTGCGATCCTCCGCGCGTCCTTGAGCGGGAAGTCGCCGACCTTCGCATGCGCGAGGGCCAGCGCCCCCTCGACTTTGAGTTGCGCCCTGAGCCTGCTCTCTTCGCTCAGCAGCACCTTCATCTCGTCCCTTCCGTACCGGAAGTCCAGCGGGCAGATCACCATGCGCTCACTCTGAACGAATCAGGCTGTCCCGTTTTAACCTTATCCTTCCCGCAGGAGCATCAGCCAGCGCATTATCATCAGCGATTGGCGATGATAATCGGCGGGAAAGAGTTAAGAACGATTCGAATCGTGTCACGACTGGGTCCAAGGATGACGGACGACTACAGGGGCAGAACCCCGGTTGAGCTTCTGAACTTCTTCAGAGCGCCGGGCGGGCATTCGCTTCTGATAAAAGGCGATGCCGGAACGGGGAAGACCACCCTGGCTTTGCAGATGATAGAGGAATTGGCCGAGGAGATGCCAGACCATTACATCTCGACGCGTGTTTCGGATGAGGCGCTCTTCCGGCAGTTCCCGTGGCTCGAGGACAAGGCGCGCAAGAGCAACCTGCTGACAAGGGGCAGGGCGTTCCTCAACCGAACCAAGCCGCCGCAGATGAAGGCGCATCAGCCGGCGCACGAGGAGGCGAAGCTGAGGGCGGCGAAGGACCTGCTCCAGGCTCTCTCCGAGCCGG
>JBEKAR010000135.1:0-4287 GCA_050015815.1 Methanomassiliicoccales archaeon | reverse complement strand
CTGCTCTTTCAACGCGGCGATGAAGTCGCGCATCGGGACGAAGCCTTGTTCGTCCATCTGCAGCCCGAACCGCTCGGGGAAGTGCCTCAGCGCGCCGGCCATCGTCCGGCCTATCTGCTCCAGCTCCTGGTCGTTCATCAGGAACCGCCCTGGCTCGCCGCAGATCGGGCAGACGTCGCCGCGGAAATAGCCGTGCTCAGCGCATTCGCGAAGCATCTATCCCGATGAACGAGGAATCTGTCTTTAAAGTTTTGCCATCGAGCCGCCGGTCGGACCATTCGCCGAGCCGGTTTCTCGGAGACCGAATTCGCGTCCCGCAATCTGCAGCCATCACAGGATTCTGGAATCTGTCAGACGAACTGCTTGATGATTGCTATTGCCGCAGTTACCATCACGATTACTATGATTAAGATGATTATTCTCTTTCTCGTGTAGAATATTCAAGGCTTCCAACTCTGTTCGGACGTAAATCATTGTTCACGGTCTGGGTGATGCGATGCGTTGAACCCGGAGCATGTACGGTCTCGCTATCACTTCCATTTCGTCAGTATCTCCTCCCGCTTGAGACGGGCGATAACCAGGTAGAATACTGCCAGATCCACAACCGCAAGAATCGCCGCCAAGAGGAGGAGGTTGCCCACGGTCATACGGATGGCTCCAATCGCTGATGCGACGTACAGCGCGGCGAACGGGATGACGAGCGAAGTGCCGATGTTGTACGCAGTTCTCACGTCGTTCACTCTCGAGGAGACCAGAACGTTTATTCCGATGCTCATCATGATCGCGAGCGGCGCGATCAGGGGCAGGATGAGTCCGATGGACCAGTTAGGGTAGTACAGATAACCGAAGTGCCCGTACGTTATCACGTCGCTGAACACATGTCTACCGCCGCGATGAAGGTGGTGCTGATGGCTGGTATCAGTGCTGCCAGGCTCTTCCCCATCAATACATCGCCGTCGCTCGCCGGAGTGGCGAGGAGTGGCTCGAGACTCTTCTCGATCTTCTCTCCCACGATGGCGTACGAGGCGATGCCGGTCGGTAATATGCCAGCTCCGATGATGAACCGGAGCTGGATATCAGGCACGCGAGCATCCTGAAGGTGGTGGTCTTTCCCGCTCCGTTCGGCCCGAGGAATCCGAAGACCTCGCCCTCGTCGACGTGGAGGCTGAGTCCATCGACCGCCACAGACTCGCCGAACCTCTTGGTCAATCCTTCGGTGTCGATCAAGGCCGATCACGAGTGAGTGGAGAGACAGTCGCCCTCCTTCCTACGTCCTTCCCTCGGCTCCGTTCCAACGGGAGCATCGAAAGTGAAGGAGAAAGGGCTTGCTCACCGCTTGCCGAAGGAGAACAAGCTCTGCAATCCGTTCTTGCTCTTGGTATTCTTCACCCGCCCAGTCAGCAGTATGTCCTTCTTGAACAGCGTGACCGCGACGAACATCGCCACCGCCGCGAAGATCGCGTTGTAGATGATGCCCGCTATCACGAAGCCAGTGTTATCGAATATCAGCTCCTTCATCGCCAGCATCGGATGAGTGAACGGTATCGCGAACAAGCCGACCTGGAGCGCGCTCGGCAGCGTCGAAAAGTCCGCGAACATCGTCACGAACATCGGGATCAACGCGAGCAGCGTGATCGGCAGCGTCATCGACTGGGCCGCTTTGTAGTTCTTCGTGAAGATGCCCAGGATCATACAGAGCGCCAGACCGCAGATCAGCGCCAGGAAGAGCGAGATGCCGACGAGCACGTAGTCGAACAGGTTCAGCGTCAGGCCATACTTCGCCAGGTCGATCGGCGCCGAGGCGGTAAGCGAGTTCATGTAGTAGCCCATGCCGACCATGTAGATCGCCGCGACGACCAGGCCTACGAGTGCCGCGCCCACTAGCTTGCCCATGACGATGGACCTGCGCGAGACCGGCAGGGTCAGGAGCGTCTCGAGCGTCTTGTTCTCCTTCTCCATGCCCATCGATGTTATGACCGTGCTCCCGGCGAAGATGATGACCATGAGCATGATCAGCGGGACGAGAATGCCCTGCGACTGGACGACCGCGTAGATCGTATCGGGACTGAGCCCGATCATCATCCGTCCCTTGAGGATCGTGTCCTGGCTGTAGACGATCGGATGGAGGATGACGGTCGAGTTGCTCGTTACATGGTTATCGATCAGATAGGCGGAGACGTTCGTCGTAGTGGTGGCGAGGACCTTCTGCACCGGCGCCGAAGATGCGCTCTCGGTCAGCCCAGTGCCCTGCATTATCCAGATGATATGAAGCCAGCCAGATTGATTCGAGGTGAGGTTCGCTCCGTAGCTCGGGGTGATGACGATCACCGCCGCCCCGCTCGCCGAGGTGACCGCGTTGATCGCGGCGTCGACGTCCGTGCCATTGTAGACGACCTGAGTCGCCTTGGCCATGTCAGCGTAGGTGAAGTCGGAGATTGTCGAACCATCCTGGTTGAGGATCGCCACGGTCGGTTTCTCGGCGAGCTTCTCGTTTGCCCCTCCGACCACGCCTCCCAGCGAGCCGAAGATCAGGGCCATGATGATGATCGGGACGACCGTCGCAGGAGTGAGGAGTTCCTTGACCTCCTTCTTGATGATGTTGCCCAGGCTGCTCATGCGGACACCACCTTGACGAAGACCTCTTCGATGTTCGGTGCGGAGTACTTCGCCTTCAGCTCCGCCGGCGTGCCGGATGCCATGACGATGCCGTTGTTGATGAGCGCGATCCTGTCGCACATCAGCTCGACCTCGAGCATGTTGTGAGACGAGAGCAGGATCGTCATTCCATCCTTCGCCGCGCTCT
Organism: Methanomassiliicoccales archaeon; assembly: GCA_050015815.1. Taxonomy (GTDB): domain Archaea; phylum Thermoplasmatota; class Thermoplasmata; order Methanomassiliicoccales; family UBA472; genus JAJRAL01. Next base: position 1,484 of record JBEKAR010000135.1, on the reverse strand, counting down.
TCACCGTGCGGCGGATCTCCTGCGCGTTCAGCACGTCGAGGCCAGAGGTGAGCTCGTCGAGTATGGCAAGCTTCGGCCCGATCATGAGCGCCCTTCCTACGAGCAACCTACGGGCCATGCCTTTGGAGTAGGTGTCGACCTTGTCGTCGATCCTGGCGTCGAGATTGGCGACCTTCAGACCGCGTTCGAGCATCTCCTCTCGGCTCTTTCCCTCGCCGAAGAAGGCGGCGATGAAGCGCAGGTACTCCCTGCCGGTCATGTTCTTGTACGCGCCGGCGTCCTCGGGCAGGTAGGAGATGATCTTCCGGACCTCACCTGCCTCCTTCATCAGGTCTTTGCCGAAGATCTTGACGTCACCAGACGTGACCTCGAGAAGCGTCGCTAGGATTCTAAGCGTGGTCGTCTTTCCCGCTCCGTTCGGTCCGATGAGTCCGTAGACCTCCCCCTCCTCTACGGTGAAATCGACTCCCTTGAGCGCCTCTAGCGGGCCGTACTTCTTCGTCAATCCTTTGACACTAATCGCGACCGTGGGACCCTCCTCCTGCTTCCCGAAACGTCGATGGCTATCCCCGCCGAATCACGTGCCGCTAGTAAAACCTATCGCGACTGGCCGTGTCAAAGCGAACCGCGGGTCCTCGCCGCCGCCTGATGCGGTCTGAGGTGCGCTTCGGCCGCCTCGACGGTGTTCGACATGAGCATGGCGATCGTCATCGGTCCGACGCCGCCAGGCACCGGAGTGATCGCCTTCGCTTTTTTGGAGACGGGCTCGAAGTCCACGTCGCCGACGAGGCGGTATCCACGCTTCGCACTCGGGTCGTCGACCCTGCTGACGCCGACGTCGATGACGACAACACCTTCCTTGACCATGTCCTCCTTGACGAAGCGCGGCCTGCCCATCGCGGCTATCAGGATGTCCGCCTGTACGGTGATCGCGCCAAGATCCCGCGTGCCAGAATGACAGACGGTCACCGTCGCGTTCGCTTCCTTGGCCTTTTGCATCAGCATCGCAGCGATAGGCTTCCCGACGATGTTGCTCCTGCCGACCACAACTACGTGCTTCCCCTCTGGGCTATTCCCGCTGCGCACCAGCATCTCTTGGATACCGTGCGGGGTGCAGGGAAGGAGGGTGGGGATGCCGATGAGCATCTTTCCCACGTTGACCGGGGTGGCACCGTCGACGTCCTTCTCCGGGTCAATGTGCATGATCACGGCGTCAGGATCGATGTGCTCCGGGAGTGGTGTCTGGACAATCAGTCCATGGATTCTCGGGTCTGCCTGGACGAGGTCGATGCTCCGAAACAGGTCGGTCTCGCCGATGTTCTCCGGAAGCGTTATCGTTTGGGAGAATATGCCGAGCTCCTCTGCCGCCCGCTCCTTTCCCCGAACGTAGGACTCCGAGGCGGGGTCGTTGCCGACCAGGATCACGGCTAGACCAGGAGGAAGGCCCGCGTCCTTGAGAGCGGCGATCCTCGGCCTGATCTCTT
>JBEKAR010000134.1:0-4292 GCA_050015815.1 Methanomassiliicoccales archaeon | reverse complement strand
AGAAGACAGGCATCGGCATCGAGGACACGATTTACATCGGCGACGGCCTGACAGATGTGCAGGCGATGCGTCTGGTCAAGAGGGGCGGAGGATTGGCGATCTCGTTCAACGGTTCCGCGCCGGCGGTCAGGGAGGCGGATGTCGCCGTACTCTCTTCGAACGCGGTCGTGACATCGATCCTGGCCGAGGAGTTCTTCAGGGGGGGCAAGGACGCGGCGCTTGAGATGGTCGACCGCTGGAGCGCGGAAGGGATCAGGCGCGACGGCCGGGTGAACGAGTATCTGGTGAGGGAGCTGGAGAGGGTCTTCGCCGGACGCCTGCCAAGAGTGGAGCGGGTCTCTTCTAGCAATGTCGAGCGGCTGACCGAATCGAGCACGAGCTTCCGCCGGACCGTCAGGGGAGAGAGCGTCGGCAGCGTCGGCTAGACATCCAGTTGCTCATCTGTAAACGATTGCAAACCCTTAATGATGGACAAGTAGTTCGGGGTTAAAAGTCCAGCATTCCAGGACCTATGAGGGAGAAGAAGGCATGAATCTGGGATTGGGGATAGATACCGGCGGAACCTACACGGATTCCGTCATCATCGACCTTTCAAACGGGGAGATCCTGACATCGGCGAAGGCGCTGACGACCCGCAATGATCTCGCCATCGGCATAAAGAACTCGATCGGGAAACTGGATAGGAAGTACCACAGGCACATTCAGCTCGTGTCGGTCTCATCCACCCTCGCCACGAACTCGGTCGTCGAGGGCAAGGGGTGCCGCGTCGGGCTGATCGTCGTCGGCCACGAGTTCGACAAATCGATACCGGTCGACGATCAGATCGAGATCACCGGCGGCCACACGCTTCTGGGCGACGAAAAGGACGCACTCGACGTCGAGGCCGCGAGACAGTTCGTCGAAAGGACGAGAGAGAAGGTGGATGGGTACGCAATCTCCAGCTATCTCAGCGTAAGGAACCCGGAGCACGAGATCGCGTTGAAGGAGATGATGCAGTCGATCACCGACCAGCCGGTGGTGAGCGGGCACGAGCTCTCTTCTCGTCTGGGATTCAACGAGCGAACGCTGACCGCGGTCCTCAACGCAAGGCTCATCCCGATCGTCTCTGACCTGGTGCTCTCGGTCAAAAAGGTCCTGGCGGAATTCAAGATCGACGCGCCGCTGATGATTGTGAAGGGCGACGGTTCGCTCATGGGGGAGAGCGTGGCCAAGTCGAGGCCGGTGGAGACGATCCTATCCGGTCCGGCCGCCAGCCTGACCGGAGCGAAGTTCCTGACGAACGAGGACAACGCTGTCGTCATCGACGTCGGAGGAACGACCACTGACATCGGCATCCTACGCAACGGTCGGCCAAGGCTCGATCCCGAAGGGGCAATGATCGGAGCATGGCGCACTAGAGTGAGGGCGGCGGACATCTCGACCTCCGGCATCGGAGGGGACAGCAGGATCGTCGTTCACGGCAACCGCATCGTCCTTTCGCCTCTCCGTGTCGTACCGCTCTGCATCGCGCAATCCATCTGGCCAGTCGTCAAAGACAAGCTGAAAAAAGCGAAGGAGACGAAGCAGCGCGCCCAGGCCTCGCACACCGAGCTTGGGGCGGTGAACATGGTCACGGAGTTCTTCATCTTCTCTCGTGAGGTGAAAGGCTTCGAGCTCAGCCAGGAGGAGAGGAGACTCTGCGATCTGATCAAGCAGGAGCCGCGCTCGATCTACGAGGTCAGCGAGATCACAGGCGTTCACCCGCTATCCTATAATGTGAGGAGGCTCGAAGAGCTGGGAGTGGTGCAACGCATCGGGCTCACCCCCACAGACGTGCTGCATACCATGGGCACGTACGTCGAGTACGACCCCGAGCCGTCAAAGCTAGGCGTCGAGATCCAGGCGGCGAACCTGAACATGACGCCGGAAGAGTTCTGCGAGACCGCGAAGCGCATGGTCATCGAGAAGATCGCGACCGAGTTGCTCAAGAAGCTGGTCTACGAGGAGACGGGCAAGACGAGCTACTGCGACGTTACCACCGACTTCTTCAACAAGTTCGTCACGCTAGGGAGCGGGATCGATTACTCCTGCCGCCTCACGCTGAACAAGAAGATCATCGGCATCGGAGCGCCGGTCGAGGCGTACCTGCCCCAGGTGGCGGAGAAGTTCCAAACGGACCTCCTCTTGCCGAACTACATGGAGGTCGGGAACGCGGTCGGAGCGATCACGGGCAGCATCATCGAGACGATCGAGATATTGGTCAAGCCGAAGCCTGGCCTGGGCGTGATGGAGGACCCGGCGTGCCTCTACTTCTCACCGACCGAGAAGCGCGAGTTCGAGTCGATCTCCATGGCCGTCGAGTATGCAAGCCACGAGGGCGGCGAGATGGTCCGCAAGAGGGCCCAGGAGGCGGGCGCGGAGAACGTCGAGGTCGTGGTCGAGAGGGACGACATGCGGGCTTCGATGGGCTCTGAATGGGGCGGCGACGTCCTGCTAGAGACCAGACTGATGATCACCGCAGTCGGGAAGCCAAGGCAGTTCCACGAGGTGGGACGGTAGTGCTCAACGTCGTCATCTGTGGTGGGTTCAGTCCCGGCGCAAGAGTGCTCCGGGCCGCGATGCGCGCCATCGCTTCCTGCGGGAACGTCAACGTCATCACGCTCGGCCCTTCGCTGGCTGGTCTGGAGAAGCCGGTGGACGATATCAGGGCCCTCGATCCGAGTATCACGGTCGTTGTGGATGCGTGCGAGGGCGGGTGCGGGAACCAGGGGCTCGCCAAGTTCGGCGTGATCCCTAGGGCGGTCCTCGTCCTGCCGAAGTACCCCATGCTGTCGGAGAAGAACGTGAAGGACGCAGAGGCTAGGGTATCGAAGTTCATCGAGGGGGCGAGGGCGCAATGAGGAAAGGCGTCGTCATCTGCGGGGCGAACGGCGAGCGCGGATTCGTGCTCGAGAAGCTCGTCGAAGAATTCTCCAAGAAGAACCAGAGCAAGATCATCCAGTTCTCCGCCTGCTCAATCGCGGTATCGCCGCTGATGCTGAGCATGAGCGGGGTCGATCCGAACAAGCTGGTCACGATCAACGGATGCAGGAACCGATGCGCCGATCGCATCCTGGAGAGCAACGGGATGAAGAGCGAGCACTCCTGCGTGCTGGACGATGTGGCTCAGCGCGAGATCGGGCCGTGCAAAGCGACCTGTTCGTTCGCCTTCGTTTAGCCGCCAGAGGACGAGATCAAGCGATTCCTCGACGTCTGCAGCAGAGCGCTTCTCTGAACATATCGAAGCAATGGATCAGCGCTTCTTCGCGATGCCGCGCTCGTCGTAGTAATCGTCGATGACCTTGCCCATGTGGTCCGCGAGGGAGCGCTCGCGGTACTCGTCGCCGACCTCGCTCATCTGCCTCAGGTAGAACTCGTGGTCACACTTCGCGCAACGCACCTTGGGGCAACCCGAAACGGAATTGGCGCAACCCCGGCAGGCGAAGGTCCTGGCATACGTGAGCGAGAAGACGAAACCGCAGTTCGGACAGGTGATCGTCTTCCTGACCGCGCGCATCGTGTCTGGGCCGAATCCCTTCGACCTCATCGCGTCCCAATAGCCATCCATTCCCCGACCTCACTTCTTCAGATGATGCTCGATGCTCTTCTCCGTCTCGTAGTAGTCTTGCAGAACCTCGAGCTTGAATTTGAACTCATCGATAACCTTTTTGATTCCGGCGCGGGTTGCGTCGCGGACCTTGTCGTCCCAGATGCCGTGCACAATCACGTGCAGGATGACGTCCGCCTCCTGGAAGCTCTCCTCCGTCAGGCCGGACGTGAGTTGGACCCCGATCCTCAGATCGACCAGGCTTGCCATCAGCGAGCCGTCTGGCGAATGCATGAACGCCTTGACGTGGCCGATCAGGTCCGCGCCGCTGGCGAAGCATTCCTTCGTCACGGTGACGAGGAGCGAGTCCATGAACCTCTTCGCCCTCTCGGGCGAGATGCCCGCCTCGTCCCGGATCTTCATCTTGGCGGCGAACTTCCCGAGCTCGTCCGCGGCCCGGTGCATCTCCAGATGAAGCTCTTCCTCTTCGTCCTTCGTCACCGGCCCGCTCAAGCTCCAGCCCCTCCGTACTGCTTCCTCAGGAGCTCCTTCTCCACCGCCTCGTCGTACCTCGGGGAGACGCGCGTCTCGATGACGTCCGCGACCTCTTTCAAGCCCTTTCCCGTTCGACCGGAAGCGAGCATGATCTCGGCGTGTTCGTTGATGCCGCGGATGAGCTTGCGGGACTTCTCTATCTGCTCATCGTTCGCCGCATCCACCTTATTGA
>JBEKAR010000133.1:0-4317 GCA_050015815.1 Methanomassiliicoccales archaeon | reverse complement strand
CTCATCGACATCGACGCTGCTGCAGTTGACCGCCTTCAGGCCTGCGACCTGACACGCGCCCTCGAGCATCAGCCCCGGGTCCCAGGCTGCCACGGTCGGGAACATGATCTGCAGTGTGTCCTCCTTCCTCATTCCGACGTTCTTGAGGGCCGCGGCGATCGGATCGACGGTGTTGAAGATGTCGTCGCGAGTGTAGAACAGCCTCTTTCTCATGCCGCTCGTTCCGGAGGTCGAGAAGGCGCGCATGACCTTTGTCTGGGAGACGCAAAGGAACTCGAACGGAGATTCGGCGAGATCCTTCGGCTCGGTCAGAGGCACCTTGCACAGGTCGTCGAACGTCCTGACGTCCTCCGGTCTCAGCCCCGTCTCCTTCCACCTCCTCTGGTAGAACGGGGCGTTCTCGCCGGTGTACCGCATCTGCTTGCGGAACATGTGCAGCTGGTACTCGCGGAGCATCCGGCGGTCGACGCTGGCGGGCCTGGGCGTTCCGATCGCCTTCCTCAGGTCACTGTCCTCTCTCGATTCGGCCGCGACCTTGAGCTTGATCCACTCCTCGAGCGGGTTCTTCGCCTTCGGGTCGAGCTTGGTCGAGTCGAGCTTCGTCCTCGCCAGGGCGTAAACGAGCCGCTTGAACGGGTTCAACGTCACCCGAACGGAACCGAACGCCTTAACACTTTTCAGACTGGCAGCGCGACAATCGAAAACGGGGCACATGTCAAATATGTCGCAGTGGGATGAGGTTTCATGCAGTCCAGAGACTGGAAGCGAGCGTCGGAGGACCTGAGGAAGCACACGAATCTCCATAGCTCCCCGGTCGCAGTGAAGCTGCTGAGGAGCGCCGCCGAGCTCCATGACATCAAGGGAATGAGGCAGCTGACGAATACCGCGCCTTGCCAGATGGCTGCCTGGGCCAGATACTATCGCGAAGAAGGCATCGTAGGGGCGTCAGCCGAGGGAGTGAAGTGCGTCTGGGGCTCGGCCTGCACCGGCCTGATGAAGTCGCCCCAGCGGCTCAATGAGGGGGACGTCGCCTGGAGGTACGCCAAGGACCCGGAAGCGGGGAAGCGCATCCAGGACAACATGGCGGTCCTCGGCGACGAGGGGAAGCTATTCGATGCGATCGTCATGGCGCCGCTCGAACACACTCCATTGGCTCCCGACGTCATCGTGATGTACCTGACCCCAGCTCAGGCGCTCAGAGTGATCATCGCTTACGCGTTCTGGTCTGGTGAGGAGGTGAGAAGCGTCATCACCGGACAATCATCGCTCTGCTCCTCAATCGCCCATGCGTACCGTGAGAAGGGCCTGTTCGTCGACCTTCCATGCGTCGGGGATCGCACATTCGGTCTGGTCCAGGAGCATGAGATGCTGCTCGCTTTTCACGAGTCCCGCACCGAGCAGATCGTCGACGGGCTGAAGGAGACGGAGGGCTTCTCATCGCACCCTTTCAAGCCATTCCTTAGGTGGCCGGTGATCCTCGCCCCGGACATGGAGCCAAGGCGGACTGAGCTCGAGTGATTTCGGTCCATCCAGATAGTCCAGGCAGCATTTAAGTAGGAGCAGGGCGTTTAACGCGGGGGAGACTAAGTTGCCTCTGACAGAGCACATGAGACAGGCGGGCGTGACTCCGCGGCTGATGAAGGCCACCAAGAAGATCAAGTGCCCGCGCTGCGGCCTTGAGTTCTCGCTTTTCCAGTCCCGCGCGATTGCCTGCGTCGGATGCAAGGAAGCGGCGTTCAGCTGTGAGAAGGCGCGATGCCTCAGGTGCGACCTGGAGTTCCCCCTCAACGGTCCGATCGTCCCGACGGACATCGGGCAGAGGAACATGTCCCTCTACATGAACAGCATCATCGACAACTACTACAAGAGCATCGGGAAGAAGCCTTCGAGATGATCCTCATTTCTTGCCGTATTTCGACCAGATCTCGTGGCGGTAGAGGGTCTTCCCTTCCTTCGAGTTGATGTTGAACAGGCAGAACGGTATCAGCCTGCCGTCCGGCGTGACAGTGTGGATGCAGCAGTTGCACAGCCTCTCCGTTTCGACCGTCCAGGCGTCCTGGAAAGCCATCGTGCTGACGGTGAGATAGGATGTCTTCGCCCGCTCAATGAAGCTGCCCCAGGAGTTCTCCTCCGTTGGGGCGTCCTCGAGCTGCTCGTCGATGAAGCGCCAGAGGTCTGACACCTCCTTCCTCGTCTTCTCCGCGATGTCCTTCGTGTTCTTGGGCGGGCCCATGGCTCGGTGCGTCAGCGGGAACAGCGAGCCGTCCTCCATCAGCACAGACATCGACTTCGCGTCGCAGTGCACGTTCGAGCACGAGGTGGGTATGAAGTTGTCCGCCCTCAGCTCACCCTTCGTCTGCTTCTCGATCTCCTTAAGCAGATCGGGTATCGTGATCCGGTCCTTGTTCTCCGGGTCGATAGGGTAGCGGCCGAAATAGCTCAACGGCTGGAAGTGGATCCCTTTGACGGTCGGCACCCACTTCTTGGCGAATTCGATGACCTCGCCGACGCGGTCCTGGTTGATGTTGGGGGAGACGACGCATACCAGCGTCACTCCCATCCCGACCTGCTTGCAGTTCTCGAGCGCCTTCATCTTCGCTTCGAGAAGGTCCTTCCCGCACGTCTTCATGTAGATCTCGGATTGCAGCCCGTCGAATGAGAAGTAGAGCGAGTCGACCCCCGCCTCCTTGATCGACCTGAGATACTCGATGTCCTGACCGAGGCGGACCCCGTTCGTGTTGACCTCGACGTAGTCGACGCCCATCTGCTTGCCCAGGCGAACTATCTCAGGAAGGTCGTCGCGAATCGTCGGCTCCCCGCCGGATACCTGGATGCATATCGGATGCGGCACATCGTCGACGATCGTCTGATACATCTTCCTGATCTCGTCCATGGTGGGATGGAACCGGTAATGTTCGTTCGCGCTCGCGAAGCATATCGGGCACTTAAGGTTGCATGAGTTCGTGATCTCTAGGACAACGATGCAGCTGTGCTGACGGTGATCGGGACAGAGGCCGCAGATCTGCGGGCAGTCCCCGCTCTCCTTGACAGCATACTTCGCCGGGCGCGAGAACTCGGCCTTGTAGCGGTTGAGGTCCTTGTAGTCCTCGACGCCGGTCCAGATCAGGACTTTGAATTGGCCGTGCTCGGGACAGGTCTTGATCAGGTACACCTTGTCGCCCTCCGCGACCTTGACGGCAGGAACGGTCTTGAGGCATTGAGGACAAAGGCTGTTGGTCTCGCCGATCTTCTCGCTCACGTTGTCTCCCCAGAGTATCCAGCGAACGGCATCGACTCCATTAAACCTTTCGCAGTCAGCCTGGATGGGGCGGAAGGTTCCCTGGAAGAGAAAAGAATAAAATCAGGAAGGAAGGCCGCGTGAGCGGCCTTGGAAGTGTTTATGCCTTCTTCTTCTCGAAGAGGCCCTCGGCGGCTGCCAGGGTCTTCGTGGCGAGGTATTCCTCGACCCAAGCGTCGTTGCACTTCGGGCACACGATAGCGGGACCGTTCCTGGTGACGTTCATGTACGTCATCTCCGCGGTTCCGGCCTTGGTGAGTTCGCCGCAGTTTGCGCAGGTCCACTCGGTGTTCTCCCCGGCGTTGACAATCTTGCCAAGCACCATACGGTGGGAGTACGCAGAGGTGACGTTCGCGTGCGACTTGAGGATGCCCTTCTCGACGTTGTAGTCGGCGTAGATGGTCACGTTGTTGATCGTCTTCTTGGCGATCGACCGGCCCGTGGCCTTATTGGTGATCTTCTTGTTCGCCGACTCGGCGGTCTTGACGACGTCCTGGACGTCGGCCTCCTTCAGGCCCCTCTTGCCGAGCAACTCCTTGACTGCATCTGTCTTGACGTCTACCATTTGGCTCACCTCACCATGTCCCGTAGGTACCGAAGTCCCTCGCCGCATTCACCAAAGCAAGCATGTTGCCTGGATTTGTGTACGGCGGGCATTCGCAGGAGTTACCTAGGATGTAGCCCTTCGCGGCGTCACGGCCGCCCAGCAGCTGCTCTTTGGCCTGGTTGTAGACCCCCATCGGGTTCGGGTTGATCATGAGCTTGGTGTCGACTGACCCCATGATCGTCGCCCTCGAGGCGAACTCATCCTTCAGCAGCTTGGATGGGAAGACGTTCTTGCCCTTGTAGCCGACATGGAACACGGTGAACGGAGACCAGATCAGGGTGTCTTTGAACCTCGTGTAGTCGGTCTCATGGTTACCGCAGAGGTGGTAGAAGACCTGCGGACCGGCTCCCTTTCTGAAGCACTGGTCCACGTAGTACCTCATCATGTTGGCCGAGTACTCCTGAACCGTATC
>JBEKAR010000132.1:0-4356 GCA_050015815.1 Methanomassiliicoccales archaeon | reverse complement strand
CGACGAATTATCCGGAACGGCTGGCCCTACTGTACTATACCTGCGCCCTTGCTGACATCGCGCTCCTGGTCGTCGACAAGATAGACGCGCAGTTCGGCGAGTCGCTGCTCATGCTCGACGCGCTGCGGAAGAATAGGGGCTACATTCTTCTCCGGGAAGGCGTGGTGAAGGAGCAGCTCGCCCCATTGATCAAAGGCACCGCGGCCGAGGGTTACGAGTACATCGAGGACGACCTCGTCAGGCTTAGAGATTCGCTGCTGGACCAGGCGGGCGCCGTCTCACCGACCCCGGGAGAGCGGGCCGGTGGATCCGTCCCAATAGACCACCATTTCAACGTGAAGGGGGTGGGCACAGTTGTGCTCGGGTTCGTCGCGAGGGGCGAGGTGAAGCGCCATGACTTGCTTAGAGCGCTGCCAGGAAAGAAGGAGGCCCAGGTGCGCTCAATCCAGAAGCACGACGATGACTACGAGAACGCTCTTCCTGGCGACAGGGTCGGCCTGGCGCTCAAGGGCATCGACTCGGATGAGCTCGACCGGGGGTTCGTCCTTACGAATCAGACGGACATGTTGGTCGAGGGCAGGGTCAAGGCCAAGGTCGAGCTGATCCGATTCTGGCCCCAGCCGCTGCGTGAGGACATGGTCGTGCATCTCGGCCACTGGATGCAGTTCATCGCCGCGAGGATAGCATCGATAGACAACACGGATTGGCGACATCCGGTGGTTGAGCTCGTCCTTGACAAGGAGGTCGTCCACCCCCCTTCCTCGCCAGCTGTGATGATGCACCTGGAAGGCGGGAAGCTACGCATCGTCGGCTCGCTCGTCCTGCCCTGAAGCGATTCGGCAAACTATTTCTGTAGGACGATGCCAACTGGAGGACGATGAGTGAGGACCCTGGACTCGGAACGGTCACGGAGCTCAATGCCGAGAACTTCGAGCCGCTCCTCCGGACCGCCAAGGGCATGGTGGTCATGGAGTTCTATTCCCCGAACTGCCCCGTCTGCCAGATGATATCGCCCATCATTGAGGCAATGGCGAAGGACATGCAGGGACAGGTCTACTTCTCGCGCCTGAACACGGATGATTATCCAGAGATTTCGGTCCGGCTCGACGTCGTCGCGACCCCGACCTTCATCTTCTTCTGTGGGGGCAGGCCGGTCGGTGCCTGGGTGGGATTCGTCTCGGAGATAGCGATGCGTGATACAATCGAAGACCTCAACCAGCACAAAGACATCTGCATCCAGACCTCAACGCCGCTGCCTTCTCGGATCCTCGATGCACATGGATAAGGCCCGAGGAATCATTCAAGTGGAGGGACGGCGTTCTGACGGACTCGGTGGACCGATGGACTTCGAAAGGTACACGATCGACTTGAACGCGAAGTGCACCTGCGGCTGCATGGATGGCAAGAGGATCCACAAGATCTACCGCTTTCCCAACGGCTATGGGGCCTCGGTGGTCGCGAACCCAAAATCGAAGGGGTTCGAGGCCGGAGGGTTCCGCATCCTGGTGCTCCATTTCGAGAGCGATCCACCTGAAAACGCGTATTGCGTCGACACTTCGACGCCTATCACCGACGACGTGCTGGAATGCAGCGATTGGGACGATGTCTTGAAGGGCCTCGAAAGGATCAGGTCCCTCTAGACCACTCCTCCCTCACGTGATCGCTCCTGGCTTGAACTTCTCGATCGCCATCCTGCTCCCCGCGAACATTATGCCCCAGAACAGGTCCGGGTAGAAGATCATCCTCTCCATGCCTCCTTTGCCGAGCCCCAAGTAAACGCCTGCACCAAGGAGCACGAGCGCCGTGATGCTGGTCAATCCCAGCACCACCGCGAAATATGAGGACGGGGCAGGCAACAGTCTGAACGAGTAGACCGCGGCAACGGCCGAGAAAAAGAACGCCAGGAAAGCGAACATCACGTGCGGCCATCCCGTGTTCTCGTTGAACAGTCCGACGCCGAGCCCTCCGATGCCGGCGATGACGATCAGGAAGGGGAAGACAATGCTCTCAAGAGTCTTGGAGTAGTAGGAAGCGGCCGCCAGAGCGAGGAATCCGAAAATGATGATCGACACGGTGAAGATTGCCTGGGAAGGCTCCGGCCCAACCCCCAGGTCGCTGATGACGTTGTTTGAGGTGCTGAACCCGGGGTACAGGAATTCGGCGATCATCATGAAGAAGCCGAACTGGATGAAGCCGAGCAGGATGTAGAAGTTGGGATTGCGGTGCCAGTGCATGCGCAACAATTGAAGGCTTGCTTATATATGGATTTGCGGAGGCGACGGAGCAACGTATAAATGTCGCGGCCTCCGAAATGAAGCTCGAGGAATGAAGAAATGAAGGCGATCTGGAGCGGCTCCCTCTCGTTCGGTCTGGTCAACATCCCGGTGAAACTGTATTCGGCCGTCAACCCGAGACCGGTGAGCTTCAAGCTAATACATGAGAAGGACAACTCGCCGATCGAGTACAAGCGCTGGTGCGTCGAAGGGAAGCACGAGGTGCCTTGGAATGAGGTGGTCAAGGGCGTGAACATTGGTGAGGGCAGTTTCTACGTCTTTTCGAAGAGGGAACTCGCCGGACTCAGGCCGAAGCGATCCGAGGTGATCGAGGTGCACGAGTTCGTCAGCTCGGACCTCATCGGGCCAATCTTGGTCGACGGCAACTACTACCTCGGACCGGAGAGGGCCGGTCAGAAGGCGTTCTTCCTCCTGCGGGAGGTCCTGATCAAGGAAGGACGGGCCGCCATCGGCAGCTTCGTCATGCGGGACCGAGAGTATCTCTGTGCCATCCAGCCATATGGGCCTGGCTTGCTCCTCACCACGATGAACTACGACGAGGAGATGAGGTCGAACGAGGAGGTTGAAGGACTGGCAGAGCCCCCGTCCCTCAAGAAGGATGAGCTCGAGCTGGCGAAGGAACTGGTCAAGAAGCTCTCTAAGCCCCGCCTGGACATCTCCCGGTTCCACGACACGTACGTCTCGAGCATCAAGGAGTTGCTGAAGGAGCGGGAAGAAGGGCACGTCGTCCAAGTCAAGGAGGAGGTGCCTCAGGCGACAAGCGAGGAGAACCTCCTGGATGCTCTGAAGGCGAGCCTGGAGGGCTGATTTGTACGGTCCGATGCTGGCCCGGCTCGGCAGCAAGATCGACCTGACCAGGGACGATTGTATCTTCGAGCCGAAGCTCGATGGAACAAGGGCACTCCTCTACAAGGACGGCGAGGTCAAGCTCATCAACCGGCGGTTCCGCGACATCACCTCGCGCTATCCTGAGCTTGAGTACTCCACCGCGATCAAGGCGAAGAGCTGCGTCCTCGACGGCGAACTAGTTGTGTTCGATGAACGAGGGAATCCGAGCTTCAGGCTCCTTCAGGGCCGAGAGCAGGCAGCGCCGAAAGATTACAAGCCGAGATCGCTGCTTCATCCGGCCATCTACGTCATCTTCGACTTGCTGAGGATCGACGATGAGGAACTTGTGGGATTGCCGTTGATGGAAAGAAAGGTCCGTCTGGACAAGATCATCGTCGACACCGCGACGATCCGGAAGATAATCTACACGAAGGACGGGCTAAAGCTCTGGGGTCTGATTTATGACCGGGGAACGGAGGGGGTGATGGCCAAGCTCGTCGATTCGGCCTATGAGGAGGGCAAGCGCTCGCCCAACTGGCTGAAGATCAAGACCAACGTCAGCGTCGACTGTGTCATCGTGGGCTACACCCACGAGATACGCGAGGTGTCGTCTATTGCCCTCGGTCTGTACAAGGACGGCAGATTGACGTTCGTCGGGAAGGTGGGAACGGGGTTCGACGAGGCCTTCCTCCACGAGCTGAAGCCGAGGCTCGACGCGATCCGTTCCGAGGCGCCCACCGCGGAGGAGGGACCGGAGGAAGGGATAATCTGGGTTCGGCCAGAGATGGTGTGTGAGGTCGAGTTCCTTGAGTTCACCCAGGACGGGCATATGAGGGCGCCATCATTCCGCGGACTGAGGGAAGACAAGGATCCGAAGGATTGCACGTTCGACACCGTCCCATGAAGTGGAAAGCCCGGCAAGGTTCTTATCTGGGGCGCTCAGACGATGACTGCTGAAGAGGAAATGGAATGGATCACGAGGTCTTCGATCACGACGTCATCATCATCGGCGGTGGCCTGACGGGTCTGAGGGCCGCGCTGGAGATCACGAATCGCGGAACGGATGTTTGCGTCATTTCCAAGACCCATCCCCTCCGTTCGCATTCGATCGCGGCGCAGGGCGGTGTGAACGCCTCGCTGAGCAACAACAAGGAGAAAGGAGATGACAGCTGGCAAGCTCACGCTTTCGATACGGTGAAGGGCTCAGATTACCTCGCCGACCAGGACTCGGTCG
>JBEKAR010000131.1:0-4362 GCA_050015815.1 Methanomassiliicoccales archaeon | reverse complement strand
TGGGGCGCGAACTTCGTCCGGGTCGTCTCCTGCAACACGACCGGCCTGGTCAGAACCCTGTTCCCGATCGACCGCGTCTTCGGCATCGATAGGGTCTTCGCCGTCCTTGTGAGGAGAGGGGCCGATCCGGCCGACAAGAAGGGCTTTACCCTGAACGCCATCGAGCCCGCCCTCAAGCTCCCGACACATCACGGGCCGGATGTCCAGACGATCATGCCTTGGCTTCCGATCAGGACCATGGCCGTGGTCACTCCGACCACCATGATGCACGTCCACTGCATCACCTGCGACCTAAAGAAGAAGGCCATCGACGCAGAGATACTGGCGGTCTGGGAGGCAACGCCGCGCATCCGCTTCGTTAGCGGCAAGCATGGGATCAAGTCTTCGGCGCAGATCATGGAGCTGGCCCGGGACCTGGGCCGGCCGAGGGGCGACTTCATGGAGATCGTCATCTGGCAGGACGGAGTGAAAATGGAAGGCAACACGCTCTACTATTACCAGGCGGTGCACCAGGAGAGCGACATCGTGCCCGAGATCATCGACGCCGTCAGGGCGATGATGAAGCTCGAGAACGACCCGATGAAGTCGATCCAGAAAACGGACAATGCGTTGGGCATCACTAAGTGAGCCTCCTAGGAGTTGGGCTTCGCGGAGGTCATTTCCGCAGAGCGCCGCTTCCGTCCGCGTCTTGATTTCCCGAGGCGTGATTCAGCGTCACACGGAAAACCCGAAAGGTAATCTATCCAGAGGCGAATCCCGGTGCGCCGACGGTGAGGCCGCGGCGCGCCAGAGGGGAGGCGAGCGATTGGCCGACTACAACACTCTCGATGACTTCGACTTCAGGAACAAGAGCGTGCTCCTGCGTCCGGACATCAACTGTCCGCTGGACCGCGAAACCCTCGCCATCGAGGACGACAACCGCATCCGCCAGATACTTCCAACTCTGAATGAGATGCTATCGAAGGGCGCAAAGGTTGCTATACTGGCACACCAAGGCCGGCCTGGTGAGTGGGACTACGCGCCCCTGAAAGAGCACGCGAAGGTCCTCGGCTCGCTGCTCGGCAAGCACGTGGCCTACATCGATGACATCTGCGGCCCGGTCGCGATCGAAGCGATCCGTTCGCTCTCGCCTGGTGATGTAATTGTTCTGAAGAACGTGCGGGAGCTTCCTTACGAGCTCGACAAGAAGACGATGGAGGAGCACGCTAAGTCCGAGCTCGTCACTACGCTCTCGCCACTCTTCGACTATTACGTCACCGATGCATTTGCAGCTTCTCACCGTTCGCAATGCTCGCTCGTAGGATTCCAGGCGGTCCTGCCCTCGGCGGCGGGAAGGCTGATGGAGCGCGAGCTTTCCGCCTTGAAGATGGTCTTCGACAACCCGAAGCGCCCATCGGTCTTCGTCTTCGGCGGAGCGAAGTTCGCCGACTCGGTGAAGGTCGTGGACCGGGTCCTGAGCAAGAGGATCGCCGACTTCGTGATCCTCGTTGGAGTCACCGGCAACGCATTCCTTATGGCTCGCGGGGTAAAGCTCGGGAAGGCGAGCGAAGAGTTCGTCCAGAAGGAGCTGAAACCGGAAGACATGGAGGCGGCGAGGAAGCTGCTCCTCGAGAAGGGAGAGAAGATACTGCTGCCGTATGACGTCGCGGTGGAATCGGATTGCCGGAGGAGGGAGCTCCTCGTCGGCAATCTGCCGGTGGAACAGGCTATAATGGACATAGGGCGCGGCTCCATCGACAAGTTCTCGAAGGTCATCGCTCACTGCGGCACATTCTTCATGAGCGGCCCGGCCGGCGTCTTCGAGAAGGAATCGTTCGCCATCGGGACGAAGGCGCTGCTCGAGGCGGCGGCGAACTCTGGCTGCTATTCCGTGATAGGGGGTGGACACACCGCGGCCTGCGCCGAGAGGTTCGGCGTGGCCAAGAAGCTCTCCTACATCAGCACCGGCGGCGGAGCGATGGAGACCTACATTCTAGGGAAGCAGCTCCCGGTTCTTGAGGCGCTGAAGGCCGCGTACAACCGGAAATGCCCGGCCTAGTGAACGACCTTCGCCATCCGTTCCAGGGCTTCCTCGATCCGGTTCTTCGGGGCGGTCAATGCCATCCGAACGTATCCCTCGCCGCTCGGTCCGAACCCTACGCCTGGTGTGACGACGACTCCCGCCTCGTTGAGCATCCTGTCGGCGAACTTCAGCGAGGAGCCGCCGCATTTGAACCACAGGTAGAACGTGCCCTTTGGCAGGTCGACCATGAAGCCCAGATCTCTCAGTCCTTTGACGAGGACGTCCCTGCGTTCCTGGTAGACGCGCAGCGTATCCTTGACCATCTGCGGCTTGTCCCTTCCTTTGTACTGGTTGAGCGCGAACGCCGCCGCCTTCTGGACGAACTTCGGGACGCCCGAATCGATCTGCGCCTTGACCTTCTTCAGGCCGGTGATCAGAGTGGCGTCGCCGACCGCGTACCCGACGCGCCATCCGGTCATGTTGAACGTCTTGCTGAGCGAGCCGAACTCGATCGCGCCCTCCTTGCTGACCTCTAGGATCGATGGCGCGACGTAGTCGTCGAAGGTGACCTCCGAGTAGGCGTTGTCGTAGACCATGATCGTCTCGGTCTCAACGCACCAGTGGTATAGGCCGCTCAGGTAGTCCTTCGTCGCGACCGCACCGGTCGGGTTGTTTGGATAATTGACGTAGAGCATCTTCGCCGCGCGGTCCAAGACGCCGGGCGAATCCTCGTAGCGGTAGCTGTTGTCCGGCTGCAGCGGAACCCTGAGCGGGACCGCATCGCATAATGTCGCCGCTCCCTGCGCGTACACCGGGTATCCGGGGTCGGGGCAGAGCACCTTCTCGCCGGGGTTTACGAAGGCGCGGGCGATGTTGGCTAGGCCCTCCTTGCTCCCTGCGAGGATGCAGACCTCCCCCTGTGCCGCGAGGTCGACGTCGAAGCGCTTATTGTAAAAGTCCACCACCGCCTGCCTCGTCTCAATTTCTCCGGCGGAGTTCGGATAGTTGTGGTTCTCCGGATCCTGCGCCTGGCGTTTCAGCTCGTCGACGATTGGCTGCGGCGTGGGCAGGTCCGGGTCTCCTATCCCGAAATCTATCAAGTCGACCCCTTGCGCCCTCTTGACGCGGCACTTGTCCTCGATCTCGGCGAAGAGGTAGGGCGGAATCTTGCTCACTCGGTTGGCGTAGGGAAATGGCATCTAGCTCTCCTCTAGTTGTCCTCGGTAGACGCGGACCGCAGGCCCACGCATGGTGACGGCTGATAGGCCTGCGCTTACATTAATCCACAGGCTG
Organism: Methanomassiliicoccales archaeon; assembly: GCA_050015815.1. Classification (GTDB taxonomy): domain Archaea; phylum Thermoplasmatota; class Thermoplasmata; order Methanomassiliicoccales; family UBA472; genus JAJRAL01. Next base: position 1,067 of record JBEKAR010000131.1, on the reverse strand, counting down.
CCTCCTGGGAGGACTACCTCGACCTCCTTGCCTTCCTTCGTCAGACCGTTGACGACGGCGGCGACGGCGGTTGCGCAGGCGCCAGTGCCGCAGGCCATGGTCCAACCGGCCCCCCGTTCGAACACCTTCACATCGATCTTCTTCCCTCGGACCCGGGCGAACTCGACGTTCGTGCCCTTGGGGAACAGCTTCGATCGCTCGATCGACGGACCGAGGCTCTTAGTCTCCTCGTCGGCGAACTTGGTGAACGTGACGAAATGCGGGTTTCCCATGGAGACCGCAGTTCCCTTGACCTTCCTTCCATCGACCACGAGTTCCTTCGCCACGAAGCGACCGTCACAGTTCATCGGGATCTCTGCGCAATCGAGGCCGGGCGCGCCCATGTCGACCGTGACCTGCTGGACCTCTCCCTTCCTCACGGTGCACTCGATCCTCTTGACCCCTGCGAGTGTGCCGATGGACATTTTCCTCTTCCTCACCAGGCCGAAGTCGTAGAGGTGCTTGGCGACGCACCTGATCCCATTGCCGCACATCTCCGCCTCCGAGCCGTCGGAGTTCATGATGCGCATGGCTGCATCGGTCCCTTTCTCCCCGCCCACGTAGAGTATCCCGTCTGCGCCGATCCCGAGGTGGCGGTTGCAGACGCGTCTGACGAATTCGGGCTCCTTGCTCGCCTTCCCGTAATGGTCCTCCACGAGCACGAAGTCGTTGCCCAGCCCATGGTATTTCCAGAACCTCAAATCATCAGCCTCGCCGGGATGCGCTCGTGCCTCAGGAGGTCGCTCAGCGTCTCTGCCTCTCGAATAAGGTAAGCCTCGCCCTCGTGGGTCAGGACCTCGCGGCACCTGGTGCGCATGTTGTAGTTCGATGACATGGTGAACCCGTACGCCCCGGCGTCATAGACCGCGAGAAGGTCCCCTTCCTCAACCCGCGGCAGCATCCTGTCCCTGCCGATGAAGTCGCCAGATTCGCAGAGCGGTCCGACGACGTCGTAGACCTGCTCGCCCTGCGCCTCGAACTTGTTCGCCACCGCGATGTGGTGGTAGGAGCCGTAGAAGGCCGGACGG
>JBEKAR010000130.1:0-4399 GCA_050015815.1 Methanomassiliicoccales archaeon | reverse complement strand
GGTCGTCGAGAACGGGGTGTTGAGCTCGGTGACCGTGAACATAGACGGCATCACCTCGGGGTCCGTGCCGATGAGCAGTTCGATCGTCCCTGGATTCTATGCGTATGAAGCGGACAACGTCCTCACGGCGAACACCTACAGCTACGGAGTCCAGGCGGTCGACTCCGCGGGCAACACCAATTCGGTGAACAACGCGTTCATCGTCAGCCCGTGATCTACCGCTTCCAGGGAAGGGTCCGGTCAAGGTGCGCAGTCAGCGCTTCGCGCAGATCGCTACTGACGCTGCCTTTCGTATCTAGCTCTCTCATCCCCCTTAGGGAGCGGAAGCTGTCCCCCAGGGCCGCCTTCTTCGCCTCCTTCCCGATCAGATCGACCGCCTTCGTATACCTGCGGCGGACGACCGCCACCCAGCGGCCGTCTTCCAGGTAAGGTCCCGAGATCGCTTTGCCCGACCATTTGGTGAGGAAGTCAGAGGCAGTGCTCATCCAAGCGGGCGGACCTACGTGGAGGTAGGACAGTGGCAGCTCCTCGGAGGCGAGTTCGAAGACGAGCACCGCTCTCTTCGCTTCAACATGATCGGAGCAGCAGCACACGCTGAAGCCGCCCTGTTCCAGGACAACGCGCATCCCATCCATCGTCTTCTTGAGCTGCGGGTGCAGGTCGTCATCGATGAGGTCCGGCCTCGGCAGGACGATACTTAGCAAGCTCGTCCCCCGCTTATTGAGCTCGGAGCGTATCTTCGCAGTCGGCCACGTCTTCCTTTCGCGAGGGAAGAAGAACCTGGTCGAGGGGTTGTCTAGATAGCTCCTCGCAGCGTGGATGAAGAGGGCGAACGAATCGGCGCTGACCGCTGAGGCGACGTTCCTCGTCGGGTCAACCGGGTCATGGAAGGTCAGGGTGGCATCGAACCTCGGCCCCCTCTCGAAGGAGATGACCTGCCCTCTCCTCCATCCCTTCGCTGCCTCGAGCACGGAGCGGAAGTTGCCGTGGCGGAGGACGAGGAGTTCTACCAGATAGCCCGAGAATCCATGGACCCTCGCCTCCGCGCCGTAGACGCCTACCCCTTTCATGAACTGCTTGAGGAGCCTGACGTCGTCCCTTTGCTTGTCGGTCAGCTTGGACAGTACGAAGGCGGTGTGGAAGGGCGTCCGGTCCACGGCGGACTTGAGGTCGGCCGGACTGGCGATCGCGAAGCAAGGGACGATGTCCGCCTCGAATCCCTTGTGAACCCCGTGCATATAGGGGTGTTCCGCATAGCGCTCCTCGCCCTTCAGGACGCCCTTGCCGATCCTCAGCCCGAGCCGTTCGAGGTCCTCGCGCGAGGTCGTGACAGGAAAGAGGACGAATATGTCGATATCCGGTGGATAATTGTAGGTCCCCTTGGCGACCGAGCCCTGAAGGGTCACCTTGAGGTCCAGCTCGGTCTTGCGTGCTTCTGCGCTCACTAGCTGAAGCAGCTCCTCTGCGGCCATGTTGACCTTGGACTGCTGCTCCCTGGTAGGCGAGACGCGCCCTAGGACATCCTCTTCGATGGCCATCGACGCTGCCATAGACAGGTTTCTGGATAATACTTGCTGCCTGTGGAACGGCAGGACGTTAGGAGAAGTTGGTGTCCAAGGCCGATGTTGGTGGAGATTCAAAACAGATGCTTAGGAGGAAAGTTGAGCCACCGACCTCAGACACCGATTTTCGGCTAAGAAAGCGGTACTATAAAAGCGTTTTCCTGGAATGCTCCAATGACAACGTTGTTCCGCCGCAGAAGGAACACGCCAGCTTCCGTAGTCCTCTTGGGGCAGCAGGCAGGTATCAGAGCTTTGCTATATAACCGACCCGGAAGTCTGTTGATGAGGGAAGTTGTAGCCGAGTTTGCGGCGGCCGCCTAACCTTCGGATGTCCCTTTCCCGTCTCGATTTCGCTAGCGGCTTGTATGGATTGTGTGTTAACGCAGTGAACGGCGAACTACTTTGTACCACGCTAGCATGCGACTAATTGTCTATCCGGCACGGCGAGGATCATAGCGCGTCCAGAGATGCGAGGGCCGACCTTCGCCTAGATGACGACTGTTGGAGGGTAGAACCTACTCATCGATTTGTAGGACGCTCGCTCGGTGATCTCTAGGATCGATCGTCTTTGTGCCGTTAATGTCCAGATTCTCCGGTCGTTGGGGTCCCATAGGCAAGTTGATATACAACAACAATTGTTAATAGATTGAGGACCAGGGGCAGAAACCCCCCGGTCCCGATACGGAGCCCGCATTCGGAAGGGTCCGTATGGGGGTGTGAGAAATGTTAGATACGACTAGTGTAAACTATGACGTGATCTTCCGACGCTACGACATCGAGACGGAGACCAAGGAAAAGCCGGAGGCCATCGCCTCCAAGATGCTGGCCTCTGTTTCCGATGCCAAGCTGAAGAAGGTCGCGGAGGACGTCGTCTTCATGAACTACAAGGGTGTAGAAGCCGACGTCAGGGCAGCCCTGGAAAAGACCGAGCCCGACGACGTTATCGAAAAGGGCCTGGTCAAGGGCATGGACGTTGTGAGCGAATTGTACGGTAGGGGGATCTATTATCTACCGCACGTCATGGTCGCGGCACAAGCGATGGACAAGGGCATCAAGGTGGCCGAGGCCAAGATGAAGGGGCTGAGAGAGAGCCACGGAACCGTCGTCATGCACGTCGCCGAGGGGGATCCGCACGACATCGGCAAGAACATCGCGGCCGTCCTGCTCCGCTCGAACGGCTTCACGGTCATCGATTTGGGCAGAGATGTCCCGGTGGACGATGTGGTCAAGGTCGTCGAGGAGAGGAAGCCGGCCATGGTGACCGGAACGGCACTGATGACCACCACGATGTCGGCGTTCCCGAGGATCGCCGACCGGCTGATCGAGAAGGGCATCAATATCCCCTTCATATGCGCCGGTGGCGCGGTGAACCGCGCATACGTCGAGTCCTATCCGCTTGGCGTGTGGGCGAACAAGGCCAACCAGGGACCGACCCTCGCCAGCAAGTCAGTTGAAGGCTGGAACTACGAGAAGATCAGGACCAAGTGGGATGAGCTCTTCGGCGCCCACGGAGCTAAGTAGGAGGTGGAAGAAATGGCAATAAAGAGATTCACCAAGATGGAGTACAAGAACGCCGACGAACTCGTGTTCGGTGAGGCGAAGTACCCCGTCACGTACGGACTCGGCCAGAAGGCCGGCGCTGGATGGGTTATCCCAGAGATAAACTTCGCGCCGAGGCCTGGGTCAGAGAGGAATCCCGAGACGCTCAGGAGGGAGTATGTTGACTATATCACGAAGGACATACTCGACAGGGCGATCACGCTAGGATTCCCCGCGGTCCAGTTGGAGAACGAGCACATATTCCAGATGGTCAACGACCCGAAGAAGTTCGAGCTGCCGATCGTCGCGGGCCAGAAGGAGATGATGGAGAAGTACCACGACGAATACGGAATTGCTCTCTCCATAAGGCACACAATCGCCGACCCGAGGCTGGCCGAGAAGGGCCTACTACCGAAGATGGACAAGACCCATAACTACCCAGAGAAGGTCATCGAGTCCGCTGAGATCGCCGCAGAGAACGGCGCCGACGTGATATCGATTGAGTCGATGGGCGGCAAGGAGGTCTCCGATTACGCCATCATGAACGGCGACATTAAGGCATGGCTATTCGGCATTGGCTATCTCGGCTCGCTGGACATGGAGTGGCTCTGGCCACAGCTGGTCGACATCTGCAAGAAGAACAAGATCATCGCAGGTGGCGACACGAACTGCGCCGGCGCGAACACATCGATGTTCATGGCCGGTGGATACCTGGACAAGGATGTCGCGAGGACGTTCGCGGCCGTGACCAGGGCGATCGCCTCCGCCAGGACGCTCATCGCGTATGAGGCTGGAGCGACCGGGCCAGATAAGGACTGCGGCTATGAGGGACCGATCCTGAAGGCAATCTCCGGAAGGCCGTCCGCCCAAGAGGGCAAGGGTGCGCAGTGCGCCCACGCGGACCTGATGGGAAACCTGATGGCGCACACGTGCGACCTGTGGTCGAACGAGTCGGTCGAGTACCACCCCGAGTTCGGTGGCTCATCCGTACAGTGCTGGCTCGGCGTGATCGGCTATGAGGCCGCGCTCATGACCACCGCCAAGCAGACCCACCAGGATAAGATGCTGAGAGATCTGTACGTCGCGGCGGACCGCTATAAGAGCCCAGAGGGATTCATTCTCTGCCACGACAACGCCTACGAAATCGGAAAGGTGATTGTCGCGAATGGGAATGATATTTATCTCCGCTCTAAGGCCGCTGGGGAGAAGGCCGCAGAGTTGATTGATGAGGCAAGCAGGAAGGGACAGCTCCGCCTGAACAAGATGGAGAAAGACACACTGGCGAAGATCCAGACCGA
>JBEKAR010000129.1:0-4410 GCA_050015815.1 Methanomassiliicoccales archaeon | reverse complement strand
AAGGCTTCACTCCCACGCATGCCCAAGGTGCGGAAGCCATGCAGGGAGCATCTGCGCATGCCGGCTTCGCTCGAGATTCTACTAGCGCAGAGGATGCCTCACCAGATTGGCTAGAGTCTACGGTAATGATTCGCCAAATCGCCTTAGCAACCGATTCCCTGTACGGCAGAACACCCTTCTTGGTCCGCAGTCTAGCCCCTCCTTCGCGAGCGTCATTCAGCCATCGAGTTCACGCCTTCGGGATCGAGAGAGAAGCTGGATGACGTGATTTCGCCCACCAAGCTGACTAGCTCAAAAGTGCTTACCGCAGGCGTAGCAGTCCGTGTTGCCTTTGGGGTTCGTCGCCCCGCATTGAGTGCACGCGACGGTGCTCTCTTTCTCCACGAAGAACTTCTTGCTACCGCATCTCTTGCAAATCTGGGCGCCCTCATCAGTCTCGGCGAAGCACTTCACACACTTCTTCATTGAGATCACTACTGCGAACGGGGATACCCGGTCATGGTGTTTTATGAGCCTGGGGTTCTTAGACCTTGCCTTTGGGGCCGCGGATGAAAGGCAAGGTCAAACGTGAGGTTGCCCGAGTAGCAGCTTCGGTGATTCGGAAATGGTCACGGTAGCATGTCCAGAGTGCTGCACAATCATCAAGGGAAGAGCGGGACGAGCTCAGCTGGGCCTTGCAGGAGCACATGGTGGAGAAGCGCGCCCCGAAGAACGTCTGCGACCTGAATATCGAGTGGTCGAGGATGGCCTACAGGCCTTCGACGAGCACGGCGAAACGATCCGTCGGCGGAGCGCAGTAGGACCTATCGTTCAGCCTCGAACCCCACTATCGCAAGGCGCACATGTGGAAAGAGGCATGGCGAGACGAAATCAACTGAAGTGCACCCTAGCCATCTCCTTCGGGTCGAATATCTCCTTCGATTCCTCGTCGGTTATTACGCCCTTCTTGACGGCTAGCTCAGGTACCGGGATTCCGGTCGCCTCCGACTCTTCCGCCAGTTCTGCCGAACGCGCATAGCCGATTCTAGGCGCCAGGAAAGTCGCCAGTATAGGATTGTTGGTCAGGTGATAGGAACACCGCTCCTCGTTCGCCACTATTCCCCTCACGCATCTCTCGGTGAATATCGGCACGAAGTTCGAGTACAGTTTCATGCTGAACATCACGTCGTGAATCATCAAAGGCGTCCAGATGTTGAGCTCAAGCTGTCCACCCTGCGATGCGAGCGTCACGGAAGTGTCGTAGCCGATGACCTGGTATGCGATCATCGTTAGGCACTCGGGCATCGACGGATTGACCTTGCCAGGCATGATTGAGGAGCCCGGCTGCACGGCCGGCAGGGCGATCTCACCGAGAGCGGTGGTCGGGCCCGAGGCGAGGAGCCGCAGGTCGTTGCATATCCGGATCAGTTCCACCGAGAGCTCCTTAAGAGAGGACATGAAGGCGCCGAGTTGCGCCCTCGTTTCCAGGGATTCGAACGAGTTCGGAGAAGCATGGAAGGGCATCTTTGTCTCCCTCACGATGGTCTCGAAGAACTTCTGGCGGAACAGCGGATGCGCGTTCGCACCTGTCCCGACCGCGGTACCTCCGACCTCCAGCTCATAGAGGTCCTTGCCCCGTTCGTCGATCCTCCTCATGGCCCGCCTGACCGCAGAGGCGTAGGCCCCCATCTCGTGCCCGAGCATGATCGGCAGCGCGTCGACCAAATGGGTCCGGCCAGACTTAATCACGTTCCCGAACTCTTGGCTCTTCGCCTCAAACGTCGCGGCAAGGTTGTCGAGCGCGCCGAGCAGCCTAGGCAGCGCGAGGATGACGGCGATGTGGCAAGCGCTGGTGAAAGTATCATTGGTCGACTGCCCAAGGTTCACGTGGTCGTTCGGATGCAAGAATCGATACTCTCCCTTCTCGTGTCCCAGATACTCGAGCGCGAGGTTCGCCAGGACCTCGTTCACGTTCATGTTGACCGAGGTGCCCGCCCCGGCCTGGAAGACATCGACCGGGAACTGGTCCAGGTGCTCTCCGCGTAGTAACGCGTCGCATGCTTTGACTATGGCGTCGGCGCGCTCTGAGTCAAGGGCACCCACATCGCGGTTCACGATCGCCGCTGCCCGCTTGAGGATCACGTAGCCGCGGATCAGTTCTTCCGACTCGCGTATCCCGCTTACCGGGAAGTTCTTCACCGCTCTCGCCGTCTGTACGCCATAGTAGGCGCAGTCGGGCAGCTCAACCTCTCCGAGGAAGTCAGATTCCCGCCTCATGTCTTCGCCCCCTGTCCAGATGCAGTTCCGAGTTCATTTCTCGCCTTCGCGATTGCCAGGTTGGGAGGGACGTGCTTAGGGCAGACCCTCGCGCAGTTGGCATGGAACTTGCAATCCCACCAGCCGCCCGGTCTGTCGGCGATCCGAAGGACGTCCTTCTCCTCGCTTTCCCTCGGGTCGATCCTGAACCGGTAGAGCTTCGCCAGCGCTGCCGGCCCGACATACGAGTCGTCTAGACCGTTCACCGGGCAGGCGCTATAGCACGCGGCGCAAAGAATGCAGTTCGTATATCGTTCGAGCTCCTTGACCGCCGCCTTTTCCATCCGGTACTCCTTCTCCGGCGGCAACTTGGCTTCGAGGAACGGCCTCATCTCTTCGGACTTCTTGAAGAACTCCGTCATGTCGACGGCGAGGTCCCTCTGCACCGGCATGTTCGGGAGCGGTTCGACCAATACCTCCGTTGAATGGTCGTAGCCGGTCAAGTTGCTGGCCAGAAATGGCACGAGCTCCAGCTTCGCCTTGCCGGAGAGGAGGTCCTTCACCTGAGTCCTGCAGGCGAGTCTGGGCACCCGGTCGATCAGCATCGCGCAGCTTCCGCAGACGGCACCGCGGCACGAGTAGCGGAAGGCGAGGGAATCGTCTTGTTTGTCGCGTGCGTCGAATAGTGCGTCGAGCACGGTCATCCCCGGATACTCATTCACCTCGAACCTCTGGTACTTCGCTTCCTTCCCGTCGGATCTGCGCACCACGAGCATCATCAGTATCGCCTCGCCTCGACCGCGTACGGACCGGGCCGCACCGCCCTCGTCCCCAGCACTACCTCGCCCTTCTGGAGCTTGGCAGTGGAATGGACGAGGAAGTTCTTGTCATCCCTCTTGGTGAAGTCGGTCCGGAAGTGTGATCCTCTGCTCTCCTCTCTCCAAAGCGCCCCCTTCGCGACCGCTTCCGCGACGAGCAACATGCCCTGAAGCTCGAGGAACGCGAGCAAGGCCTGGTTGAATCCTTTCGAGCGGTCGTCGACACCCGACCTCTCGGCTCTGGCCCGCAGTCTAGCGATCTCCTCAAGACCGATGAGCATCGACCGACGCTCTCTGAAGATCCCGAACCGATTCGTCATCACGGTCTTCAATTCTGAGCGAATCTCGGGCTCCTTCTCGATCGGTCCGCTCGAGGCGAGCCGCCCAATCCGCTCCGACTCGTCGCTGACTGCTTTCGCCACCCCGGTCGACCCTTTGCGCATCTCTTTTGGACGCTCGGCCATGATCCTTCCTGCCTTCCTTCCGAAAACGAGGGTCTCGAGCAACGAGTTCCCTCCGAGCCTGTTCGCACCGTGCACGCTCACGCAGGAGCACTCGCCTGCTGAATACAGACCAGGTATGTTGGAGGCGAGTCCCGCGTCGACGTCGATCCCACCCATCGAGTAATGCTGACCCGGCTGGACTGGTATGGGACTCTCCACCGGGTCAATCCCGGCGAAGTCGATGGCTATCTCCCTGATGCCAGGCAATCGCTCGTTGATCCCCGCCTCTCCAATGTGCGTGAGGTCCAGGTTGACATAGCCGTCGCCGAGGCCCCTGCCTTCCATTATCTCCGTTTCGGCGGCACGCGCGACGATGTCACGTGGAGCGAGGTCCAGTGCCGTCGGCGCGTAGCGCTTCATGAACCTCTCCCCGTCCCTGTTCGTCAGGATGCCGCCCTCCCCTCTCGCCCCCTCGGTGATCAGAATGTTCGTTCCGAAGAGCGTGGTCGGATGAAATTGGACGAATTCCATGTCTTTCAATGATGCGCCTGCTCTGAGCGCAAGCGCGGCTCCGTCGCCGGTGTTGATGTGGGCGTTCGTGGACTTCTTGTATATCCGTCCGTAGCCTCCGGTCGCAAGGAGGACGCCGCCGCCGACGAATGCCTGGATATTCCCGCTGAGGAGGTTGATCGCGATGCATCCGAGACAGCTCCCGCCATCAGTGATCAGGCTGGTCACGAACCGCTCCTCGTAGATCTTGACCCCGGCGCGGAGCGACTGTTCGTAGAGCGTATGAAGAAGGTTGTGGCCAGTGCGGTCTGCAGCGTAGCAGGTGCGCGGGAAACCCGCCCCTCCGAACGGCCTCTGGGCGATCTTGCCGTCGTCGTCACGGGAGAATACGGTTCCCCAGTGCT
>JBEKAR010000128.1:0-4432 GCA_050015815.1 Methanomassiliicoccales archaeon | reverse complement strand
ACCTCGCGCTCAGGCAAGGACGGGAGATCTAGCTCGGTCCGGAGCAACTCCTCCGGAGCGCAATCCTGCAATTCTTTCGCCTCATCCTCGAAAGGCGTCTGGAAGTCGGAGCGCCCGTCCTTCTCCATGACGAGGCGGCGGTCGTAGCGCGCCTGGCGGTACATCAGGCCACCCCCCTGAGCTCGGCCACGAGGCGGTCCTGGTCCTCTTCCGAGTGCATCTCCGTCGTGCAGAGGAGCATGTGGTCGTTCAGCCTCGGCACGTGGCCCTGGAGAGGCAGCCCGCCGATGATGCCTTTCCGCAGGAGGAGCTTGTTGACCTTCTCGGGCCTGGTCTGGGTCTTGACGACGAACTCGTTGAAGTGATGCGCATCGAAGAACGGCGAGTCGAAACCGTCGATCTCCCCTATCAGATCAGCGAGTCGTCTGGCGCGGGAGATATTCACCTTGGCGAGCGTTTGCAACCCCTCCTTCCCGAGCACGCTAAGGTAGGCGGAGGCGGTGACCGCCATCAGCGCCTCGTTGGTGCAGATGTTCGACGTTGCCTTGGAGCGGCGGATGTGCTGCTCCCTGGTCTGGAGAGTCATGCAGAACGCCCTCTCGCCGTCGGCGTCCTTCGTCAGCCCGATCACCCTTCCGGGCATCTTGCGGACATGCTCCTGGCGGCAGGCGAAGATGCCCAGCAGGGGACCGCCGAAGTTCATCGAGGTGCCTAGCGACTGGCCCTCCCCGATCGCGATGTCCGCGCCGTAGTCCCCCGGCGCCTTCAGAACCCCGAGCGAGATCGGGTCGATCCCCACGACCAGCGCGACATCCGGGAACTTCCACTTGAGCTTGGTCGCGAGCGGGTCGATCACGCCGAAGAAGTTGGGGACCTCGACGTAGATCCCGCAGGTCTTCTCGTCGACCTTCGAGGCTAGGTCTTCAATGTCCAGTTGGCCGGTGTACGGGTCGTAGCAGTACTCCGCGATTTCCATCCCCGGCCCCCAGGCGTAGTTCTTCAATACGCTCTTCTTTTCCCGGGAGAGCGCCTCCGGGACGAGGAACCGCTTCTTCTCTTTGAGCCGAAGGCACATCGCCGCCGCCTCGCCTAGGGCGGTCGAGGCGTCGTAGTTCGACGAGTTCACCGCGTCGAGCCCGGTCAGCTCTGCGATGTAGCTCTGGTACTCGAAGAGCGCCTGGAGCATTCCCTGGCTGACCTCCGCCTGATAAGGGGTGTAGGAAGTAAGGAATTCCGAGCGGGAGACGATAGTCCGGACGGACGAGGGGACGAAGTGATCGTAGATCCCCGCACCGAGGAAGCAAGGGTGCTCCTCCGCCGTCATGTTCCCGGAGAGCATCGTCCTGACCTCGCGCAGGACCTCTATCTCGCTGAGGCCGTCGGGCAGGTCGAGGCCATCGATCCTGACGCCCTCGGGCACGTCCTCGTACAGCTGATCGACGCTCTGTAGGCCTAGCTTGGCCAGCATCTCATCAGAGTGACTCATCTTACCAACCTGTTAAACGCAGAGGCTGGTTAATACTCTTGCTGGATTTCCGTGTAACTGGCTATCACGTGTCGAGCATTCTCCCCCAAGTCAAGGTTCCCGACGACGAACTTAGAGTGGTAGCGATAAGAATCGATGCGCCAACCTCGGACCGTCCTCGCCATTCCGAGTTCGTAGCAGCCGAAGAAGGTCTTTGTGTTCTCGCGACTTCCGCTTGGCAGATAGTGGGTGGCGGTGGTGTAACACGTCGCGACGGCTCGATTGTCCGACATGGTCACGAGCAGGTTGCCCATCTGGTGGTGCACGGCCTTCAACGGACGCAATCCGGTCTCCCAGGCGGCCGCGATCTCCTTTGCCGGCATCCTCCTCGCCGCCTCTCCGGTGAGCGAGCTCATGTCGAACAGAACGTCGTCGCCAAGGCATTTATCCAGTAGATTCTCCCAATCTAGACGGTCGGTGAAGACGAACAACCTTGTCACAACGTCCTCGATCCGACGGCGGTCGACGAGCGCCCGTATCTCAGTATCTAGCATACTGTCGCCCCAGAGGGCAACGCAGCTTCTCGAAGATGAACTTTGGGTTTCCCTCGGATCAGCTAGGCGGTCTTGCCCTGGCCTTGTTCTCGGCTGACTTTATGCGGGCAATGCTGGCATTCGTCCGTGCGGTCTGTCTCTCGAGCTTCGCCTTCTGCTCCAAAGAGACGAGACGTGTGTAGAACGCCGGCAAGCTCTCCATGTCCTTGATCTCCGTCTTGACCAGCTTGACCAGGCGGATGCGCGTCGAATCGTCGTACTGCACTCCGCAAGCGCTCAGTCCCAGACGGAGGGAATGGGCGAGCTGCCCTCCCTTCCTGTCCCAGTCGGTGAGGATGATCGCTTCCTTTCCTTCATGCGCCAGGCGCTCCGCCGTCGCCAGCAAAGGATTGGGCCCCTGCACCTGCCAGACCTCGCCACCGACGCCAAGGACTGAGAGCGCCGCGCGGTCCTTCTGCCCCTCGACTAGGATGACGACGTCTTCATCCCTCGAGGAGAGGTCGTCGAGGATCTTCGTCAGCTCCTCCAAAGTCTCCTCAGGGTCTCGCAATGAGCGCCTCCAGCTTCTTCTCGATCGTTGCCGCGTTCCCCATCGCGAGCACCGTCTTCGTGCGGGATGTGTGGCCGCGGACCAGCTCGATCCTCGCCCCGAGCGCGGCGCCGAGGAGGAAGACCAGCTCGCGATTCGCCTCGCCCTTCTCCGGTGGCGCCTTCAGCTTCACCACGAGGCGGTTCCGCCACTCGTCGAACCCTTCCACCTCCGACTTTCCCGACTTCGGGGAGACGAGGACGTCGATCTCCACGCCCCCGGCGACCACTCGCCAACCGCCCCTAGCGCTCACGGACGGGTCAGCGCCGTGCCATTAGAAAACCGTTGTTGCAGTTGCGCCGAACACTCAAATATCAACACTCGAATCTGTCCCTGATGGCGCCGACCCTTCAAGAGGAGCTCACCTACGAGGACGTGATGAACGTCTACCGGGAGGAGCAGAAGCGTGCCGGACTGACGGAGGTCAGGAGGGATTTCTATCCGTCACTGAGGCGGCTGACGGAGCAGCTCACGCGCGCCTACGAGAAGGAGACGGCGGCCGACCCGTACTCGGTCAAGACGCGGACCCTCAGGAAGCAGGTCGAGAACCTGCGAGAGATGGCGCCGCGCATCTTCGAGTACCGGGCGAGCAAGGTCGTGCAGATGGCCGTGCGCGCGATGGGAGGAGGGAAGCTGGACCTATCGCGCTTGACCGAAGAAGAGCGAGGGATGCTCGACGGGGTGCTCCTGAAGACGAACGAATGTAGGCAGGTGATCTTCGGAGAACAGGGCAGGAGGGAGGTCGTGGCTTCGGCCCCTGCATCCCCCGTGCCGACGAACCCGACGCCGAAGCCTGCGATCGTGGAGGACCAGAAGCATCAGCCATCCCCGTCGTCCGTTCAAGCGCCTCAGACGAAGGAAGCGGAGGTCCAACCGACCTCAAAGCAGGAAAGGATCGAGGAGGCGATATCGGCCTCAAGAACGGAGGCGGCGGTTGAGGTCAAGAAAGCCCAAGACAAGACCGTGCTCCTGAGAATCCTTGATGATATCCCTTCCTTCGCCGGTCCGGACGGGACCTACAGGCTACGCAGGGAGGACGTCGTGAGCCTGCCCGAGGCGATAGGCAAGGCGCTAGTGAAGAAGGGGAAGGCCGAGGAGATACATCCGGGCGTCCTCTGAGCGCCATGTTTCGTGGACATCTGGCCTGGCCGCTCTGACAACACGATATGTTTATGTAGGCCAATCAGTATTGGCCGGAACACGGGCCCGTAGCTCAGCTAGGTGGAGCAATCGGCTCTTAACCGATGGGTCGTGGGTTCGAATCCCACCGGGCCCGCCATTCTCGCATCTATTCCGAGTCCTTACATCGATCAGGCGTCTTTGGCCAACTGAGCCTTCTCAGGATTCTCAGGTTTCTTGATACCATTCGCACAGCTGTTTCGCGATGGCCTCGAAGGTTGCCGGAAGCAGGTGGGTGTGGCTGTGCATCGCGCCCTCGATCTTCAGGACGTTCGCGGTTGAGGTTCTCAGCCCATCGCAAGCAGCCGCTATCTCCGGGACGTCACGTGACCCGTAGATAATCATCCACCTCGAACCGTCAGGGCAGTTCCATTTGGGCAGGCTGGCGAGTAGCTCGAAGACGGCCCGTGGGCTCTCGACGCGGACCCGATGGCCTCTCAGCTTCACGAGCAGCTCCTCCGTCCGCTCTCCATGCGTTCCTTCCAGCGGGGGCGAGATCTCGATGGCGAAGTCCGCGCTGCTGGTCAGGGAGAGCCGACCCCCTAACGAGTGGCCGATGGCAACGACCTTGCCGAACTCGCGGCAATTGCGGATCGCGATTTCGACGTCATCGAGCACGTTTGCGTCGAAAGGACGAGGGTTGTC
>JBEKAR010000127.1:0-4486 GCA_050015815.1 Methanomassiliicoccales archaeon | reverse complement strand
TATCAGGCGTCTCGTACAAGACGATAGGGGACGGGGGGCTCGAGTTCATCGAGGACCTTGGCAAAGGGGCCAAGGTCTCCGTTCCGACGACCCTCAACCCCGCTGGCCTGGACCGCGAGAGAGGGAGGGAAATGGGCGTCACCGAAAGGTTCGCGGAGATGCAGAACCGGATCATCGACGCCTACTCGGCCTTGGGCGTTGTCACCGGGTGCACCTGCACTCCTTACATCACAGGCAACTCGCCTGCCCGAGGTGACCACATCGCCTGGGCTGAATCGTCGGCGCTCTCCTACGCAAACTCCGTCCTTGACGCGAGAACGAACCGGGAAGGTGGTCCAGGAGCTCTGGCAGCGTCGATCCTGGGAATGACTCCGGAGTACGGACTTCACCTGGACGAGAACAGGAAGGCGACCGTCATCATCGACGTCACCGAGGGCATCGAAGCGTCCGATCTCTCGCTACTCGGTCATGCTGTTGGAGCGAAAGTCGGTTCGGCCATCCCATACTTCAGAGGTATCAGGCCTGACAGCAACGGCCTGAAATCGATGGCGGCAGCGATGGCGGCCTCTGGCTCGGTGGCGATGTTCCACGTCGAGGGCGTAACGCCGTCGGCGAAGGAGCAGGACCTCGCAGGTCTCGAGAAGGTCGCGGTAGGCAAGGACGACATCGTCCATTCCAGGGAATGTCTGATGAGCGGGTCGGAGCCGGACCTGATCGCGATTGGCTGCCCGCATCTATCTCAGATGGAGATGAAGACGCTGGCCTCGTTCCTCGATGGCAAGAGGAAGAGGGTCGACACCGAGGTCTGGTTCTGCACCTCGCGAACCGTCAGGACTTGGTGTCCGAAGGAGGCGGCGGTGCTGGAGAAGTTCGGCAAGGTCCTCTGCGATACCTGTATGATAGTCGCCCCCATTGAATCGAAGCACAGATGCACCGCGACCGATTCCGCCAAGGCATGCGCCTATCTGCCCGGGCTCTGTGGACAGCAGGTGGTCTGCGGTTCGTGGAAGTCCCTCCTGGAGGGAGTGCTGTGATCCTCCGAGGCAGGGGGATCAGCCGAGGCAGCGGCGAAGGTTATGTAATTCTGCTCGAGAACCCTTTCAGCTTCCTCGGGGGCGTCGACGCCAAGAGCGGGGTCCTGTCTAGAGGCTCGGGCGCGGAAGGAAAGAGCATCAAGGGAAAGGTGTTCGTCTTCCCGAGCGGGCGGGGCAGCACGGTCGGTTCCTACAGCCTTCTCCAGATGAAACGCGAAGGTACGCTCCCTTCGGCGATAGTGAACCTTAGGGCCGAGACGATCGTCGCGATGGGAGCGGTGATGGCTGGCGTCCCGATGGTCGATTCCGTCGACATATCGATGATCCTCGATGGTGACAGGGCGAGAGTCGATGGCACCGAGGGCGTGGTAGAGTTGCCCGATGTGCACGAGACCGAGGTCGTGACTGCGATCCTCAGGCACGGGGACAAGATACTGATCCTGAAGCGGAGCGATAAGGTTCGCACGAACAAGGGACTCTGGGCCGGAGTGAGCGGCTATATCGAGATCGGGGAGAAGCCGCTGCAGACGGCGATGAAGGAGGTCGGGGAGGAGACCGAGGTCCACGGCGCAAGGCTCGTCCACAGCGGCGAAACGATATCGGTTCGCATCTCGGACACGCTCTGGCGGATCCATCCATTCCTCTTCGATGTGCCCGACGAAACGATAGAGATCGACTGGGAGCACACCGAGTACGCATGGATCCATCCCTCCGAGCTACCACAGTACGAGACCGTGAGAGGGCTGAAGCTCGTCCTCGAGTCTTTGTCGATCGCCTAGATCGTCGAGTCGACTTCCTTCTCCAGCAGGTTCAGTTCATGTGCGTCCAGGGTCGACGGGTTCAGGGCGAGCATCAGTATCGAGTGGTTAATCGCCACCTGGTCCCTCAGGGACTGCACGAGCCTAAGTACGGTGAGGAAGTTGTTGTTGGTGATCAGGTATTCCAGTCCGTCAAGCAGGACGATCCCACCGTCCGATGCAAGGAACTGTTCCAAAGAGACGCTGAGCTTCTCCAGGTCCTTTGGCCTTATTGAGTTCTCCTTGCCGACGTTCGAGAGCCATAGTATCGGAGTCTCGCCTAGCGCGTATTTCGCCTTGATCTTCAGAGGATAGTTGCGAGTGACGCAGAAGCCCTTCATTCCTTTCTGCAGCGTCTTCTCGAACATGTGATAGGAGCGTTCCGACTTCTCCTCCTTGATGAGATAGGTGAAGCCCCTTTCGAGTTCGATCTCAGCCGCGGCGGCCGCCACTTCTGGCTTGGCTTCCTCCTCCTCTTCCTCGGCAAGATGCTCCGCTTCGACCTTCGTGCCGCAGGTCGGGCAGACCGAGACGTCCGGCCCGATGTCCGCATTGCAGGTTTCGCACTTTACAATCGTCTCGAAGCCTCCGCGCGAGGCATATTTGATAAGCTCCTCGACCGTCTTGCCGCTGATGCCCTTGACCGTACGGAGCTCTTCCTTCTTCGCCGCCTTGATCTTCTCCAGCGAATCGAATCTGGCCTCGTAGAGCATCTCCGCTTTGACCTCGTTCATCCTCGGCACGCGGAGCAGGAACGGGAAGAGCTTCTCCTTCGACATCCTCTCTTGAGCCAATGCATGTGCTACCGGCGGCGCCTCGGTGACCTCGGCCCGGTTTAGGAAGTGCACGACCTTCTTTGCTTCTAGTCTCTGCACTCCTGCCTCGACTAGCTCGTCCTCTGATAGCCCCTTGACCTCGTTGATCGTCTTGTGCCCCTTCTCCACCAGGGCGAGGGCGGCGGCGTGGCTCACTCCGCTGATGGTCATCAGCTGGTCCATCGCCTCTTTGAAGTGCAACGAACTCAGGCCGACGTTCATGTGCTCTCCCTCGAGGCTCCACTCCGCGCGGTAGTCGCCCTTCGGCACGTCGGTGAACTCGAGCTGCCGGCTGCGGGTCTCGTCCATGATGTGTTCCTTCCAGACGCGGAAGTACTCGACTAGGCGGACCGGGGCACTGACCTCGGCGCGGACGAACTCCTCGACATCGAGCTTCATGTCCTTGCGCATCTGCTGGATGCGGCGTATCAGCTCCCGGGCGAATCCCTCCGCCTCTATCTCCGGGGTGATCTCGAAGTCCATGTAGAGGTCGCCGCCGGAGAACTTCGCTCCGGCCACGTTCTCGGGGAGCTCTGTGGTGAATGAGATCATGTTCGGCTCGATCTTGACCATCTGTCCCTCGATCCCGAGAGAGTATGAGCCCTTCTCGATGCACTCCCGGATCTGCTTCGCCGGGCGGGACTTGAGCAGCACCGCAATCTTGCTGGACCACTGGCGATAAACCTTGCCGATGGCGTTCGGGTTCGGGACCGCGGAGAGGATTATCTCGCTCCACTCCTGGCCCGGCAGGACGTACTCGACCTTCTTCGCGTTTGCCTGGGAGAGGATGACAGGCTCGAGCGCCTTCATCGCTTCCAGGGCGTCATTGGTGGCGGCCTTAACTACGACCCGCTTCATCGGCCAACGCAGCTTGACGTTGCGTGACTGTCTTTCCTTCGTGACGATGTCGACGAGCTCTTGGACCATCGCCATGCTTTGCTCCAGCCTCTCGTCCCTCCTCGTCTGATCGACTGCGGGCCAGTCCAGCATGTGGACCGTCTCCTTCGAGCCGTCCATGTGCTGGTAGATTTCATCGGTGACGTGCGGGCAGAACGGCGCCATGACCTTCGTCAGCGCCATTACCGCGTCATGAAGGACGACGTAGGCGGCGAGCTTCTCCTGGTCGCCGCTCTCCTTCCACATCCTGTCGCGGATGAGCCTGACATACCAGCGCGATAGGTCCTCCAGGACGAAGTCCTCGATGGCGCGGCAGGCCTTGTGCAATTCGTACGAGTCAAGGTACTTCGTCACCTCGCTCTTCATCCTCTCCGTCCTCGAGACCATCCACCTGTCCTCCGGCCTAAGGGCCGGTCGGACCGTCTCCAGATTGACCTTCGACGGGTCGAACTCGTCTATCGCCATATAGGTGGTGGCAAAGTTGACCACGTTCCAGAGGATGTTGAGCGTCTTGCGCGCGTTCTTTACCCCGTCCCACTGGAAGGCAGTGTCCTCCCAGGGGGCGTTGGTGCGCATGAGGTAGAAGCGGAGCGCGTCGGCGCCGTAGTCCGTTATGACCTTCTCCGGCTCTATCACGTTGCCGCGCGACTTGGACATCGGCTGTCCATTGGGGTCGAGGACCCAGCCGTGCATCAGTACCGCTTCGTACGGAGCTCGCTCGAACGCGATGCATCCCGCCGCGAGCTGCGAGTAGAACCAACCGCGAGTCTGGTCATGAGCCTCGGTGATCCACTTACAGGGCCACCACTTGTCGAACTCCCCCCGGTTACGCGGGAAGCCGAGCTGGGCCCAGCTGCTCACTCCAGAGTCAAACCAGACGTCCAGCACGTCGGGCACTCTCTTCATCGTCTTTCCGCAATGGGAGCACCTGAACGTCACGGCG
>JBEKAR010000126.1:0-4488 GCA_050015815.1 Methanomassiliicoccales archaeon | reverse complement strand
GAGTTAGCGCTCTTCCGTGTGGCCTTCCCTGGAGCTCTTCCAGACGTCCTCAGAAATGTCATCGTAGACCGCCGAGCATTCGTCCCTCGCCTCTAGCCCCGCCTCCTCCCTCTTCGCCAAGCGCAAGATCTGATCCTTCTTCAGGATCCAGTAGTGGATCCTCCACAGCTTCCCCTTCTTAAGGTGGACCTCTTCCTGGGTCGTGGTCAAGAAGCCTTCCTCCTCGAGCATGTAGAAGACATCACGGTCCTCGGAGGTGAGGCGGTTATCTATGACCTCGTCGGTGTAGCCGAAGAAGCTCAGCAGGTACTCCGCGAGCTTCTTGATGTCCTCGTCGGACATGCCCTTCTTCCCCAGCGTGTTGCGAAGGGCCAGGATTACATCATCCATGCTGACGACGGTCAAGTTTTCCCCGGCACCGAATCGCGATTCCGGTAAATACATATGCCGTATCGTTTGCCAGACGACCATACTTCACGAACAGCCTGGCCATCTGCTTTGACGCGACGTCAGTCCTCTTCTTTCGGCCAGATGCGCCGATAGACCGTGTGCTCGATAGCAAGCGCAGCAGCCTCGAACGTGATCGCCACTATGATGTTCAGCTGCGCCAGACCGAGCGAGGCGAGCTGGAGACCGCCGAAAGTATCTATTGCAAGGCAGAGGAGGACATACCACCGACGCGCATAATCGCTAGCCAGCCAATGGTGCAGGCTCTGCTCCTTCATCCTTTCCTCTCTCGCCTGCCGTTCCTCGGCCTCGCGCGCCTCGCGGGCCGAATCGCCCTCTGTGATGCGACGTTTCTGCGCCATGGAGCCCTAACGGAAGTGGCACGCCACCCAGTGGTCGCCGCCCTTGTTGACCAGCGGAGGCTCCACTTCCTCGCATATCGCCTCGCGATAGCGGCAACGGGTGTGGAACCTGCAGCCCGGTGGCGGTCTGGCAGGCGAGGGCACGTCGCCGCTGAGGATGATCGGTTCGCGGTGATAGGTCGGGTCAGGGACCGGGATCGCGGAGAGGAGCGCCTCAGTGTATGGGTGCAGCGGTTTGGCGAACAGGTCCTCCTTCTTCGCCGACTCCATCACCTTTCCAAGATACATGACGCTGACCCTGTCGCACATGTGACGTATCGTGCTCAAATCGTGAGAAATGAACAGATAGGTCAGGTTGAATTCCTTCTGCAGATCATCGAGCATGTTCAGAATCTGCGCCTGGACTGAGACGTCGAGCGCGGACGTAGGCTCGTCCAGAACGACCATGTCGGGGTTCAGGGCAAGTGCCCTCGCTACTCCAATCCTCTGCCTCTGACCACCGCTGAACTCATGGGGATAGCGGTAGAGGTGGTCTGCATTCAGGCCGACCTTCACCAGGAGTGACTCGGTGCGGGTGATGAGCTCGTCCCTCCTCGAAACGCCGTGGATGATCAGCGGCTCTGCGACGACGTCCTTGATCAGCATCCTCGGGTTCAGCGATGAATACGGGTCTTGGAAGACGACCTGCATGTCGCTGCGCAGGCGACGCATGTCTTCGTCGCTCTTGCGGTTCAGGGCATACTCGTCCCTGATCTCTTCCAGCCTGTCGATGGTGGGCAGGTTCTTCTTCTTCTTGGCCGGGTGCTTCGCCTGCAGGTCCTTCTCCTCCTCTTCCAGCTTCAGGATCTCCATCCGGACCTCAGACGGCATCTTGTAGTAGACGAAGCCATCGGTGGGCGGTGTGAGCTGAAGGAGGCAGCGGCCGGTGGTGGTCTTGCCACAGCCGCTCTCGCCGACAAGGCCGAGGGTCTCGCCGCGGTGGATCATGATGTCTATGCCGTCGATTGCCCTCACAGCGCCAATGCTTTTCTTGATTAGGCCGCCACGAATGGGGTAATATTTCATCAGGCCCCTTGCCTCTATGAGTACCTCACCGTCGTCTATGTTGCCACCCCCTGATACAGGTGGCATGCCGTATAGTGCCCCTTATGTATCTCCTGCATCGGCGGCTTCTTCTTCTTGCAGACCGCCATCGCGTACGGACACCTGGGATGGAAGCGGCATCCCGAGGGCGGGTTCATCAGGTTCGGCACCGTCCCTTCGATGGTCTCTAGCCGGTCTATGTCCTTGTGCGCCGTCGGAAGCAGGTTCATCAGACCCTGGGTATACGGATGGAGAGGGTCCTTGAAGATCTCCGTCGTCTCGCCGACCTCGGCCATGGCGCCGGCGTACATCACGCCGACCCTGTCGCAGGTCTCGGCCACGACACCTAGGTTGTGCGTGATGAGCAGGATCGAAGTCCCGGTCTCGAGCTGAAGGTCCCGCATCAGCTTCAGGATCTGCGCCTGGACCGTCACGTCGAGGGCTGTCGTCGGCTCATCGGCGATCAGAAGTTTCGGCCGGCAAGCCAGCGCCATGGCGATCATCACGCGCTGCTGCATGCCCCCTGAGAGCTCGTAGGGATATGACTTGACAACGTTCGCCGGGTCGGGGATGCGCACAAGACGGAGCATCCTCTCGGCCCTCGCCTTCGCTTCCAGCTTGGCGTACTTCATGTAGTGGTTCCAGATTGGTATCCTTGCGGTCCAACGGAGATAGCGCTGCTTCGGATTCTTCGCCATCCTTACGTAGTACTTGCGGTTGCGCTTGATCCTGAACTTCTCCCAGCGCCGGAAGGGCTCATTCTTGAAGCTACCGCCGCACTGGGGGCAGCGGTCGAGTTCTTCGGCCATGAGGGCGCCGCAGTTGCCGCATTTGTACTCGCCCTTCAGGCCCTGAGTGAGTGTGACCTTGTGGTGCTCGTCGATCTCCTTCAGTCGGTCGTCCATATTCCTAAGAATCGCCTTGGCAAGGTCGGCCCGCTCGTGCAGAAGGAGCACCTCGGATATCTGCGCCCCCGCCTGGAAGACCGGGTTTAGGGCGCTCATTGGCTCCTGGAAGATCATGGAGACCGCCTTGCCGCGGAACTCCTGCAGATGGACCTTGTTGTACGACAGGACGTCGAACTCCTTGCAAATGGCGTCGAGTTCGGTGCGCATCTTCGTCACGTCAGGGTGGTCCTTACCGAGGCGCCTCTCCCCGTCCTGGAGCGCCACTAGCTTGTCCGCCACCGCGTCGGGGGGCATGAACAGAATCTTGCCGCTTTCGATCTTCCCTGGAGGTGAGGAGATGAGCCTGAGGACCGAGTTCGCAGTAACGGTCTTGCCGCAGCCGCTTTCTCCGACCAGTCCGAATGTCTCGCCTCTGGCAACGCCTATGCTCACTCCGTCGAGGGCCTTGACCACGCCGGACTTAGTGTAGAAGTTGACATACAAGTCCTTTATTTCCAGTATTCTCTTGGTCTCGTCCAGCGTATCACCTTCTTGTCCTTGGGTCCAAAATGTCCCTGAGCGCGTCACCCAGGAGGGAGAAGCCCATCGTGAATATCAGAATAAACATTCCAGGCAGCGCCCACGTCCACCAGGCGCTGTAATACACATTGTTATACAATGTCATCACCGGGGGCATCCACAACTGACCGTCCGAAACCATCCGACCCCACTCAGCGTATCCGCTTGGAACTCCGAAACCGATGAAAGAAAGGCCAGCTGCGACAAGACACACAGCTCCGAGATCCAGCGTGACATTTACGACCAGCGGAGACAGCGAATTCGGAACGATGTGCCGAAATAGAATGCGACTCTTCTTAGCACCGATCGACCGTGCCGCCTCGACATATGTGTTCTCCTTTATTGTAAGCACCTGACCGCGTATGAGTCGAGCATAGGATGGCCACCAGACTATGATCAACGCTAGCATGATGTTCTCAATGCTCCTCGTCAGCACGGTTGTTATGGCCATCGCAAGTATCAGTGCGGGCAGCGAGAGAAAGACGTCGGTGATTCTCATCAGCAACTCGTCTATCTTGCCGCCATAGAACCCGGCTACGGAGCCAAGAATGATGCCCACAATGGCGGCAGTGAGCACGACAAAAAGAGAGGTGATGAGGGTTGTGCGTGCACCCCAAATCAGGCCGTAGTACATATCGATGCCATTTGTGCCCGTGCCCAGCAGGTGCCCTTCTGCGCCTGGTGGGATTGGGTTAGCAAATCTCCAGTCACGTGGAATCTGGAGCGGATCCGAAAACGGAGCGGGCGGAGCAAGAACTGGGGCGAGGATCGCGATTGAAACCATCGCAATGACCATCACGAGGCCAGCCAGAGCTGTATAGTTTGTTCTAATCAGATACCATGACTTGCGCGCCTCTCTGAGTCTCGGTCTGATTTCCGCTAGGAAGGCGTCTAGTGTCCCGATGATCATATTGGTGTTGCTCTTTGACGCCATCAGATCATTCCAGCCTGACTCGCGGGTCTAGATATGCGTACAGAATGTCCACAATCAGATTCACAAGCACGTAGATTATGGCGGTTATCAGAACGAAGCCGAGAATCGCAGGAATATCATCGCCAGTGATCGCTTGAACTGAGTACCGACCAAGGCCTGGCCAGTTGAAAATGCTTTCGGTCAGCACAGCTCCGCC
>JBEKAR010000125.1:0-5920 GCA_050015815.1 Methanomassiliicoccales archaeon | reverse complement strand
GACACCCCGGATGCCGACACGCCTCACGTCGTGGTAGGTGCAATCCCGGTCGAATATCGCGTTCGCGAGGATCGCCGCTTTGGCCGCGGAGTCTATGCCGTCGATGTCGTACGACGGATCCTTCTCCGCATATCCAAGCTCCTGCGCCTCGCGCAGGGCCTGGTCGAACGGGAGCCCCTCCTCCTTCATCCGGTTCAGGATGTAGTTGCAGGTGCCATTGACAATGCAGCGAATCGAGCGGACCGTATCTCCCTTCAGCAGCTCGCGCGAAACGTTGATGATCGGCGTCGCTGCCCCGACGGAGGCTTCGAATCTCATTCTGGCTTTGTGCTTCCTCGCCGCCTCCGAGAGCTCCCTGAACTTCAGGGCCAAGGGACCTTTGTTCGCCGTGACAACGTCCTTGCCAGACGTCAAAGCGGCCATCATGTGCGATAGGCCTGGTTGCCCGGTCTCGATGTTCGTCGGGGTGACCTCAACCATGACGTCGTAGTCGAAATCGGCCAGCAGGTCCGGGACGGTCCTGCCTTCTAGCTTCTCGCCGACGGAGTCGAGCTTGACCTTCCGGGCGATCGCCTCCCTTGGGTCGATGCCCCTGTTGTTCAGGTCGTAGCTCTTCGAGTCGAAGACTCCGACCAGGCGGAGCTTCTCGCCGAAGGCAGCCTGGAGCGCCGGTGCCTTCCTGGCCAGCGCCTCCGCGACCCCCTGCCCCACCGTTCCGAATCCGACCAGGACCAGGTCCATATCATTCCCCCAGTCCGCTGATGAGCAGGAATCCCGACTGCAGCGACCTCTGCCTGAGGAAGTCCTCTACCCTGTCGAGGACCGGCTTCTGCCGCACCTTGCCGAAGACCAGGACGGCCTTCTCCCCGCTAGATGGCGAGATCGAGTATCTGATGTCTACCGAATCGAGGTCGCTCATCGACTCTATGCCGTCGGTGATCTCCCTCAGCTCCTGCGGGGAGATGTCACCGGTGATGACATACTCGAATTCGAACGTCTCGAATAGCGAAGAGAGCCGTGCGATGTCCACGTCGCTCTCCTTCCAGGCGATGAGCATGTTCTCGAGCTGCTTCTGGTTCTTGATCTCGAAGGTGAGGTTGACGCTGATCCTGCCGCCCGCGACCTTGTCGTGGTGGTGGACGACCCCGATGATGTTGCCGCCGAAGGTGGAAACGGGCTCGAGGGCTTTCACTAGTTGCCCTGGCACGTCCTTCAATCTCAGGTCGGCGTAAACTCTCATTGAGGTATCCTCATGCGGGAACGGGGGAGATATGCGACGGGTGATATATGATGCTCTGGCAAGGTCGTTCTAGCCTGTCCCCCCACCATGAGTATCCACCTTGCGCTCGATTGGCGCCCTGCGTATGGGGCAGAGGAACTTGACCTGCTCACGCCCTTGCGGTAGGCTTAGCAGTGCGTCAGATGTTCTCCAACGCCTCGATGTCCGACTTGCGTTTCGTCTTGACGATCGAATCGCACTTCGGGCAGTGATAGTTCATCCGCTTCATCTCGAGCGAGTACGCGTTCGTCAGGACGTAATCATAAAGGATGAACTGCCCCTCCTTCTCGACGAGGTCCTTCTCCTCGCCTTCCCAGCCGCACGAGCTGCAGTAGACCATATGCCCGAGTTGAGATACCGTCGGGGCAGTATATCTCAGTTCTTCGAGGACCATCCGTGGCCGAAGAGAGCGCCGAGGGGGAGATTTGAACTCCCGAAGCGTTGCCGCCACGAGCTATCTGGACTTACCAGAATGTTCCAGGCTCGCGCCTTACCGGGCTGGGCCACCTCGGCTCGCCTGCGGCCATGCCCGTCTCTCGATTAAACGTTTTCGGGCGCGGCCTCGGCCGGTATCCTGCCCATGGTATCCCGCACCGTCGGCCTGATCCTCTTTGCCAGGGAGCCTTCGTGCGAGTCGATCTTGACCACGCAGGCGTCCTCCTTGAGATAGGCGCACCTCGCGAGCTGCTCGCCCCTCGGGCCATAGGCTTGGGAGCCGCCGAAGAAGACCATGTTCAGCTGCGCCCCGACCTGGTTCGCATACAGCATGTACGTCGTGTTCTCGACCGCCCTCGCCGGCATGATGCGCTCGAACTGTTCCCTCGACGTGGAAGGCGAGGCGGAGATGCACAGGAGGCCGTCGACGCCCTTCAGTGCGTAGGATTTGGGGAGCTCGGAGAAGAACAGGTCGTAGCAGATGCACGCCCCGAGCCTGATGCCCTCGAGCTCGAAGACGACTGGCCTCCTTCCCGGGCTGAAGTACAGCTTCTCCTCGAACGGGCCGAAGTTCGCCAGGTTGATCTTGTCGTATCTCTGCCAGTCGCCGTCGGCATCGATCGCGATGGCGGAGTTGTGGATCAGCCCCGGAACCTCTTCGGAGAGGCAGGGCATGCCGAAGACGATCGAGCACTCCTTCTCCTGCGCCATTCCGGTAACGCGGGTCACGCTCTTCCCGTCGATCGGCTCCGCCAGCTGGGGCAAGAGGTCGCGGCACATGTAGCCGGTGAGGAAGAGCTCGCAGAAGACGTAGATGTCCGCCTCGACCCGGTCGAGCGAGCGCTCCATCCGTTCTAGGTTTCCTGCCTTGTCGCCGAGCACGCAGGGAGTCTGGACCAACGCAACCCTCGTCATCGCTCCGATGATTGGCGAACGCGATTGATGTACTTTGCCCGCTATAAACTGAAAAAGCTTAATGGAGTTCCGCCCATGCACGAGCATGCCCCCGCAGTTGCGTGAGCTCACGGCGGAGATAATCGAGGAGTTCATCCGCCAGAAGGTCGAGGAGAGCCGTTCCGACGGCGTAGTCATCGGCCTGAGCGGGGGAATAGACTCGGCGACGACGTCGAAGCTCTGCGAGGAGGCGATCGGCGCAGAGAAGGTCCTGAATCTCTTCCTTCCGTCAAGGTCAACGCCGAAAGGCGATCTGGCCGATGCGCGCGGGTTCTGCGAGAGGGAGGGGATGGAGCTCCGCGTGGTCGACGTCGAGCCGTCGATCAAGGCGTTCGAGTCGATGCTGCCGGAGGCGAGGAGGGCGGAGCTGAGGGGCAACGTCGCGGCGCGGTGCCGCATGATCGTACTCTTCCACCACGCCAAGATGATGAACCGTCTGGTGATGGGCACGAGCAACAAGTCCGAGCTGCTCGTCGGTTACTTCACGAAGTTCGGCGATGGGGGCGCGGACTTCTGCCCGATCGGGGACCTCTACAAGACAGAGGTCAGGCTCCTGGCCAAGAAGCTCGGCATACCTAAGAAGATCATCGAGAAGGTCCCGTCCGCGGGCCTCTGGCCGGGGCAGACGGACGAGGGCGAGCTCGGCATCTCGTACGACGAGCTGGACGCGGTTCTCGCGGCGATGGAGCTCAATATACCCCTCGAGGAGGTCTCGAAGAGGGGCGGCGTGGCGATGGACAAGGTGACAAAGGTCTGGGAGATGCATCGCGCCACCGTGCACAAACGGAAGACGCCCCTGATCCCCAAGCTCGGCGTCAGAACGATCGGTTTGGACTGGCGGGAATGATCCGTTCGTTCAACATCCTGACGGCGCGGCCGTGTTCCAGTGTGTCGAAATAGATCTTGTCGGCCTTCTTCGCCAAGGCCCAGCGGAACCGGCGCGTCGACCTGAGCTCGATCAGGATGAGGTTGTTTCGCTGTGTCGTTACGTGGATAGCCGTTCCAAGATAATCGAAGAAGACGCCCGTCTTGGCCGGTCCCCGCTCGATCTCCTTGACGCCGCGGATGTCCCTGAGAGGGATAGTCGCCTTGAACAGCAGGCCCTGGCGCAGGATCAGTTCATGGTCCGTCAGCTCGTGCTCGGTGAGGAAAGGGGATATGCCGACTACGAACAGGAGAAGGAGAGTGATGACCAGCCAGGCGATGACCGATAGCGCCTCCTGCGAAAGGAACGCGTAGGCGATTATGTTCAGGAAGGTCATGGCGATCGCCAGGAGGATCGCCGGCGGGACGAACGTCGCCTTCCTGTAGCTTAGCCTCAATCAAGCACCGACTCTCGAAGCCCCTGCCACGTTATTAGCGGTTTTGTCGCGATTGTTGGAGGTTGTGCTTCCGTGACTGGCAGAAAAGAGGGATGAGGCGATGACTGGATACGGTAGGGACGAACATTCCACACGTGGGAAAGTTTAATTATGGTAGTTTGGTTAGGCCCCTTTACTGCTCCCGTAGTGTAGCGGCCAATCATGAAGCCCTCTCGAGGCTTCGACTCGGGTTCAAATCCCGACGGGAGCACTTCACGCATATCCAGACAAATACTTGTCGGGTTCAATAGTCCGGGAACACCTGTAACGCTCAAGGAACAAAGACGAAATTCTTGAATTGCCAAATGTCCTCGTCAGGTTGGTTGGCGAGGTTCTCCTTGAAGTAGACCTTCCTGTTCTTAAGCTCGATCATCCACATGATCGCTGACACGACGCCCAATGCCACCTGAAGGGTGGTAGCGTTCTGTCCGGGAGCGAGCTTCCTGGTTTCCTCGATACTGAGGATGCTCCCGCACCACCAGGAGCCATACTCATGTCCCATCAGGAGGGCGCCGAGTATGTCAGCTCCAGAAACGATCTCCCTCTCGCGTAGGATTCTGAGCGTTGGTTGCATCTCGTAGTTCCTACACCTCAGCTCGTGCAAGGAGACTATGGTGTCATTGCAAGGCATGTAAGCATAGCAGACCGTCGGCCGGTAAACGACCTCCCCCTCCCTCAACACGGTGAACTTGTCCGAAAGCCCGAAGGCCTCGCCATGCCTGATGACCATCCCGACTATCTCGCAGTCGGGGACCCAAGACCTCACCCATGTGTTCATTCCCATCTGGGCGAGCATAATCTGGTTCCTTGGTCCGATGGATGGTGCGTACGCCAAAGGCGGCAAGGTGGCTTCGTGCGTCCCCCAGCCGATTTCCGCAGGAGCTGTTCCCTCCTCCCTCAGGCCTTCGATGCTCCAGGTCCCCACGAACTCGTCGACCTTCTTGGGGTTGTTCGTGATCTGAGTGTCCCTCTCGGAGCAATGGATGACCTTAACGCCTATGGTCATGGAAAGCTCGGCGAAACTCTGCGCTCTCACCAGAGCTCTGAGGCGTTCGGCCTCTTCTCCGCGTACCTTATGGTCGGCTATCAACCTCTCGGATATGTCGACAAGGGCCTGCTTCACGAAATGGGATATCAAACCTGGATTGGCACCGTGGTCAATGACCGCGGTCGCCCCGTCATCCCATCCCTTAGTCATTTCCCTCAGGCGCATCTGCCTGGAGTAAAGCGACTTCTCGACCGGGCCCTTGGATTCTACTTCACCGATGGAGTCCCAGACCTCCAGCGATGTGTTCACGAATAGGACCTCGTGCTCGTGGCACCACTTAATCAAGGCACAGGTGTCGAGGCTCCAGGCCAGGTCGATGAGGAGTCCGCCTGGCGACAGGTGCTCCGATAGGACGGAATCGAGGTTCTCTATGGTTATCCTGTGATGGCGATACCCGACGCCCTTGATGGTCCATTCCTTAAGTGCAGAAGCTTTGTTCTCGAAATCGATTATGGTGATGTTGCCAAATGGTATCTTTACATGCTTCAGCAGGATGGGGAGCGTGCATCGCGCTACAGAGCCGTATCCGATTATCAGCACCTTGCCATCGAACTTCATCATCGGTAGTGATCTCTTTGAGCAACTAGCTCGGAACCGAATACCTCAGCTGGATAAATGATTTTTCGCATCGAGGAGTGCAGTTGAAAGTTGGAGCGCGTTTCGTTCGATTCCCCGCTGATTGATGAGATCAGGGAAACAATGGCAAAGGGAAGTCAGTGTTCCTCTTCAAAGACAGGCGGAGCGGATAATACAATAGTGTCCACCTCGGAGTGGCCGCAATGCGTGGTGCCCCCTCCCCGCCTCCCTCAAGAAGACCCGTGAATAATGCCTCATGGCCGGACG
>JBEKAR010000124.1:0-4527 GCA_050015815.1 Methanomassiliicoccales archaeon | reverse complement strand
ACTGCTCGAAGGCGTGGTCCTTGAGGAGCTTGGAACGTCGCTTCCCAAAGGAGACGAACGTCGCGGAACGCTTCAAAAAGCCATGGAGACGTATAACCGACTGAGAAGACGTGAGGACGCAGAGCGTGTGAGACAGTTGATGGAAGAGTAACTCAACTATCGGAAAGCCTGGCCGCGTTTGAACTCTTGGCGATTGATTCATTGTGACTGAATTGGCGCTATAAACAAGAGTGTCTCTTCCAGCTCCTTAATATGCTCTAGACATCCGATACAACCCGACGAACATGAACGAGACGATGGAGCTAATCCACAAACGCCGATCGACGCGCGTGCCCTTCGACCCTGACCATCCCGTTGCAGAAGAGGACCTGAGGCAGATCCTCGAGGCGGGCAGATGGAGCCCGACCCCGCACAACATGCAGAACTTCGAGATCCTGGTCGTTCGCGACAAGAAGACGATCGAAAGATTGGGCAAGATAGAATCGCGCGTCACGGAGACGTTCCTCCGGGAGAACTACGAGCAGCTGTCGTTCTCGAAGGAGGAGCTCATGAAGAAGAAGACAGGGATACTGGCCGCGGGGTTCCCGGCCGAGATGAGGGATCCCTCAGAGTTCCAGAAAGTCGCCCGCGAGGGCACCTCGATGCCTCTCCGCTATGCCATCGACGGCAGCCCAGCCCTCCTCATCGTGTTCTACGACACAAGGAAGAGGGCGCCTGACTCGGAAGGCGACGTGCTGGGGCTCGTCAGCCTCGGCTGCTTGATGGAGAACATGTGGCTGATGGCGACGTCTCTGGGGATCAGCGTGCGCGTCTTGAGCGATTTCGGGGACAGGGACGTCGAAGGGAAGGCCAAAACTGCGCTGGATATACCCGATCACATGAAAGTGGTCTATGCCCTTCGCCTCGGATACCCCCGGACCGAGCCGAGACAGGACCTGAGAGTTCGACGGGAGATCGACGACTTCACCTACAGCGATCGTTACGGGAACAAAGGTGCTGGAACATAGTGCCCCGTCGGCTCTGACATCGCAGTCTTCAACCTTCTTCCGACCGTCATCGGATCGCTTGGCAATGGAGCAGGCCCGCCCCCGACTTCATCCTCTGTGTTGTGATCAGCTTCAGTCCGAGACGGCAGTTCGTCTGGCTGAACAGGGACTGATCTTGAGCGAGGCGGACCGGCCCCGGCATTAGGTTCATTAGCCTCCGGCACCGAACATTTCCTGGTGAGTCGGATGCAGGACGTTTCCGAGGGCGGCTGGAACTACCGTCTGTTCGAGGGCAAGCTGAAAGTCGGCATCGTGCTTGTGCACGAGTTCATGGGGCAGGACGACTACGCGCGCCGGGTCGGCAGAGACCTCTCCGACCAGGGGTTCTGGGTGACTCTTGTCGACCTGTTCCGCGGTAAGCTCGCGAGGGACCGGGATGAGGCGCACTTCCTGACGCAGCAAGTGCAGAGGAATGATGTCCTCGAATGCATGAGCGGCGGACTCAAGATCCTCAGAGAGAGATTGGGTCCAGGCGCCCCGATTGGCTCGATGGGCTTCTGCATGGGAGGCGGCTTCGCCCTGCTCGCCGCCTGCAACCTGGACCTGTTCTTCTGTGTCGACTACTATGGAATGATCCAGGACGCGCAGGAGACGAGAACTCTCAAAGGGCCGGTCATCCTGATTCTTGGCTCCGAAGACAAGAGGGTGACGCCATGGGCGATCCAGCAGCTCCTCCCCGCCATGGTCGTGCACCAGAAGAGGATAGATGTCCACCTCTACCCGAACGCCGCCCATGCGTTCCACCGCCCAGGGTGGGAAGGGCATAGCCCACTCTCTGCCGCGGACGCTTGGCAGAAGACGCTTGCGTTCCTGCACCGGTTCCACGACCAGAGCCCAAAGGGGTCAGATCACTGGGCGACCCTTGGATAGAGCCGGGCAGCAACGAGTATGAGAGCGGCCGTCGTCCCGACTAGAATCAATAGGTCGACTCCTATGCCGAACTCACTGGGCGCACCGTAGACCATCAGCGATCTCAGCGCATCAACCATATAAGTAAGCGGATTTCCGTAGGCTACCATCTGCAGCCAGCCTGGCATCAGGGAGATTGGATAGATCGCGTTGCTGGCGAAGAACAGCGGCATGGTGATCATCTGCCCGATGCCCATGAACTTCTCTTGCGTCCGCACCAGGCAAGCGATGATGAGCGAGAGCGTGGCGAATATCGCGGCTCCGAGAAGCACGACCACCAGGACCGCCGTTATCGCGAACGGTGACAGGTCGACGTCCACCCCGATGAGCAGCGCGAGGATGTAGATGATCAGCGCCTGGGACAAGGCCCTCAGTCCCGCCGAGAGCGCCTTGCCGGACACGAGAGCGATCCTCGGCACCGGCGTCGTGAGCAGCTTTTGAACGATCCCGAGGTCCCTCTCCCAAATCGTTGCCAGTCCATAGAAGATAGAGATGAAGAGGATGCTCTGCGCCAGAACGCCCGGGGTAAGGAAATCGATGTACGACATCCCTGGGATCGGGATCAGATGGACTTGGTTGATGACCTCGCCGAAGACCAAGAGCCAGAGGATCGGTTGGATGGCACGGGTGAGCAGCTCGGTCGGGTCGTGCCTGAGCTTCCTCGCCTCGATCTCCGTCACCACGAGCGTCTTCGAGATGAGATCGCGCGTCTCGCTGACGAAGGACATCAGCCAAGCCTCCGAGCGGTCTTCCTCATCCGGTCGACCTCACGGTAGTTGCCACCCGTGAGGTCGCCTCCCTCCCCAGCGTAGTGGATGAACACTTCGTCAAGGTCCTTCGCACCGATGCCCGCCTTTAGCTCCTCTGGTGAGCCGAGCGCGACGAGCTTCCCTCGGTGCATGATGCCGACGCGATCGCAGAGGACGTCCGCCTCCTCCATCAGATGCGTTGTCAAGAACACCGTGGTGCCGGCGTCCTCCCGCAGCCTACCGATCATGTCCCAGACGGCGTGCCTTGCGCCGGGATCGAGGCCGACCGTCGGCTCGTCCAGGAAGAGCAGCTTGGGGCTGTGCAGAGTCGACTGCGCAATCTCCAAACGCCGGATCATGCCCCCAGAGAAGGTGCGGACCTGGCGGTCCTTCGCTTCCTCTAGACCCATGAACCTCAGCGCCTCGAGGATCTTCTCGTATCGACCGGCCTTGGGCAGCCCGTATATCTTGGCAAAGATCAGCAGGTTCTCGTACGCGGTCAGGCTGCCTTCGGCGGAGAGCATCTGTGGCACGTAGCCGATCACTTTCCTGACCTCGCGTGATTCGGTCACGATGTCGTGCCCATCGACCTTCGCCTCGCCAGAGGTGGGAGGCAGAAGGGTGTTGAGCATCTTGATCGTGGTCGTCTTGCCCGCGCCGTTGGGTCCGAGGAGACCGAACACCTCGCCCTCGGCGACCGCCACGTTCAGGTCGTCGACGGCTTTCAACATGCCGAAAGACCTGGAGAGCGCCTTCGTCTCGACAATTTGCATTTGGTTATCCGCCGGAAAGGGGCACTGTGCTCTTATTCCTTTCCAGTGCACGCCTCTGCGAGAAGTAGAACGAGCATCTAACCGCAATCGTGCTCGACGTGCTGGAGGATCTGCGGGCCGACCTCGTCCAGCGAATCGCAGCCAGTCATGATCATCCCCAGCCTGAGGTCTGACTTGACGTAGTCTAGGTACATCTTGACCGCCTGGAATCCTCCGGCGAGTGACATCCGTGCCAAGGGGCGCCCGATCAGCGCGACGGTGGCACCCAGAGCTCTGATCTTGAGCACATCGAATCCCGTCCGTACCGACCCGTCCGCGGTGATCTCGACCTTCCCCTTGAACTCCTTGGTAATCTGCGGCAAGACGTCCGCCACGCCCAATCCCGAGTCCAGGACCCTTCCGCCGTGGTTCGAAACAGCGACTACTTTCGCCCCCGCGTCGACCGCCGCCGCTGCGTCCTCGACCGACATCATGCCCTTGAACATGACGGGCTTCTCCGTCGAATCCACGAGCTCCCTGAGCTCCCTCTCCGACTTGCGGAAGACCGGTCTCCCAGCCCTCGCCCAAGTTTGCGAGCCGGCCCCGTCCAGATCTATCCCTATAGCGAGGACTGAAGGATGATCTGCTATCTTGAACAGCTCGAGCAAGCGCTTTTGCGACTGCGGTTTGAAGACCGGCACCCCGAGCCCTACGTCCTTGACCGTCTCCACTCCAAGCGTGTCCGGCTCCTCCGCGGTGTTGCCGGCGAAGCCAAACGCACCGAAGGCCTCCGCGCCCATCAGCAGGCCACGGTGGAACTCCACTTCCGATATCATCCCGGCCATGCTGTTCTTGACCCCTGACATCGGCGCAGGGAGGACCGGAGCGGTGATCTTCCTGCCGAGGAAGGCCGTCGTCAGATCTGGCTCACGATGTTCTTTCACCAGGCGTGTCTTCAACTTGTAGTACTTCAGCGCGAGCGAGTTCTCATAGAACGTTTGGCTCTGTCCCGCGCCACCGAATCCGATAGGGGCACCGAACTTCTGGCCGTGGCACATCTTCGTCGGCCCG
>JBEKAR010000123.1:0-4544 GCA_050015815.1 Methanomassiliicoccales archaeon | reverse complement strand
TAGACGGAAAGAAGCTACTTGGCCTAATGAAGGCGGACGATCGGTTCAAGCACATTCCGGTGGCGGTACTGACGGCCTCCAGCAAGGACGAGGACGTCCTCGCGAGCTACAATCTCAAGGCGGTCTGCTTCGTCACCAAACCGGTCGACATCACCCAGATGCTCAAGGTCGTGGAGTGCGTGGACGACTTCGGCCTGAAGATTGTCAAGAAGGACCGCGCGGGTCCCTGATTTTCGAACCGAACCAATAAACGTCAGTTGCTCGATTACGAGAGGGCGTCGCAGGTCATCGCCCGGAAGCCCGACGTGGCGGGTTCGCTGCGCTAGGGCGAAACATCGAGGAGATTGGGAGTCTGCAACCGCTGTTGAAGTTCGTGCCTACTGACCAGATCAAGGAGATGGGCGTGCCGTCTGGCCAAACCCCATCGACCGAGAACGTCTGGAAGGTGGACAAGGGCGGCAACACATTGTCCCTTCCGGGAAGCGTCGCCGATGCTCTTGGCATAGGACAGGTCGAGGCTTCCAAGCATAAGATATTCGAGTTCGTGGAGCCTGAGAGCGCGGATGCGCTCCGAGCGCTCATCAAGTCAAAACACTCCCCCCCCAGATACGCCTTCAGCGTGAAGAGGGCGGACGGGAGCAAGTTCTACGCGAACGTAGCTTCCGCTCCGGAGGCGAAGGAGGAAGTCGGGCCCATCGGAGGCCTCTTCATCGCATCGCCGTCCGGAGAGAGATTCCTCGCTTGGGTCGAGGCGGATGTCTCCGTGGCAGCGGTGCCTTCGGCAAGGAGGACGCAAGAGGCGACTGTCAGGCTCCAGTACGAGAAGGAGGTTCTAGATGTCATCATGGAGAACACCTTCGCGCACATCGCCTTCATGGACAAGGACTTCAACTTCCTCAAAGTGAACGGCGCATTCGAGAGCAGCTCCGGCCATGGCTCCGAAGAGTTGCTGGGTAGGAACCATTTCGAGCTATTCCCAAGCGACGAGAACAAGGCAATCTTCGACGGCGTGAAGAGCTCTGGCATGAGCGCAGAGTTCAAGGCCCGGACTTTCAAGTTCGGAAGTAGGGCGAGGTCGGAAGGCAGGTATTGGGATTGGTCGCTCGTTCCAGTCAAGGACGTGAAAAGTAAGGTCCAGGGGTTCGTTCTTTCATTGGTCGACGTCACCCAGCAGGTCACGGACAGGGAGGCGATAGAACGTCTAGCGGCCGAGGCCGATGCCGAGAAGAGAAGGCTCAGGGCCATCCTCGACACTCTGCCTGTCGGCGTCATGATCGTTGACGCGGCCGGTAAGATACTTGAGGCGAACTCGATCGCCGATAACACGTGGCGAGGTTTCCACCAGAGGCAGGCCAAGCTCGACCCGAAGGAGTTCAAGGGGTGGTGGGCCGACACGGGGATACCTCTGAAGACGGACGACTGGGGGTTCGCCCAGGCGCTAAGGACGGGAAGGCCGCAGGTGGGCCATGTCATCGACATCATGCGTCAGGATTCATCCAGAGGGACGATCATCGACTCCTCGGCCCCGATCCGAGACTCGTCCGGCAAGGTGATGGGTTCGGTCTCGGTGATCCAGGACATCACTCACCAGAGGCAGCTGGAACAGGATGCGCTGGAATCAAAGGCGAAGGCAGAGCTCTACCTGGACATCGTGACGAAGGACCTCGGTTCGCTGAGCACGGAGGCGATAGAGCGCATGACCTCGGCGATGAAGGCGCCGAAGATCGACGCGAGGGCGAAGAAGAGCCTCGCCCATTCGCTGGAGGCGTTGGAGGAAGCGAACAAGCTCATCGACGTAGTCGAGAAGATCAAGAGGCTGGAGGGGCACGACCTGAAGTACGGCCTCGTCGACGTGGGCATATTGCTCTCGGACATAATCGAGAACGAAGCAAGAGCGAACAAGGATCGGTTGTCGGTGGATTACAGGGCCCCAGCCTGGTTCACGACGAACGCGAATGGAATGCTCGAGGACGCGTTCCGCTACGTCATCGAGGACAGCCTCTCAAAGGCAAAAGGACCGGTGAGTATGGAGATTCATATGGCCGATGCCTATGAAGGGGGCAAGCAATATCACAAGATAGTCTTCGAAGACGACGTGGCCACGACGCCGACGGACCAGAAGGCAGCGCTCTTCGCGCTGCCACGGCGGGGGAAGGAGGGCACGACGGTCGACGACCTCAGGCTGTACCTCGTGCGGATGGTGGTCGAGAACCACTATGGAAGGATATGGCTGGAGAGCCGAGTGAGGAACGACTGGAAGCACGGGCGCAGGTACGTCGTAATGCTACCCGCTTCAGTGGTCAGGCAAGAGATGCTTTCGATGCACGGCGGCGGCGAAGAGGAACCAGAGTGACCTCTCCTTAATCTCCGATATTTGGGCCGGTTTCCCGTGGAAACCGCCAATCATGCGGCCTCAGGGCCCTGGGACCGACGAACAAGAGCGCAAAAGGCCTTATACCAGACGCTTTGATTTGAAAGGACATAGGGAAGGGACAGCAGCTATGCCAAAGTGGACGTCCAGCGTAAGGAGAGGGGATCACCTTGTACAGTTCTGTGCATCGCCATCCCAGATGGAATCGGCGATCATTGACCTGGTCCAATGCGCCGAAGAAAGGGAGAAGGTCGTTCTGTTCTCGGATTCGACCAAGCTGGTCTCCACGGTCAAGCGGCGACTGGGAAAGGGCTCGAAAGGATCCTCGCTGAGCTTCCTCCCCGCCAAAGGATTCGTCTATCAAGACGCAAGGTTCGAGCCAATGGACGCCCTGGACACGCTGAGGGGCGCGATCGAAGGGCAGAGGGGGAGCGGGCAGACCTCCTTGATCGTCGTGCTCGACATGTCCTGGCTGAAGGAGAAGCCGGACTCGTTCAGGTCATTCATGCAGATCGAGGTCTCGCTGAACCTTGCCAAGTTCCGCGTTCCGGTCACTCTTGTATGCCAGTACGATCTCGCCTCTCTCTCAGAGGAAGATGTCGAGACCATCAACTCAGTGCACGCCCTTTCCATGGCGGAAGGGAAGATCTCGAGGAACTTCTGGCTGATACCCCGCAGGGGAGGCACGTTCGAGGACATGGGCCTCGTCCCGGAGGAAAGCCACTAGTGTGGGGTTGAGCCCAGGGCGTCCTACGCCTGAGGCTCATCTGGTTCTTTTCTCTCCAGCTTTTGCGCCTTCGACTTGTCCCTTTTGGCGATCTCGGCGATTTGCTCCGCTTCGACCCTCTCTTCCTCCATGGTCTCCTCAATCGTCCTCAGGTCGCTGTGGAGCTCATCTGGCTTGGGGATGGGTCCGAGTATGTCGTCTGCCTTCCCCACGATGCTCTCGACCTCTGAGATCTTCGATATCTCCCTCTCCGGGACCGTTCTGCCGGTTCCCAGGTACTCGGAGATGCCCTCAACCAGCTTGGTGACCTCGAACGGCAATATCCACTTCGTCGACTGTCCGTTCCCGATCGCGGTCATGGTGTCCAGCGAGAGGACGGTTAGCGCCTTGGAATCTAGAGTGCTCGCACCGACCGAAAGCACGCGGAGGCGCTGTGCTTCGCCCTGTGCCTGAAGTATGATGGCGAACCTCTCTCCCTCGGCTTCCAGTATCTTCGCCTGCCTCAAGCCCTCGGCCTGAAGGATCCTGGCCCTCTTCTCACCTTCCGCGTTAAGGATCGCCGCCTTCTTGGAACCATCAGCCTGGAGGATCGCCGCCCTCCTCAGCCTCTCCGCCGAGGTCTGCTCCTCCATCGCCTGCTTCACCTTCGGCGCAGGGTCGACCTCCCTGATCTCGACGGCCTCTACTTTCACTCCCCACTTGTCGGTCGCCTCGTCAAGCACATCCCTGAGGTGGACGTTGATCTTCTCCCTGTTAGATAGGATCTCGTCCAGCTCCATGTCGCCTATGATGGAACGGAGCGTGGTCTGGGCGAGGTACACCGTCGCCGCACGGTAGTTCTGGACCTGGAAGTACGCCTTGCTCGGGTCGATGACCTTCGTGTAGATGATCGCATCGACGTTCGTTGGGGAGTTGTCCTTGGTTATGACCTCCTGCCTCGGAACGTCGAGGACCTGCGTCCTCAGGTCGATCTTTATGACCTCGCTGATGAGCGGGGTCACGTAGTTGAAACCTTGGTTGAGGATGCGCACGAATTTGCCGAGACGCATGTACACGGCCTGCTCGTACGGCCTCACGATCCTGATCCCGTTGGCGACTATCACCACTGCCGCGATTATCGCCAGGATCAGCAGAGCGACTATTGTGATGTCAACTTCGGCCATTCTCCAACCTCCTACCGACTCTTGTTCTCCTCCCCTATCTCCTTGACGGTGACGTGGACTCCCTCGCTCGCGACGACGATGACTTTCTTGCCGACGGGGATGACCGACTCGGCGGTAGCGCTCCAGGTGTCATGCTCTATCCGTACCTTTCCCCTGAGGTCGTTGGGCCTTATCTCGCTGATGACCACTCCCTTGGTCCCGACGAGAGAGGTGGCGACCGTCGTCTCCGGCGGCCCAGGCGGGGCGAGGCGCTGGTACAGCTTGATCGTGACGTAGGTCGTGG
>JBEKAR010000122.1:0-4556 GCA_050015815.1 Methanomassiliicoccales archaeon | reverse complement strand
GTCGCTCCGCGAGGAGCCTGCAAACCGTTGTCTTGCCGGAGCCCGGCGGGCCGCTGACCGTAATCCTCATTCCGGCTCCGCCTCGATCTCGACGAGGCGCTTCTTGAAGTCCATCCAGCGGAGCGCGCGTGCCAGAACCTGTCCGAACGGGATGCTCGCCAGCGAGTAGAGCAGGACCCAGTTGGGCAGCACGGTGTAGGCGTTGAGGTTGATGTTATAGGCCCAAGGCACCGAGACGATGGCGCTGGGCACGTTGTACATGAACACCGCGATCCAGGCGAAGATCGGGACGATGATGATCATCGTCACCGGCATCAGCTTGAGCTGCGTCGCCGAGGTCTTCAGCGAGCGCTGCATGATCTTCGACTGCTGCTCCATCAGCTTCTTGATTTTGAACTTATTGTTCTCCATCCGGGCCGTGCGCAGCTCCTTGTTGAAGGCGTTCACGATCTTCTGGCTCTCCGCCTGCTCGACGTAGTTGGTGAAGAAGTGCCTCACGATGACGGTGAGCGCGGTCATGATCATGCCCGCAAGGAAGAGCGTGATGACAGGATAGCTGTAGTTGAAGCCGATAACAGGCATCAGCCCGTAGCCGACGATCTGTCCCAGGGCGTTCCTGAGACTGTTGTCGAGCAGCACCACTATCGCCAGCATCACGACGAATATCGTGACGAAGCGGGAGAGAGACGCCGCGGGCGTCTGGGGCCCCGGTGAAGGCGAGGGCGCCGGTTTCGCCGCCGTGCCTACTCACCTCCGAAGAACTGCCGCAACACCGGGTGCATCTCCATCATCTGCTCGCGGCTGATCGCCTCGTAGAACTGGATCATTATACCTACGGTTAGCAGTACGCCAGTACCTGAGGCATTACCCACAGTCCCTATCAGATCCGCGCCGGTAGCCAATGCGCCCACTGTCGCACCCGATATCACTGTGACCACAGGTATGTACCTTTCGAGGACACGCTTCAGCACGCGCGGATCACGCCGGAACCCGGGTATCTGCAGGCCGGAGGACTCGATCTGCTTCGCGACCGCTTCCGGACCCATGTTGGTCGTGGCTATCCAGAACTTGGCGAACAGGATGGAGCCGCCGATCATGATCGTGGCGTAGGTGATGACCTTGATCATGAGCTGGATTCCGTCGTGGCCGTAGGCCAGCGCTCCGTATTTGGCGGGGCTCAACGCCGGTAACAGCCAATCGCTCAGACCTCTCGGTGTCGCAATGTACCAGGCCAAGCCCC
Organism: Methanomassiliicoccales archaeon; assembly: GCA_050015815.1. GTDB lineage: Archaea > Thermoplasmatota > Thermoplasmata > Methanomassiliicoccales > UBA472 > JAJRAL01. The sequence goes on along the minus strand of JBEKAR010000122.1, from coordinate 3,316 downwards.
CTTCCGGGGTCGTGGTTCCCGACGCATAATACCCTAACGCGTACTGATGGCCGATGATCGGGATTCCTTGCAGCGAGGGCGAGGTCCATAACAGCAGCGTCACCATGCTGACGTTCGCCAGCAGGGCGGACATCAATATGACTGGGATGTTCGAGGCGTAGAGCAGCTTGATTGGGTATCGCCCTCTCGCGCCCCTTGCGGTGCCATGCGCGAGCGGGAGTTCGATGCGCACCGACTCTATGTACGCCACGAACATGAAGATCGCGAGCGTTCCGATGAGCGCAACCACTGGGTTCGGGTTCTGCAGTAATATCCGTTCGTAACCTCCGTTCGAGAGGTCCGATGCGGACATCGAGTGCAGGAAGTAGAGCGTCTTAGGGATCGTTCCCGCGGGCGGATTGGTCAGGCTCAGCGGCGACCCGGCGGTGACGGGCTGCCAGTTCACCGTCCCAGTGAATATCGCTTGCGCTACTCCGGCCGCGATGAAGAGTGAGATCCCGCTGCCGATGCCCCACTTCGATACGACCTCGTCCATGAGGAAGACGAGATAGGAGCCGATGAACAGCTGGACCACGATGATGATCTGTGCTAGCCCCATGCCGCTCAGGATCGAGCCAGGGCCGAGGAACGCGTTCAGACCGTTCACGAAGTTCGCCGAGGGCACCAGGTATCCGAACACCTGGGGGATCGCCTCGACCAGGATCATGACGATGACGAGGAACTTCTGGCTGCTCTGGTAGACCGCCTTGTCGTCCGAGTCCGTCAGGTCGAGCTTGATGATCTTCGCGCCGACGAACAGCTGCATGATGATCGAAGCGGTGACTATCGGACCTATGCCAAGATGCATCAGCGAGCCCTGAGCACCGGCGAGGATCGCTCTGTACTGAGAGAAGATGTCGAGCGTCTTCGAGGCGTCGAGGCCGTAGATGAAGACGTTCGTCATGACGAAGTAGAAGACGAGAATGATGATGACCCACATCATCTTCGTCCGGAAGTGCACGTGGCCTTCCGGCTTGGCGACCGCGGGGAGCCGGTCTGTCAAGGGTTTAAGCTTGTACAGCAGGCTCTTCTTCTCTTCCGCCATGGTATCACAGAGTCTTTACGTCACTGCGGTTGTACTATCGCTCCCCCGGCGCCCTCGACCTTCTGCTTCGCCTTCTCCGAACTCTCGGCGACGACGATCTCGTACTTGCCGCCCACCGGTCCGAAGCCTAGGAGCTTGTCTATGCCCATCTTTGTCAGGTCCACCAGCGTCCGGTCGCCTTTCTTCCGGGCGAATCCGTCAGCGACGAACTTGTCGAGGTTCTCCGTCACGTCACCCACGTTCATGGTTATCTTCGCGGACGCCATCTCCTGAGGGCGCTTGAACCCGTGCCGTCCGAAGTGGTCGGGCATGAACTTGAGCATGTGCATGACTTTGTGTTTGTGCAGTCCGGCGTTTCCGCGACCGCCCCGGAGGCCCGCGCCGCGGCCGGCTTTCTTGCCCCGGCCATGCGTCCTGGACCCCCTGAATTTTCTCGTCCTGCTCGGCATGTCTTTCCCCTCAAACGTATAGTCGCTATTATAACATTCGCTCGATGAGCTGGTTGATCTCCTTGCCGCGGTAGCCCACTGCGCCTCCTATCTGGAAGGCGTGCTTCACGGGCCCGTATCCCTTGCGCGGAGGGCTGAGCCGGAAGACCGGCTTGAACCCGTCCAGCTTCGAAAGCGAGACATCGCCCTTCTTCACCGCGCGAGCCAGCGCGATGATTGAGGTGTATTTCGAGTGCTCTTTCACCGTCACGTCGTCAAGCGGCTTGTCGCCCTCGAGGCGGCCACGGAACTTGAGCATCTTGGCCAGGACGGTCTCGTCTACCTCGCCCCAGGTCACATAGTCCTTGGTCTTGTAGAGCATGCCCTTGATCTCCTTGGTCTCGGGCATGATGACGCAGTGGTTCGGGCGGGTGAGGTTGAGGAGCTGCATCGTGTCCTCTATGTCCTCTCTGATGTCCCCATGTCCGCGCACCCTGACGATCGCGTATGCCACGGTTATCACCTCCTCTCTCTCATACCAGAGGCCTCATCGGCCTTGGCCAGGTCCGCCGTGGTCGCCACGTGCACGTTCACTGGGCCGGAGACGATTTTGAGGCGCTGCGTCTGCTCCTCAGTCACCCGGACCTCTGACGTCGCCTTCAGCGCCTCGAAGGTGCCGATGGCGTAATTGACCGTCGTCTTGGTGTGGCCCTTGGCGAAGCCCCAAGCATCCTTCACTCCCGCGAGTGAGAGGATGCTCTTCGCCACGTCGCCGACCGCGAGCGAGATGCCTCGCGGGGCGGGCTTGAGGTAGACCTCGACGCTGCCGGCCTTGCCGACGACGTCGAAGGGCAGGGAGTGGGGCGTTCCGCACCCGCATTGCCAGGAGCCGCATCCGCGCTTGATCTCGATGATGTTCAACTTGGCATTGTCGATTGCCTTGCGTATTGAGGGTCCGACCTCCTTTCCTTTCGCTTGACCTATGCCAACGAACCCGTCGCCGTTGCCGACCGCGCAGGTGATCCTGAACTTCACCCTCCTGCCCGAGTCGGTCATGCGCTGAACGATGTTGACATCGATAACTTCGTCCTTCAGGTCCGGCAGAAGGATATCGACGATCTCCGGCTCCCTGAGGGGCAGCCTTGTGGCCAGCGCCTGGCTCATGGTGGTTATCTCGCCGTTGAGCACCATCTTGCCAAGCCTGGTACTAGGGGTCCATTCCATTTCACTCGACCTCCATCTTGTTCTTAACGTCTTCAACGAGCTTGTCCATGTCCGGGCTGATGTGCTTGCCCTTGATCCTGTCTTCCGAGGGGAGAACCTTCTCCCCGTGCGGCACCTCGATGCCCGCGTCGAGCAGGCCCTTCAGCACCGCGAAGCAAGCCGCGCCCTTGATCGGCTCCCTGAGCCCGATGTCGAGCACCGCCTCGTCCACTCCCTTCGCCTTGGCCCTCATGCCGGCTAGGTAGCCGGTCAGGTAGGCCGCCGGCAGGTTGCCGGTCGACTTGTTCCAGCCGAGCTCGATGAGCTCGCTTGAATGCGCGGTGGCGAGCACCTTGTCGCCCTTGGCGTCGTATGCGACGACCTGGACGCTCGAGTGTCGGAGCGAAGTCCTGACGACCGCCCGGGGCACCCCGCCCCGGAGCAGCTTCTGCCTCGACCTGTAATCGGTCCGACCCTCGCGCCTGCGGCGGAAGGCTACTTTGTAGCGTGGTCCAGATCCCATCTCACTTCGCCTCCTGCTTCATCTGGCCGCTGGCCTCGAGGTGGCTCAGCAGGTTCTTCCTGCTCTTGAACTGTCCGC
>JBEKAR010000121.1:0-4663 GCA_050015815.1 Methanomassiliicoccales archaeon | reverse complement strand
TCGGGTCCTCTCGCGAGACGTCGTCCCAAAGTTCCGCGTTGCGGATCGCTTCCAGCATTTCGTCGGTAGGCAAGGTGACGGTGTCGCTTCTCAGATCGATTGTCCTCATTCCTATCGCCAGGGCCGCGATTGGGATTGTCCGATAAATACACTGCGAAGATCAGACGCCGACGCTGATCCGCGATCCGCCTTCAAGGGAAGCGAGTGCAGCCTCACATATCTCCAGGTCGGCCACGGCGTCTTCGCCGCTTGCGAGTGGTTTCTTGCCTGATGCGGCGGCGCCGAGGAAATCGACCAGTTCCTTCTTGAGGGGCTCTTCCTTCTTTACACAGATGCGCCGTACGTCCTGTTCCAGCGGTACGCGGAACGCGTCCGCCTGGTCGAACTCCTTCGTGACCGAAGAGGAGAACTCGATGCTCTGGTCGATGTAGTCAAGCTGAACGAACCCGCCGCTGCAGGTGAGGGCGACCTTGCGCACCTTCATCGGTGTGAGCCAGTTGACCTCGACGTACGCCTCGAGGCCGCTCTTCATTCCGACGAGGATGCTCGCATGGTCCTCGAAGGACGGGTTGTTGAACCTCCCTCCGAGCGCGAAGACCGATTCGGCCTCGTCGGAGGTGATGTGCCTCAACACGTCGACGTCGTGGATTCCTAGATCCATGATCACACCGATGTCCCTGATCCTTGCTGGGAAAGAGGACACCCTTCTGGACGCGAAACTGATCGGCTTCCCGAAACGCCCTGCCTTCAGAGCGTTCTTGGCGACCGCGACGACTGGATTGTGACGCTCGACGAATCCGGCGCCGAGGACGACCCCCTTCTTCTCCGCTTGCTTGCAAATCGTCTTGGCGTTCTTCGACGAACCAGTGAACGGCTTCTCGACGATCAGGTCGCGCCCTGCCTTGATGACCTCGGAAGCGACGTCCTGATGCGTGGCGGTGATGGTGCAAACGCTGACTGCTTCCACCTTCCCCAGCAGTTCCTTCATGCTGCCGAAGTTCTTCGTCCCGAGCCGAGCGGCGACCTTCTTGCCCTGGGCCGGGTCAACGTCGTACACGCCCTCGAGCTGTGCGATCTCGGAGTAGATCCTGGCATGATTCTGGCCCATCGAACCGACGCCAATGACGCCGACCTTCATCATGCGACCTCAATCTCGCCATCGCCTCATTAATGATTCGACCATGCGCAACGATTATCACGTTTGTCCTCCCTCAACACTGGCGGTCGTAACATGAAGCGAAGGCTGCTCGACGTCCTCGCCTGCCCGAAGTGCAAGGCGCATCCCCTCGAACTGAAGGTCGTCAAGGAGGAGAAGGGAGAGATAGTCAAAGGGACGCTGACCTGCCCGAAGTGCGGCCTCGAGTATCCGATCGAAGAAGGCATACCGAACATGCTGATCCCCGAGGACCGGGCCTGATCAGAGCTTCCTCATCGTTTCGCCGATGCGCCGCATCCCCTCGGCGATGTCCTCCCGGCTCGCCGCATACGAGATGCGGAGATGCTTCTCCCCTGACGGCCCGAAGGCGGACCCTGGGGTGAGCGCAACGTTCGCCTTCTGGAGCACGTGCGCCGCCATGTCCTCGGAGTTCATCGGGGCATCGTAGGAAGGGAACATGTAGAACGCTCCCTTCGGACGGGGGCAATGGAACCGTGGGATCTCGGACATCAACTTGTAGATCAAGTCCCGACGCTCCTTGAACTCCGCGACCATCGACCTCACCGAATCCTGAGGCCCGCGCAGCCCCTCGAGGGCCGCGACCTGGGCGAACGAGGTGCAGCACGTGATCGACTGCGTCTGCAGCTTGTTGATTTCCTTGGTGATTCCTGAAGGCGCCACCGACCAACCGACCCGCCAGCCGGTCATGGCATAGGTCTTGCTGAAACCCCCGACGGTGATCGTCCTCTCGAACATGCCGGGAAGAGATGCGATCGAGTAGTGCCTGCCTTCGAAGATGATCTTCTCGTACGTCTCGTCCGCCAGGACCGTCAGGTCGTGGTCCTTGGCCAGGTCGGCAATCCCCTTCGTGTCCTCTTCCTCCTGGACAGAGCCAAGCGGATTGGATGGCGTGCAGATGAGGATCATGCGCGTCCTCGGCGTGATCGCCTCCGCGACGGCAGAAGGCAGCATGCGGTAGTCGTCCTCCTGCCTCAGCTGAACGAACTTCGGCTTTCCGCCGGGGATCCTGGCACACGCCTCGAAAGTTCCCCAGGACGGGTCCGGGATGATGATCTCGTCGCCCTCGTCAATCATGGCGAGCATCGACATGAAGATGGCCTGCTTGGTCGGCGTGATGATGATGTGCTTGTCCTCACAAGGGATGCCGTTCTCCCTGCGGCACTTCTCCGCCACCGCCTTCCTCAGCTCCGGTATGCCTGCCGAGGGCGTATAGTGGGTGAAGTGATCGTTGAGCGCTTTGATGGCCGCGTTGGTGATGTTGCCGGGCGTGTTGAAGTCGGGCTCCCCGACCGAGAACGAGATGATGTCGACGCCCTGCCCCTTGAGCTTGCTCACGATGTTGGCGATCCTCATCGTCCCCGACTCGGGGACATCAGCCATGCGCTTGGCGACCATCGGCCTTGATAACGCGCGTGGTTATTTGACTGTTTCCCGGCAGAGGCGCATTGGCCATCCGTCCAGCGTATTATGCGTGTACATTAGTGCTCAATGTAGAACCTTTATGTGCATTTCAACTCAATATTCATATACTCCAGGGTGATTAGAGCTGGAGCGGTGAGTCAGATGCCATTCGAATTGGACATGACCAAACTGCGGTTCGGGACCGAGCTCGTCAAGCGGGGCTTCGCCAAGATGCAACAGGGCGGCGTGGTTATGGATGTCACCAACGCAGACCAGGCGGGCATCTCGGAGGACGCCGGCGCGGTCGCGGTGATGGCGCTCGAACGCGTTCCGGCCGACATCAGGGCTCAGGGCGGCGTGGCGCGCATGGCCGACCCAGCCAAGATCCAAGAGATCATGGACTCCGTCTCGATTCCAGTGATGGCGAAGTGCCGCATTGGTCACTTCGTCGAGGCGCAGATCCTCGAGTCGATGGGCGTCGATATGATCGACGAGTCGGAGGTGCTCACGCCGGCCGACCCCTTCTACCATGTCGACAAGACGAAGTTCAGGGTGCCCTTCGTCTGCGGAGCGAGGGACCTGGGCGAGGCGCTGCGACGGGTAGACGAGGGAGCGGCGATGATCCGCACGAAGGGTGAGGCGGGCACCGGCAACGTCGTGGAGGCCGTTCGGCACCATCGGGCGATCATGGGTGCGGTCCGCGAACTGAAGGGCAAGGACGCCGAGGAAATGGTCGCTATTGCGAGGAAGATCGAGGCACCGATAGCGCTGGTCCGCGAGGTCGCGGAGCTCCAGAGGCTGCCAGTGATAAACTTTGCCGCAGGCGGGATAGCGACCCCCGCAGACGCGGCGATGATGATGCAGCTAGGCTCGGACGGCGTGTTCGTCGGCTCGGGCATCTTCAAGTCGGACGACCCGGACAGGCGGGCCAGGGCGATCGTCGAGGCGGTGACCAACTACGATGACCCACAGGTGCTAGCCGAGGTGTCGAAGGGACTGGGCGAGGCGATGAAGGGCATCGAGATCTCGACCATCAAACCGGAGCAGCGCCTCCAAGAGCGCGGCTGGTAGACGGTGGCCTCAGTCCATCCGGAGAGTCTCAAACGACCGATCACGAGATGATGCGGTCCATCATGTCCTGTTCCATGCCCAGCTTAATCTCGCGCGATATCCTGCGCCCGGTGGACATCTCTGGCTCGATCAGGTCGGAGTATGGTGAGCCGGAGACGAACGGGTTCGAGCCCGCGACGATGCGCGAGGATATCTCGAACACCTTGAACTTCAACTGGTCGGTGACAATCGATTCGAGGCAGAACGGCCCGATCATGCCTCCGAACAGCTCCTCCGAGCGCTCGACGACCCTCTGCCCCATTTCGAACACCTTTGGAAGAAGCGACTCGCGCAGTACGACCGGCACGTTGCCAGTGACTACGAACGATGGGTAGTACCCGAGGCGCTTCAGCTCCTCCGACGCTCCCAGCTTATACATTTCGTCGATGTTGCTCTCGTCGCGGCGGTCCATGCTGAGCAGCTCGAGCGACCCTTTCGAGACGGTGAACCCGCTCTGCTTGATCGGGGAGTAGAAGAAGTGTAGGTAGTATCTCGTCCCGAGGATGTACTCCTGGATGGTGTATGGTTGGGAGTCATCGATGCCCATCTTGAACTCGGGGTAGTCCTTTGCGATGAAGAACCCGCGGCCGCCCTTCGCCCCGTGATACTTCACGAGCACCGGCCGGTCTATCTTCTTCGGGTCGTCGATCTTCTCCGGCATGTCGATGCCGGCGGATACGAGCCATTGGCGCATCTTCTCCCGGTCCGACTCCCATGAGAGCACGCCGCGGTTACCGAACGTCGGTACCGGCAGCTTCTCGAAGTTCCTCGAGCCGAGGTACTCGACGAATGAGCCATGGGGGATGATTATCACATTGCGCGAAACCAGTTCGTCCGCTTTGTCCAGCATCTCGTCGAACGACTTCAGGAGCATGATGTCGTCCGGCTTGCCAAGAGGGAAGGCATCGTAGAATCGGGTGTTCGGATTGACCGCGATGCCGAGCGTGCGGAACCCCTCCTTCTTCGCGCCGTTGA
>JBEKAR010000120.1:0-4781 GCA_050015815.1 Methanomassiliicoccales archaeon | reverse complement strand
GAACGGGGCGATCGTGGACGTAGTCTCGGGGAGGACATTGGTCACGAGCGAGATCAAGGCGCGGGGAATCACCGGCACGGGAGTAGTCGCGGCGGTCGCGGTCGGTCTCGAGACTGGCATCATAAAGCTGCCCTTCCTCGACACTCCCGATAAGAAGATACATCTCCAGGACGGCGTCTTCATCACGGAGCATGATGTGCTCGAGGCGGGCAAGGCTATGGGGGCGATCCGTGCCGGACACCGCACCCTCATCGAAGAGGTCGGGATCGACGAGTACAGTTTGAAGGCGATGTACCTCGCCGGAGCGTCTGGAACCTACGTCGATCCGATCAAGGCCCAGACCGTCGGTCTGGTTCCGAGGGTCCTCGAGCGAACCTATCAATGCGGTAACACCTCGCTTATGATGGCCTATGACCTGCTGGTCAAGGACGAGATGATGGACGAGATGCAGTCGATCGCAGACAGCATGTCCGCGAAGCACATCATGTTCGCCACGAGCAAGATCTTCGAGGATATCTACGTCAACGAGATCGCCTTTTGGCTCGAGGGCATGCCGTTCGAGATGTTCAACCAGATGATGGTAGACAAAGGGTATCGCCCCCTTCCGCCGATCCAGAGGCCGAAGGAAACGCTGCGCATCGTCTCAGCGGACATCCCGGTCCTCGGGGACAAGGGGCTCAAGACGCTCGAGCACGTCGGCGTCTATCTGATCGGTGAGTTCGATGGCTGCAAGGGCTGCAAGAAGTGCATGCGCGAATGCCCGGAACGGGCCTTGCGCGTAGAGAAGGTCGGGGAGGGCAAGTTCCGGGTGCGTATCGCCACCGAATACTGCCTTGGCACGGCATGCAAGAACTGTGAGTCGGTCTGCCCGGAGTCAGTGTTCAGGTTCAGCGACCTGAAGATCGTCAGGAGGGAGGGAGCGGAGTGAGAATCATCTCCCTAATCGACAATATGAGCGGCTTCACCTGCCAGTCGCGGCTCGTGAGAAGACTTGAGACGCCGGAGAGGCAATTCGTCGCCGAGCAGGGATTCTCCATGCTGGCGGAGACGGAGACAGGGCAGAGGATCGTCATCGACGCCGGGGGAAGCGAGTATGCCTTCATGAACAATCTGCGCAACTCAGGACTAGAGCCGAAGGATATCTCCGCAATCATCATCACCCACGGCCATTACGACCACGTAGGGGGGTTGGAGCCTTTGGTCGATGCGGGCGTCCCGATCTACACCCACCCCAAAACCTTCGTCGGCAAGAGGTACGCCACCTACGGAGAGATCAAGACGGACATCTCCACGCCGCAGAAGATCATCGAGTCGCTTGGGAAGACGCAGATGCATTTCATCAGCTCCCTGACGGAGATAGTCCCAGGCATAAGGATATCCGGAGAGGTCCCGAGGGTCACGGACTTCGAGGCGCCGGTCAACTTCCTCAGGGAGGAGGACGGGAAGGTATTCGAGGACACGGTGAACGACGAGCAGGCGGTCTATCTGACGACGCGCAAAGGCCTCGTGGTGATCGCAGGCTGCGCCCATCCAGGGATCGTGAACATCGTCACCCACGCGCGCAAATCGACCGGTAGCAAGGTCTACATGGTCCTCGGCGGCTTCCATCTGGCGAACGCGACGCAGGAGAGAGTGCGCAAGACGATGGACGCGCTGAAGAACCTGGGCGTCGACCGGATAGCGCCGATGCATTGCACCGGCTTCGAGGCGATGAAGATGATCTCGGACCGCTTCGTCGGCTTCGAGCTCATGCCATCCGGAAGCGAGATAGAGTTCGCCTAGGGTCTCATCGCTCAATCAGATGTCTGCCACCGACTGGGCGATCATCTCATCGGCGAAGGCGGCGGCGTGCATCGCTCTACGCGCATACTCGATCGGCCCGAACATGACAAAGTCGGCTCCTGCCATCATCGGCATCACGACCGAGGCGATGTCGACGTAGCGGTATATCTTTCGGTCCTCTCCCTGGAGCTTCGAGAGCGGCGCGAACGATTCGACCGCGTTGTGCAAGGCGCAGCCGCTCGGCAAACCCCACTTCGCCTTGAAGAGGGTGATCGCCCGCAGCGCCACCCCGGCGTTCTGTTCAGATGCCATCACGGCCGAGTCGAACAGAATCTTTCTGACACCGGCACCCTTGGCGGTGTCTATCATCCCCTTGTCCAGCAGACCGCCTCCATTGTCCAGTAGGTATACCTTTCCTTTGAGCGTGATGTCCATTGGATTGAACGCGAGGAGGACGGCCGCCTCGACGCCGACCTCGCTGATCGCCTCAAGTTCCTTCAGGTTCGCTCCGGCGTTGATAGTGTTGTAGACGACCCTGTCATGGAGACCGGCCGCGTTCGCCTCTTCGCATCCCGCAATCCTCACGTTCCAACTGGGAGAGTCGATGAAGATCGGCAGGTCGGTCAGGTCAGCCACCTGATGAAGGTAGGAGGACATCGCCTCGTTGGTCTCAGCGTACGCCATCACCCCACCCGGCACGCCGGTCTCCTCGCTCGCCGATTCGAATCGGTGCAGCGCCGCCTCGACACTTCCCGGCTTGCACTTTCCCTTCACCCGGTCCTCTACCATGGTGTGCCCTGGGTAGAAGAGCGAGCCGACAAGGACTGTCTTGCGCTTTCCTGGCTGCCCGCCGAATCCGGTCCCTCCGATCTCGAGGATATCCTGCTTGTTCGAGAACTTCATCATCTCATCTCACCCCTCGATAGTAGAGCCTCAGCCTTTCGGCGAATTCCACTGAAGGGCCCTCACGGACCACGCCGTCGACGACATCAAGAAAGACCCCGAACTCAGGGGCCAAGGAGACGACGCTCGCCTCCGTTGAGAGCTTCTCGCTCGGCAGTCTGAGCATCTGACTGGTGAACTCGATTGCCATATTGTCGATCGATTTCGTCGCTTTGGTCGTCTCGAGTTCGAGCGCCCTGCTCCTGACGAAGATCGGCCCTTCCTCTAGCCTCCCAGGGTCCCTGGTTAGGCAATCCTCCACGGTAGCCTTGAGCTCCGCATTGCGGGCCTCGTCGAACGTGTACTGAGGATCAAAGGCAATGATCTCGTCCGCCTCCTTGGGATGAACGATGTCGATCACCTCGACCTGCATCATGAACCGTTCCACCGCTTCCCTGGGAATGTTGCAGAGGTACGGGATGGCGGACCTGGCGCCGATGACCCTTCCCCTTTCGTCGGTCCCATCGCTCGCCAGATGCGTCACTGCATCGGCCGGGAAATGGCCGAACTCCTCTCTTCCGCAGACGATTAGGAACCGTATCCTGGGCTCAGCGACGAGGTTCACTATGACCTTCTCCAGCCCGAGATTCTCCGTCTTCATTGTCCCGCTAATGTGGACCAGGTCGAGCGGCACATCCGCGACCCCGTTGCCGATGACGAGGACCGCGGCCGGGCTGTCTCTAGAGCCTATCCTGTAATTGCCAGCGACCGGAGGCCACGTGTCATCGCTCAATCTGGTACCTTTGTCCCCCCTCGTCAGGAACTTCACGGCATAAAGGGTATCGGTCGCTTCCCCCCGTCCGGTTGTGCGCGCTTGTACTTCAACCGCAGAAGAATCTCAGCGACGAATGGATGCTCGCGGTTTTTCACGACTCGGAAACAACCACCTTCCGGTCCGATTCTCTTTGCAATCGTTAGCGTCTGGCTATTCGACCACCGAAGGATAGGACAATAATTATTTGTAATGAGGAAGGGCTGTCATAACGGGGGTAAACCCTTGAACTACGCTGAGATGTCAAAGAAGATCGTGGACACGCTCGGACTTCGAACCGAGCCGGTCGCTATAACCCTGATTAAGAAAGGGCAGCCGCTCCCGGCTGGATACACCGAACCGGAGAAGCCGCTGAGGCACTGTCAGTCGATAATGAAGGCGAAGCACGGTGAGATGATCGTCGTGCCCGCGGCAAAGCAAGCGTGCCCGGTCGGCGCGTCGGCTCTCGGCCTGGTGCCGATGCCGGACAAGGTCAGGTCAGGAGAGTTCCACGCGGGGATGGGGCTGTATGAGTCGCCAAGCCAGGCAGCCAACACCATGGCCGTAAGGCCATCGCTGGAGACGGGAAGCGTGATTGCAACGGCCCTCGCGCCGCTGAGCAAGGCGACGCTCGAGCCCGACGTGATCGTCATCACCGGACTGCCGGAACAGGTGTTCTGGCTCGTACCGGCGGCGACGACGTTTACCATCGGAGGGCGGGTAACCGTGGAAATGGCCACTGTCCAAGCCAGCTGCGTCGATTCGACCGTCATCCCGTATGTCAGCGGCAACGTGAACATCTCTCTCGGCTGCTTTGGCTGCCGCAAGACCACCGACATCAAGCCAGAGGAGATGCTCGTGGGCATTCCGGCGAAGAAGCTGCCCGAGATCGTCAAGGCCTTGGAGAAGATGGGCGCTGGCCCGATCCCCAAGTCCCGAGAGAAGACGCTATAGGGAAGGATTCAACCCTCCCTCCCTTTCTCATTTCTTTCTCATAATGGCGGAAGGCAACGAATGGCCGGCTCCCAGCAGACAAAGGTTAATTATGACTCGCGTTCTGCGTCCTTGTTGAGGATTCGCAGAGCAATTCGCAACATCGTTCCATGAGGCTGCGGATATGGATGAGACCGACCTGAAGATCCTGAAGATGCTCCGTGAGGATTCCAGAGGAAGCATGGGAGTAATGGCGGGGAAGCTTGGAATCTCAAAGGCGACGGTCAGCCGGCGCATCTCGAAGATGGAGGCTGACGGGCTCATCGCTGGATACACCGTCGTCACGAACACCTCGCCGCTCGGCCTGATGAGG
>JBEKAR010000119.1:0-4902 GCA_050015815.1 Methanomassiliicoccales archaeon | reverse complement strand
TGCACAGGTGACCGAGATTGACTCCACCGCTGACGGCGGCCAGGGTACGATAGTGGTCCAGAATCTCCTTACTTCGGCTGACGTCGGAATGATCAAGGGAGTGACGGCCTCGAGCGTTTTCATCGTGGACAAGGTCGACCCGGTCGCAGGGACGTTCAGAATGAACTTCAATGGTGAGCTCGTCGGAGTGACCCTAGTCTTCACCGTCACCATGGTCGGGTTCGTGTAATAGGGTGTTCAGAGAGGATCTCTCTTTCCCGGCTCCGCGTCGCATGCGGCGGGTACCTTCTTCCTTCTGAAGAACGACCAGACGAAGCTAATTGCGATGACGGCCAATACCAAGGCGATCGTCACCAATTGGGCCGTGCCGCTCGAGAGGTAGGCGAAGAAGATATTGCTCATGGCGAGGATGGCCCCGTACTTCAGGACGCCGCCGATGAGGTTGTAGAGCACGCACCTGGTCCATTTCCAGTTCTGAAGTGCGGCGAATGCTCCGACGAAGGGGACGACCGGTGCGATGCGGTTGACCAAGATGATCTTCTCGTCGCTCACCAGCAGGAACTGACAATACTTCTTCGCCGCCCTTTCGATGACCTTCGGCACCCTGACCCGCTTGACGATGAAGTAGAGGGTGTTGAACCCAAGGAACTCAGCAAGCACGATTGTGCAGAGGATCTCGACGGCGAAGGTGACCGTCGGGTTGGCGATGAAAATTACCACCGTGAAGAACTCGGGCAAGGTCGGGAAGATGATCGAGTCGATGTAGAAGAGGATGAACACCCAAGCCAGGAGGCCAGCTACCACGGGAAGCGAGACTAGACTCTCGGCTTGAGCAACTATCAACATCTCTGACAGGGGTGGACCCAGTTCTGGATAGTTAGACATTTCGTCCTGGCTTCTGGGCCGGCGCTCGGATTCAGGCATTAATATACCTGGAGTCGCTTTCTGAGCGAGTCCCGTGGCTAATCTCAGGCTGTGCATGCTCGATCCGCTCTTCTTCCCCTACGTGGGAGGGACGGAGAAGGTCGTGCTCGAGGTCGGGGATCGCCTTGTCCGAGACCACGGCTGCGAGGTCAAGGTGCTGACCTCGATGATACCACAGGCGAACGGCAAGGCTAGCGAGCTGATCAGGGGAATGGAGATCGTGCGCACCCCTTCGGTCTACTTTGGCAAGCTGCCGGCCCTCCTCCCCCCTCCCTTCACCATCAGCCCCGCAATTAACCAGGACCTGGTCCGGCTCTGCAAGGGCTCGGACATCTACCATTTCCACAATCGCTTCTGGTACTCGCCTCGGACCTACCGAACGATAGAGCGGGGCCTTAGGGCGCCGATCATGCTCACCGTCCACAACTCTCGACCTAGAGGAATCACCAAGAGGATCGATTACTGGGGCGGAGTGTTCGACAGGACGATGGGCAACTACGTCTTCGGGAAGTGTGAAAGGATCAACTGCGTCAGCCGGTCGGCGCTCGAGGACACCATCCCGCCGACGTTCTGGGACAATGCAACCGTGGTCTACAACGGGGTGGACACGGAACTCTTCAAGCCCGGGCGGCGCACAGGTGAGCTCCGGCAGAGCCTGGGAATGGACTCTTCGCCGGTGGTGCTCTCGAATGGAAGGTTGGTCGAGCAGAAGGGATTCCCCGTCCTGCTCCGCGCCATGGCTGAGGTCCGCAAGACGGTAAAGGACGCCCGCTTGGTGGTCATAGGCAAGGGCCCGCTCAAGCAACGGCTCCTGGCCGAGGCGGCCAAGCTCGGCATCGGAGATGCGGTCAACTTCGCCACAGGCATCCCCGAGGACCAGATGCCAGTCTACTACTGCATGGCGGATGTGTTCGCTCTAGCCTCCTATTATGAGCCGAGCTCGGTGGCGTTGTACGAGGCGCTCGGCTGCGGCAAGGCCATCGTCGCCACCTCCATCGGAGGCAACCCCGAGATAGCCTCGGGCGATTGCGGCATCATGGTCCCTCCGAGAGACCACGTCGCGATGGCAAACGCCATACTGCGTCTGCTTTCTGACGGAGGTCTCCGGCACAAAATGGAGGCCTCCTCGCGCAACAGGGCCGTGGAACTCTTCGATTGGGGCATCATTGCGAAGGACTGGATGCGCTCCTACGAAGCCCTGCCCTGATCACTCCAGCCCGACGCGTTTGCGCTTCGCATGGATGGAGAACTCGTAGATGTCGACGAGGCGTTTCGTCTCCTCGGCTATCGAGAACTGTTCCGACCTCTTCCTCGCATTTAACTTGAGGAAGGATGTCGCGTCCAGAGCCCGTTTGACCGTCTTCACCCAGTCCTCGGGCGTTTCCTTGAAGAGGAACCCATCCTCGCCATCGTGGATGATTTCGGCGATGGCGCGGTAGTCTATCCCGGCGACCGGCTTGCCCGAAGCCATCGCTTCCAGAACGACCAGGCCCTGCGTCTCGAACTTCGACGCGATGGTGAAGACGTCGCAGGCGGCGTAGTACTGGGGAAGATCTTCGTCGGGGACGAACCCGGTGAAGATCGTCCTCTCGGACACCCCGTAGTCCCTGGCCATCTGCATGTAGTGATCCTTCGCCGGTCCCTCGCCGACGATCAACAGGAGGGTCTCTGGATCCTCCTCGTTCAGGCGTGCGAATCCGTGGAGGAGAAGGTCCATGTTCTTCTCCCAGGCTATCCGGCCGAGGACGAGGATGACCTTCTTGCCCTCCAGGCCGTAGCGCGCGCGGACAATCCGGCCGTCGATGTCCGGCCTGAAGCGCTCCGAGTCAATCCCCGTCGGGACAACATCGACCCTTCTCATCCTTGGCGCGTACCTCCACAACTCTCTCTCGATCGCAGCCGAGGGGGCGATTACCGCCTCGGACCTCTGCAACAACCTCCTCAGGTACGTCCACATCAGGTTGTCGACCATCCAGTCGGGGAACGGGGTGAAGTTGTAATACCTCGCGGCATCGGTGACCATTGTATGGAAAGTCGTGACCACCGGGAGCTTGAGGGTGCGCCCCGCGAACATCGACCGGAGCGCCATGAACAGAAGGCCCTGGGAATGAATGACATCGGTGCCGAGCTCTTCTAGGAGCTCGCACTTGTTCGTCGGGAACATGGGCACCCTGTACCCTGGATATTTCCTGAAGCCGACCGACCGGAAGTAGACGACGTCCTTCTCACAGGCCGGAGAAGAGTCCGTCGCGGGCGCGAACACCGTCACCTCGTGACCCAGCCTCTCTAGCTCGGCCTTTGTGGTGAGGATCGACGTGACAACGCCGTCCCTAGTCGGAAGGTAGGTGTCAGTGAACATCGCTATCTTCAGCTAAGCCACCTCTCGTCGCACAACACCCCTCAACTTCCGCAAAACGTCCTGAGGGTCTTTGCCGAGGATCCTGATCATCGGTTCCTTGCCCACGCCACCCCGGTCGAAGATCATGTCCGGGACGGAGCCGAAAGACTCGATCGCCGCTCGGGTGCCCCACTCCATCGTCTTGACCTTGGACGGCTCGTCCTTCCTATCAAACGAGGAGAGCGTGAGACCCGCCGCCTTCGATGACTCAATGTGGTCGTCGGAGAACCTGACGTTCATTGCGGAGCGGAATTCTGGATTGTGCCGCATCGCCTCCAGGACGATTCTTGCGACATGACGCGAGGCGCCGAACGAATAGCAGCCCGAGTGCACCACTCGGCCTCGCATTCCCACGATCCTCCCTTCGAGGGCGCACACATCCTCGTTGTACCTCGCATGTGGGAGGGCGAAGGCGAAGTTCGCACCAACCTCTGGAACCCACTCCGCAGGCAGTAGACACTCAAGCGCCTCCGTCGCCTCCTTCAATGAGGTCATCACCGAGTATCGGGACATCTCCCTAATGATGGACGCCATCGGTTCGGTGGCCTCTGGGCCTTTGCCTATCTTGTGATGGAATTCTATCGCATCGGTGACCCTTGCCTTTGCCTGGACAACCGCCTCGCGAGGCTCGATTCCAAGTGCCATATACGCAGCGATGCAGGCCGAAAGGGCGCAGCCGGACCCATGGACCGTGGTGTCGATCCGCGGTGAGCTGAGCTCTACGAATTCATTGCCGTCGTAGAGAATGTCCACCGATTCCGGTCCGTCCAGGTGGCCCCCCTTGACAAGTACCATCTGGCTGCCCAGATCGGCGATCTTGGCGCACGCTCGCTCGGCGTCCTTTGTTGTGGATACCTTGATGTGCGAGAGCGCCTCCGCCTCGTCTTTGTTGGGAGTGACAATCGTGGCCAAGGGGAGCAAGCCCTTCATCGCTTCGATGAGGTTCCCCGCGGTCAGCCTGTCCCCTACGCCAGCGACCATGACCGGGTCGACGACCAACCTGAGTTTCCTTCGCTTCAGTCGCCCAACCACCGCGTCCACTATCTCGGGGCTGTAGAGCATACCGGTCTTGGCCGCCTTTATCATCGCGTCAGACAGCACCGAATCCAGCTGCGAAGCGACATGCTTGGGCGGCACCGGCAGGATGTCCGCCACTCTAATCGTGTTCTGGGAGGTGATTGCGGTGATGACGGTCGCAGCATGCACGCCGACCGAGGCCATGGCCTTGACATCAGCCTGGATCCCCGCTCCGCCGATGGAGTCGGAGCCCGCTATGCTCAGGGCGACGACCATAGACCGCTATTGCCTCCTTGATTTTAAACCCAATCGGCAACCGGCACCGTCTGGCGAGAAGCTCACGGCAATGCTTCGGGTTCCGATGGTCATTTGGGGCGAAGAAGCACGCCTAGCAAGGGTTAAATATGTTCCTCCTCATCAAAAAGAGCAATGAAGGCCATCAGCGGTCACCTCGTGCTCAAGGGCAAGAAGGACTACCGCGACGTGGCGAAGGTATTCCCCGAGGTTCTCACAACTTTTCTCCAGGAGACGGACCAGATGCCCGAGGACGAGGAGGTCCTCGA
>JBEKAR010000118.1:0-4929 GCA_050015815.1 Methanomassiliicoccales archaeon | reverse complement strand
AATACACCTACGCTCACGTTAAGAGCGCTTACGTTAACGTCATGAACCCAGTGCGTGACGCCTTGGGTAACGGATACACTGAAGTTGTCGAGCGGGGATCCGGTTCCATCCGCGGTCCAGGCCAACGTGATGTTTGTGCTGTTGGTCTTAAGATTAACGGTCGGGAACAGCACCTCGACGGTCGGAGCGACCCTATCGACTGTGAAGGTCACGTTCGCCAGGTTCTGAGGGCCTGAATCATTGACCGTCCGAACGTTGACGAAGTAGGTGCCGTTAGCGAGACGCCCGAGATCTTGGCTGCTGTGCGTTGTCTCGTTGGTCCAACCGACCCAACTCCCTGCAGTGAAGAGATTTAACTCTGTCCAGTTAAGGCCAGGTGCAAAGTTACTGACAGTCCAGTGGACGGTCGTGTCGTTTGCATTTGAGTACGAGTTATTTGTTGGCGAGTCGATGGTAATCGTAAAGTTGCTCGCAGCAGGTGCTGCGGGTTCGCCGACGCCATCGGCTGCCGCTCCCACGCTGCCGACTAGCAGCGCGCAGAGCATCATCAGGCAGAAGCCTGAAGTTATCAGCCTTTTTCTATTCATCTGTTTTCATCCCTTTCCCTCGAAACTCTCCAGTAGAGGAGGTTTCAACAAGCGAAACCATCCTCTAGGTTATACTTAAAGCATGCCCTCTCGGTCGCAAAAGCGTAGAGCTTCCAGACTAGGAAAACGTTCTCCGTCTAGCCCTTTTCTCTCGACGCGAACAAGGCATCATATTGGAGCATGATCGGAACCGTCGATTGAGCCGCAACGTTGTTAGAGTTAGAGAGGCGCCGAGGGGGAGATTCGAACTCCCGAGGCGTTACCGCCAGTAGCTCGCTCGGGACCAATTTACCACTCGAGGCTACCGCCTTTCCGGGCTAGGCTACCTCGGCGCGGCTTCAGCCAATGACGTGCATCTATTTCTAGCTTCTACCTTGCTGCCATTCGGGGCAAAGTCCTAAACATGGCATGACCATCCGGGAAAGGAGTCGATGAGAATCCGAGTCGTGCGGGGAGAGAAGACCGAGGTGCTTGTCATGAAGAAAGGAGCGACCGCAGCCGACGCCCTCGCGAAGCTCGCCCTTCATCCAGATGCTTACATAGTCATGGCTGGCAGCAGACCGATTCCCCTGACCAAAGAGCTCACCGACGGTCAGGAGATACGGATCGTCAAGGTCGCGTCGGGTGGCTGAGCTTCGGGGATGATTCCCCCAGAGACTCCGCTCTGGCATACCCTTGGTCGAAGAGTTTTTATATGGCTGCGGGAACTAGAGGGTCGGAAATACACATCGGGCTGACGCCCGACTAGTGCATAATCATGATCACTATCACCCATTCACCGTGTCCTCGGAGAGGACACCGTAGGATAAGGTTAGGCCAGAATGCGCCACGCGATGAGCGAATGGCGCGCTACGGCGACAGCTAGACCGGACAAAGGTCTGCGATGTGTTTTCCGCAAGGAAACGAAAACAGAAGGAATCGAGATGAACATAGATCCTAGCACTACCAAGTACTTGATCAAGGCAAGATTGAACGCTGATGGCATCGTTGAAAAGCCAGACGTTGTGGGGGCGATCTTCGGGCAGACTGAAGGTCTGCTCGGGGACGAGCTCGACCTGCGCGACCTGCAAAAATCCGGCAGGATCGGCAGGATCGAGGTCGACGTCCACTCGAAACAAGGCAAGTCGGAGGGCGACGTGCTCATCCCCTCTTCCCTGGACCAAGTTGAGACCGTCATCCTCGCCTCGGCGCTTGAGACGATCGACCGGGTCGGGCCCTGCAAGGCGAAGATCGTGGTCGACGGCATCGAGGACGTCCGCATCAGCAAGAGAGAGAAGATAATATCGAGGGCGCGTGACCTGCTCACCGAGCTCATCAAGCAATCGAAGACGAGCGGCATCGACCTGACCGAGAGCGTTCGGCAGTCGGTGCAGGTGGAAGAGGTAATATACTTCGGGAAGGAGCGCCTGCCTGCAGGACCCAACGTGCAGGACTCCGACGCGATCATCGTCGTCGAGGGCCGTTCCGATGTCATCAACCTGCTCAAGTCTGGCATCAAGAACGCAATCGCCGTAGAAGGGACGAACATCCCCAAGACGATCAGCGACCTCTCAAGAGAGAGGGTCATCACCGCCTTCGTCGACGGCGACAGGGGCGGGGAGCTCATCCTTAGGGAGCTGTTCCAGGTGGCCGAGGTGGACTTCGTCGCCCGCGCCCCGAGGGGACACGAGGTCGAGGAGCTCACTCAGAAGCAGATCATGAAGTGCCTGCGGAACAAGGTTCCGGCGGAGCAGTTCATCGAGATGTTCGGCCTCGAGGGAGACCAGATACTCTCTGGCAGGAACGGAGAGAAGGCCGCCGTGAAGAGGGCCGAGCTCGAGGAGCGCATGGAGCGCGCCGAGAGGGCCGAGAGGTCTGAGAAGCCCGAGGCGGTGGAAGAGCCGAAGAAGGCTGAGCCGCAGCCTCAGCAACAGCGCCCCCAGAAACCAGAAAGGCAGGAGCGTACAGAGCGCGAGAGGCCGGAGCGGTTCGAGAGACAGGAGCGCGTAGAGAGGGCGGAGGCAGCGACACCCGAGGAACCTATGGAGCCCCGGCAGACAGCGGCCGCGCCCAAGAAGCTCAACGCAGCGCAGGAGAAGTACAAGGGCATCATCAACGAGCTCGCCTCGACGTCCAGGGCGAAGCTCATCGGAGCGACAGGCGCAGTAATCAAGGAGGTGCCGGTAAAGGAGCTAGTCAACACGCTGAAGGAGGGCACCGAGCCCCTAGGCGCGATCATCTTCGACGGCATCGTCACCCAGCGCATCCTTGACATCGCGGCGGACCAGAAGATCGGCACGATCGTGGGAACGAAGATGGGCAACATCACGAAGCAGCCTGCGAACGTCGAGATCTGGACCAAGGACGACCTGAACTGAGGCGCTGATGACAGAGGCACGGCTTCCCGACCTGAAAGAGATCGACTCGACGGCGGACATCCTGATACCGTCCGATCCGCTGGAGAGGGTCATTGGGCAAGAGGAGGCCGTGTTGCTCGCCCGAATAGCGGCGAGGCAGCGGAGGAACCTGCTCCTGGTCGGACCTCCGGGCACCGGCAAGAGCATGATCGCCCAGGCGCTCGCGCTATACATCGGCCGGCCGACCGAAGAGATCAGGGTCGTTCACAATCCCGAGAACCCGGAAAGGCCGTTCGTCGAGGTCAAGAAGGAGGAGGAGGTCCTCAAGGAGCACGAATCGAAGGAGTTCGCCTCGGGCGAGCTCGTCGACCCGAAGAACGCGCCAGTGAACGTCGCGGAGCGCCTCGGCTACCGTTGCCGCAATTGCGGCCATTATTCATCTTACAAAGAGAGGTTCTGCCCGAAGTGTCAAAAAGCCAAAGGCACCGAAGGCAGCGCGAACAATCCATTCGGAGACCTCATGGCCGGGCTCCTTGAGGCATCCGCCGCGAGCGGTCAGATTCCGCTCGGCGGAGCCGGCAAGGACCGTGTGACAACGACACGCAACCGCTTCGGCAAGGAAGAGGTCGTCGTGTTCGAACGTTCGGGCGAGATGGTCAGGGTGCTCGATCAGTCAGCTTTGGAGAAGAGACGGGAGCTGGAGAAGGTCAGCCCCCGGAAGGTCATCGTCCCGCTGCAACGGAATCCTTTCATCCTCGCGACCGGAGCGAGCGAGACGGAGCTGCTCGGCGACGTGCGTCACGATCCTTACGGGGGGCATCCGCAGCTCGGCACCCAGCCCTTCGACCGTGTCGTCGCCGGTGCGATACATGAGGCGCATCAAGGTGTGCTTTTCATCGACGAGCTCTCGCACCTGGGCCATCTGCAGCGGTACATCCTCACCGCTATGCAGGAGAAGCGCTTCCCGATCTCGGGACGCAACCCGCAATCCTCTGGGGCGAGCGTTCGGGTCGACGCCGTTCCCTGCGATTTCACGTTCGTCGGGGCGTGCAACATCCAGGACCTGGAGCAGGTGCTGTCGCCGCTTCGTTCTCGCATCAACGGCAACGGGTACGAGATCCTCGTCAACACGACCATGACCGACAACGAGACGAATCGTGCCAGGATCGCGCAGTTCGTGGCGCAGGAGATCGCCCTGGACGGGAAGATCCCGCCCGCCGCACCGGAGGCGGTAGAGGTAATCCTGCGCGAGGCGAAGCGCCGGGCGAGGACGATCGACGGGCAGAACAATGCGATCACGCTCAGACTGAGAGAGCTCGGTGGACTAATCCGCGCGGCCGGGGACATCGCCTCGATCGACAACGAACCGCTGATCAACCGCAAGCACGTCGAGGAAGCGATCAAGCGCAACCGAACGGTCGAGGAGCAGATCAAGGACCGTTATGGCTCTTACACCAAAGGCCTCGGCACCGACATCACCTCATCGCAGAAGGAGAAGTCCCCGTACTATTTCTGGAACGAGCACACCGGCAACGACGAGATGTTCCACTGATCAGAGGAAGACCTGCATCCTATAGGCGTCCTCTCCGTTCGAGTAGTACCTGTCCAGTCTTCCGACTATCTGGAACCCTTCTTTTTGGTAGAATCTTATGGCCGGCATATTGCTGATGCGCACCTCGAGGTTGATGTTGCGTATCCCCTTGACCGCACACTCCTGGGCGAACGCTCGGTACAGCGTTCCGCCTAGCCCCCTCATGCGGTATCGCTCCTCGACCGCGAGCATCAGGATGCGCGCCTCGCTCCGGGACATCATTATGCCGAAGATGAACCCGATCACGTCCGTGCCCTCCTCGAGCACGATGAAACCATCGGGCCAGTAGCTTGAGATGTCGGTGAACACGGTCGTTGAGTACGTCTCGTTCAATGCCCTCGTGGCGAGCGTGTAAACCTGGCCGAGGTCCCTCTGTTGAAAGGACCTGAGACGCATGGCCGGGTGCTAGGGTTCT
>JBEKAR010000117.1:0-4968 GCA_050015815.1 Methanomassiliicoccales archaeon | reverse complement strand
GAAGATCGGGTTCTCGGGGAACCTCTCCGTCCCCATCGTCGCGCGGTTGAGCGCCTCTTCCTGCTTCTCCTTTGAGAAATAGGCCATGGCCAGGTCAGCCAGGACGTCCTCGTCGTCCGGGTCGATGTCGATCGCCTTGTCGTACGCCTCGATCGCCTCGTCCCTCTTGCCGAGCCGATCGAGCGCGATCCCTTTGTCGACCCATGCATCCCTGTTGCGCGGGTTGAGCGCGATTATCCTGTCGCAGATGGCGAGCACTTCCTTGTCGGCGCCGAGGTGCTTGTGGCACTCCTTCAGGGCGATCAGGGCGCTCTCCTTGTCCGGCTGCAGCTTCAGCGACCTCTCCAGCGGGCGAACGGCCTCCTCGAACTTGCCGCTAAGGAAGTACGCCATGCCGAGGTCGTAGAGCGTCGCTGCGTCCTCCTCGTGCTTGCCCATCGTGTGCTCCGCGACGGTGATCACTTCCTCATGGCGGCCGAGCTCCTTCAGCACGGCCCTCTTGCGCTCGAGCAGGTCGCGGTCGTTCGGCGCGATCTTGAGCGAATCGTCGATCGCCCCGAGGGCGTCCTCGAGCCGGCCCAGCTTCACCAGGGCTCCGACCATCATCGAGTGCATCAGCAGGTCGTCGCTGTTGATTGACAAGATGCGGGCGGCGCACGCCACCACGTCCTCGTGCCGGTCCATCACCCGGAGGACGTTGCACTTGCCCTGCAGGCCGGGCATGAACTCCGAATCGAGCTCGAGCGAGCGCTCATAGGCTTTGAGCGCCTCCTCGTTGCGATTGAGCGATTCGAGAAGCGAAGCGACCTCGACCCAGGAATACTTGTCAGCCGGGTTGGCGCGCAGCGCTTCCTTATAGTGGTTGATCGAGCCCTGGAAGTCCTGCTTCTGACGCAAGACCCTGGCGCGGTTCAGGTGAGCGAAGAAGTTCCTCGGTTCGACCTTCAGGACGCCTTCGAACACCGCGTCCGCCTCGTCGGTCATGCCGAGGAGCATGAGCGCCTTCCCCTTCTCGACCATCAGCTGCGCGTTCCCTGGCTCCGCGGCGAGAGCCTCGTCCAAGGCCGCGATCGCCTCCTTGCCCATGTCCTTGGAGGTGAGGGCGGCCGCCTTCTTCTTGAGCCAGGTGGCCTTGTCCTTTGTCTTGCTGGCGAGGATGTCGTAGAGCGTGAGGTCCCCCGGGTCGATCTCGAGAGCCTTCTTCCAGCACTCGACCGCCTCGGCAGACTTCCCGCTCCGGTCTAGGATCCAACCCTTCTCGACGAGGAGGTGTTTGTCGGTCGGAGCCCTGATGAGCGCGGCGTCCAGCGTGGCGACCGCTTCGGGCATCGAGCCTTTGGCGGCGAGGGATCTCGCCTTGCACGTGATCGCATACGAATTGTCTGGAACGAGCCCGAGAGCCGATTCCGCGGATGCCAGGGCCTCGTCAGGGACCCCGTTCTGCAGGAAGAGGTCGCTCAATCTGGCATATGCGGCGGAGAATTCATCCTTCCGCGTCAACCCCGGCTCCCTCGACGTTTCATCGAGAGCCTCCTTCGCCCTCTTGAGTGAATCATGTGACGGCGCAGCGCCCGCCTCTGCCTCCATTAGCTTCTGAGCCTTCTTGAGCGCCTTCGTTTCCCTATCCGTTAAAGAGTCCAGGAATCCCAACGGGACACCCCCATCCGAAGGGGCTATCAGCGAATGCTCTGATATAACTTTTCGCCGGATATCCAAGTCTGGATAGCCTTGAAGACTTGGCTTGTCGTTCGAATATATTCTATTGTTGGACAATTGCGTCTGTGCTAATGACGTTCCGCTCCACAGTCTTCCATGCTGGCTAGCCCACGTGAAAATAATTAAATACTGTATGACGCAATAGTGCATTTCGTCCGACAAAGGGCGGACAAGACTCAACAAACGCTTTGGATGGGATGCACAAACCGCTTAGGGATGGGATGCACATTGAAGTTGGAAGACGTATACATCGAAGGACTGGAATTCGAACCCGAGGTCATGGCCTGGATGAAGACCCATACCGTCGGGGACATCAAGGCCTTGACCGCCGAAATCGAGGCGCATGGTGAAGGGGCCGGCGAGATCGAGGAGTTCTACAGCGACCTCCGCAGCATCGAGAAGGATTTCGTGAAGCACCGCGAGCACGGACACTACGCGCCAAGGGGCCCGGTGCCTGAGACGGTCCTCGTCTGAATCACTCTGAAAGGAGGGGGGTCTGCCACCTCAAATCCCCCCCTCCTTCCAAACCATCTTACGATTTTCGTAAGGAGTTGCTCAGATACTCCCCTTTTCGTCAATCGTCGTGATGTTATTCCGTAACGGTTATATGAATATCGGTCATACACTCCCTTCGGCCCCCACGGCCAAGCGCCTATCCAGCAGCGCGGACGCGGGGCGACAGAGGCAGGAGGCCTTAGATGACTGACGGAAAGACGATAGAGTCGGTGATGGAAGAGGAAAGAAGATTCGAACCCTCCCCTGAGTTCAGCGCGAAGGCACGCGTCAAGAGCTTCGCCGAATACGAGGGGATGTACAAGGAATCGATCGCCGACCCCGAGGCCTTCTGGGACAAGATGGCCAAGAAAGAGCTCCATTGGTTCTCCCCCTGGCGGAAGACGTTCTCCTGGGATAAGCAGAACGTGGTGATCAAGTGGTTCGAAGGGGGGAAGATCAACGCCTCGTACAATTGCCTCGACCGCCACCTGGACGGGCCTTGCAAGAACAAGGCGGCGATCATCTGGCAAGGCGAGCCGGAGGAGGACGTCAAGACGTTCACCTATCAAGAGCTGCACCGGGAGGTGTGCCGCTTCGCGAACGTGCTGATCAAGCACGGTGTGAAGAAGGGCGACCGGGTCTCGATCTACCTGCCGATGGTCCCGGAGCTGGCGATCGCGATGCTCGCCTGCGCCCGCATCGGCGCGATACACTCGATCGTCTTCGGCGGATTCAGCGCCGATTCCCTGAGGGACCGGATTAACGATTCGGGCTGCCGCCTCCTCATCACCGCGGACGGCTCGTTCCGCAGCGGCAAGCACATCACGCTCAAGGCGGCCGCCGACGCGGCCTTGGAGAAGGGCACGACGGTGGAGAGAGTTGTGGTCGTCAAGCGTGCCGGCTTCGAGGTCACCATGGTCCCAGGACGTGACTTCTGGTGGCACGAGGAGATGGCCGATTCGTCGGCGGTCTGCCCCGCGACGCACATGGACGCTGAGGACCCGCTGTTCATTCTGTACACGTCCGGTTCGACCGGCAAGCCAAAGGGCGTGCTGCACACGACCGGCGGCTACATGCTCTTCGCCGATATGACGTTCAAGTACATCTTCGACTACCGAGACGAGGACACCTACTGGTGCACAGCGGACATAGGCTGGATCACCGGGCACTCATACATCGTCTACGGCCCGCTCTGCGCCGGGGCCACGACGCTCATGTTCGAGGGGGTCCCGACGTGTCCCCAGGTGGACCGGTTCTGGCAGATAGTGGAGAAATTCAAGGTCAACATCTTCTACACCGCCCCGACGGCGATACGCTCGCTGATGCGCGAGGGCGAGAAGTGGCCGAAGTCGCGCGACCTCTCTTCGCTCCGCCTGCTCGGGACGGTCGGGGAGCCGATCAATCCCGAGGCCTGGATCTGGTATCACAAGAACGTAGGCAATGAGAAGTGCCCGATCGTCGACACCTGGTGGCAGACCGAGACAGGGGGGATAATGATCACGCCGCTGCCTGGGGCGATCACCACCAAGCCGGGCTCGGCGACGCTGCCGTTCTTCGGCATCGAGCCGGCCATCTTCAAGGAGAACGGGGCCGAGGCGCCACCGAACGACGGAGGCTACCTCGTCATCAAGAAGCCGTGGCCTGGGATCATGAGGACCGTGTTCGGGCAGCACGAGCGCTTCAAGGAGACGTACTGGACTCGATTCCCAGAAGTCTACTTCACCGGCGACGGGGCGAGGAAGGACAAGGACGGGTACGTCTGGATCATGGGACGGGTGGACGACGTGATCAAGGTCTCGGGGCACCGTATCGGAGCGGCCGAGATCGAGAGCGCGCTCGTCTCTCATCCGAAGGTCGCCGAGGCGGCGGTCGTCCCGATGCCCCACGAGATCAAGGGCGAGGCGATCTACGCCTTCGTCACCCTGAAGGCCGGGGTCGAGGAGTCGGAGGAGCTGAAGAAGGAGCTCATCAAGCACGTCCGCACCGCCGTCGGGCCGATAGCCATGCCCGAGGTCATCCAGTTCGCGCCTGGACTACCGAAGACCCGCAGCGGGAAGATCATGCGCCGCATCCTGAGGAAGATCGCCTCGGGGGACATGGACAACATCGGGGACACGACCACGCTCGCCGATCCATCGGTCGTGGAAAGGCTCGCCGAGAACCGCATCGTCGTCACGTGCGAACCGAAGAAGTGATCAGAAGTACGCCTTGATGTCGATGATGTCCTCCACCAGCTTCGTCTCGACCTTGAGGCCGGAGCGGTGGAAGATGTCGAGCATCCGGATGTTCGTCGAGAGTATCTCAGCGGTGAAGCCCTTGACGCCGGCGTCTCTGGCATAGTCAACGAGCATGCGGAACATCTGCGTGCCGAGGCCGACGTTCTGGAAGTCGTCCCTCACCGCGAGGGAGAACTCGGCAAGTCCGGTCGCGACGTCCTCGTCGTACGCCGCGATGCCGATCGCCTCGCACCTCCCCTCCTTGCGGATGAGGGCGATGTAGGCCATCTTCGTCTCGTAGTTCAGTTCCACCAGGTTCCTGATCTCGCTCGGCATCGTCTTCTCGTAGGAGAGGAAGCGCTCGTAGACGCTCTCCTCCGAGAGGGTGTAGAACATCTCCTTCAGCATCTCCTCGTCGCTCTGCTTGATGGGGCGGATCCTGACCCCCGTGCCCTTGAGCCTGGTGATCATCTGCGCCTCCGACGGATAGGGCCTTCCGGCGTATGGCGCGGTGGAGCGTTCCCTCCTCACGTACCCGAGG
>JBEKAR010000116.1:0-4986 GCA_050015815.1 Methanomassiliicoccales archaeon | reverse complement strand
GTTTTCCACCGGAAACGATGGGGTCGGGCTCACCACGGGGGATGGTATCGATGGGGGAGAAGGAGCCAGAAGAGAACGTTTTCCAGCAGTACCTCAAGGGCAAGCAAATCTTCCGGCGCAACCGCGAGATACTCCGCCCCTCATACATCCCGGACGAGCTGCCGCATCGACAGGCGGAGATCAACCAGCTCGCCTCAATCATGGTCACGGCTTTGAAGGGCGAGAGGCCGTCCAACGTGCTCATCTTCGGCAAGACGGGGACGGGCAAGACCGCCTCGGTCAAGTTCCTGGGCAACGAGATCAAGAAGGCCGAGACCCCGGACAACAAGGTCGTCTTCATCTACATGAACTGCGAGATCGTCGACACACCCTATAGCGTGCTCCAGAACATCGGCAACCAGTTCATAGAGGACTTCGACCAGAGGATCCCGTTCACAGGATGGTCGACGGAGCGGGTCTACAACATCCTTCGCGAGAAGATCGACGAGCGCCATCGGGTGGTGATCATCGTCCTCGACGAGATCGACAAGCTGGTCTACAAGAGCGGCGACGACGTATTGTATCATCTCTCGAAGATCAACGACGACCTGAAGAACGCCCGCGTCTCGCTCATCGGGATCTCAAACGACCTCAAGTTCACAGAGTTCCTCGACCCCCGGGTCAAGAGCCGCCTGGGGGAGGAGAAGATGGTGTTCGCGCCATACAACGCGGAGCAGCTTCAGGACATACTGAATCAGAGGGCGAGGCTCGCCTTCGACACGGGGGCGCTTGATGCGTCGGTGATCCCGCTGTGCGCGGCGCTGGCGGCGCAGGAGCACGGGGACGCGAGAAGGGCCCTTGACCTTCTGCGGATCGCGGCGGAGACGGCGGAGCGGGGCAACGAGGACAGGATCACCGAGGCGCATGTCTACAAGGCGAAGAACAAGATCGAGCTGGATTGCGTGACCGAGGCGGTCAAGACGCTGCCGACGCAGTCAAAGCTCGTCCTGCTCTCGATCATCATCAACGAGGAGAAGAACAACGGGCGCCTGACCACGGGGGACGTCTACGGTACATATCGCGACATGACCAAGGTAGTTGGCCTGACGTCGCTGACGCAGCGCCGCGTCACCGACCTGATATCTGAGCTCGACATGCTCGGCATCATCCACGCTCGGGTGAAGTCGTTCGGGCGCGGCGGGCGCACTAAGGAAATCGAGTCGTCCGTACCGATAGAGGAGACGAAAAGGACGCTCGAAGAGGACGAGACGCTCCAGATGCTGAAGAACTACCGTCCGAAGACGCAGACCACGCTGATGTGATTCAGCGCTTGCTCTTCTTCTTGCTGTTGCCGGGATGCTTTCCCTGCTGCTGATTCTTTGATTGCGGCTGCTGGGACTTCTTGTCGGGCTTGGCCCCTTCCTTCTTCTGCCCCGGCGGAGTCTCGGCCTTCGGCTGCTCCTCCTTCTCCTCTGGCTTGGCCGCTCCTTTCTCTTTCGGTTTGAGATGCAGCCTCTTCCTCACACCTCCCCAGAAGTCGATGCCCTTTCTCTCCAGGATGTAGCCGGTCGCATCGATGAGGATCGGCACGCCGATGATCAGGCCGATTGAGATCCACAGGTCGGTGACGCTGTTCTGCGGAACCGAGGCGGGCGTCGGTCCGCTGATCCAGAGCTTGAGCAGTCCGAACCAAGGTATCTCGCCCCTTGCCTCACCGTCTATCCATTCTAGCTTCACGGGCGACCAAGAGATCGGGAAGGAACCGCCCTGGTCGGTCTGCCCATTGTTGTTGTCCCCTAGCGTGATGAGCCCATCGACCAGGACGAACGACGGGTCGTGCGCCTTCTGGTTGTCGTAGGCGCTAATGATCCCCGCGAGGTTGATCAGCACCGAGACGTGGTTGTAGCCGATGTCGCTCAAGGTCACCTGCGCCTTGAGATTGTACCATGTCTTGGGCCCGCTCGACACGCTCCACATCGACGGCGGAAGGTCCTGGAGAACAGGAATGTCGAAGCTGTGTCCAGTCTCGTTGAAGTGGACCAAGCAGATGGCGCGGTGGATGATCGGGGTCTTAGCGGCATTACCCAGGGGCCGATAGATCACCACATCCCCGTACTCGCCGTAGGTCATGTACGCAGAGCCGGCGGAGAAGTTCTTCGCGTAAGCGCTGGCATAGGCGTTGAGGTACGGAGTGATCTCGCTAAGGCTCGAGACCTTCTTTTGAATGACCAGGTCGCCTGTGTCGATGACACCGATGTACGAGGTCGTGTCGGAATGCTGCATGCTGCTGGATTCGATTACGACCAAGGGCGGCCAGCTTCCGCTGTAGAGGAAGAGCCCGCCGATGATCAGTATCACGACGACGACGGCGATGATCAGGACCTTGAGCTTTTTGACCACCGCGAGGACGCGCTGTCCCGTCGACGACACGGCCAGTCAAACGCCAATCATGTTATTTAACCCATCGTCGCCCGTCTTCGCCAGCTCGTTCCGCGGAACGCGTTCCAGGCGTCACAAAATATTTGAGGGGCGGAGGGCCTGACAGCTCGGATGAACCGGCCTGACAACGACACATACTTCATGCGCATGGCCGAACTTGTCTCGACCCGCTCGACCTGCCTCAGGCGACAGGTCGGCGCGGTCGTGGTGAAGGAGAAGCGAGTGCTCACCACCGGTTACAACGGCGCCCCGAAGGGCCTCAAGCATTGCGAGGAGGTCGGCTGCGTCAGGGAGCAGAACCAGATCGAATCGGGCACCCGGCACGAGCTCTGTCGCGGAGTCCACGCAGAGCAAAACGCGGTCATCCAGGCGGCATATTTCGGCGTCAGCATCAAGGACGCGGCGATCTATACGACCAACTTCCCCTGCGTGCTTTGCGCCAAGATCATCATCAACGCAGGCATCCGAGAGGTCGTCTTCAAGGACGAGTACGTCGACGAGCTGTCGCACAGCATCCTCAACGAAAGCGGCGTCACCGTGAGGCGCGTCGGGCCTCCAAAGGATGCATAGGAACACTAGGTCGGGGCCTATTTCGGTGCCTATCTAAGTCTAAGCCGCCAGGGTTCTCAATCGTTTAACCTGGACACGGAGGCGCACGCCCCGTAGCATATTTATAGGCACAATATATTCCCGCATCACCCTCAGGGGGCGTGCCTGTGAGTAGGGCCGAGATACTTCTGAAGATCAAAGAGGCCGAAGCGAGCGCGAAGGTGATCGTCTCGCAGGCCGAGGATGAGGCGAAGGCCATTGGCGCCGCGGCGAAAAAGGAAGCCTCGCGGTTGATCCAGGAGGCCGACGACAAAAGCAAGGCGGCCTACGACTCCACCTACGCGTCCGAGAAGGCGAAGATCGCCACCGAGCGCGAAGCGATAGTGAAGAACGGGGCAGAGGAGTCCGAGCGTCTGAAGAATAAGGCGGCAGCGAACGTCCCCAAGGCGGATCGGTATCTCCTGGAGCGATTCGAGAGGACTGTAGATGCTTCTTCCTGAGCAAATGACGAAGATCCTCATCGTGGGATCTAAGGACAAGCTCAAGGACACGATCGAGGAGCTATACAAGGTCGAAGCGATCCATCCGATCGATTTCTCGTCCGAGGAAGAGGGCTTCAGTCTTGGTTCGCCTCTGCCCGAGGCCTCCGAGACGTCGCAGAAGTTGCTGAAGCTCCGAGCGGTGAGCAAGGACCTCGTCGTCGCGGACAAGCCCCTAAAGCAAACGATCGATACGTCCCGCATCAGGAATGAGATCGACGAAGCGCTCGTCACCCTCGAGGCGGAGAGCCGAGGAGCGGTCGAGAGCCGGGACCAGATACTGAACCGGATGCACGACCTGGAGAACAACAGGAAGCTGCTCCAGCCTTTCGTTCCACTTGGCATCGACCTCGACCTCTACCGAGGATATGATTCGATAGTCGTTTTCACCGGGACGGTCAGATCCGACCCCGCGCCACTGATTGGAGGCGCGCTTCAGAATTACGAGCTGTTCACCGCCGAGAAGGGCGGCATGATCGCCCTGTTCGTGGCAAAGACGGAGGTCGCCGAAGCCCAGAAGTTGCTTATCCAGAGCGGGTTCACTGAATTGCCAGCCCCGGTCGGCAAGGGCGATCCCGAGGATGCCCTGAAGGCGATCGACTCCGAGACCGAGGCGCTCAAGCAGGCCCTCGCGGACGCCCAAGAGAAGGTGGTAAAGCTCAGAGACAAGAACGAAGCGTTCATTCTCGCTTCGGACGAGGAGCTGTCGATCCAGGTGGAGAAGGCCGAGTTCCCTCTCCGGGCTGGAGAGACCAGGCACGCGTTCGCTATCGACGCCTGGATTCCATCAGCATCCCTGGACTCGGTAAAGAAGGCGTTGACGGCGAAGCTCGGGGACGACATTGACCTCGAGGTCATCGAGGACAAGGTCACCAGGAAGGAGCACATCCACGAGGAGGAGGCGGTCGCGGGTGCTTCGGAGGAGCACGTGAAGGACGAGCCGCCCTCGAAGCTCACAACGAAGAAACCGGTCGGCATGTTCACTCACCTCACGGAGCTGATATCGATACCCAAGTACGGGGAGATCGACCCGACCAACATTCTCGCTATCACTTTCCCCCTATTCTTCGGCCTGATGGTGGGCGACCTAGCCTACGGCATTGGCTTCATGATCTTGGGTTGGGTAGGCTTCCGGCACGTGAAGAGCGACGACTGGAAATCGATTTCGACGATGTTGTTCTTCGGCGGCATCTGGGCGACGATATTCGGCCTCTTCTTCTTCGGCGAGGCGTTCGGTATGCACTTCGCGCCTCAATGGACGGCTGGGGCCTCGCACATCACCTATCCGTACGGAGACGAGCTCTCCTGGTCATCGATGCTTCAGTATAACATTCCGCATTCTATCGGTCCGATCCCCCTCGGCATCTACAACAAGCTGAACGACGTCAAGATGCTCTTGTACATCACCGTCTGGATCGGCATCATCCACCTGTTCATCGGATACACGCTCGGCGTCTACAACGAGAGCATCAGGCACGGG
>JBEKAR010000115.1:0-5033 GCA_050015815.1 Methanomassiliicoccales archaeon | reverse complement strand
GGCTCAGCAGGTTCTTCCTGCTCTTGAACTGTCCGCCCTTCGCCTTCATGTAGAAGCTGCGGTAGGTGGCGCGCGTGATCTTTCCGTTGTCGCGCAGCTTCCTTAGCTCTTCCCTAATCGGGCGTATCGTCTGTATCCAGCTCCTCTTGTTCGGCTTTCTTGCATTGGCCGTTCCCTTCCTGCTTCCCGGTCCGCGCCTTCTCCCCTTGCTCCTCTGGGCCAGTTTGTATCTGGTCCTCCCGCGGGATACGCCCTTCTTGGGGAGCGCGCGTATGGTCCCGGACTCGATGGCGGTTCGGATGTCCGCCCGAGTGATGGCGTCCGAGACGTCCTCTATGCGGTTGGGGTCGATCCAGACCCTGCTTTCGCCGCAGTTCAGGATGTCCGAGGCCATTCTTTTCTGGTTCTTCAGGTCCATGTCTATCCCGTCCTGTTGAGTATCCTGATACCTAGTTCGTCGGCCCGCTTCTCGATGGCGAGCCTCTTCTTGTAGCCGACGGTGCCGCCGACGCGCACCGCCTCCTTCTTCGGGTCGACCACGTTGAGCTCGCCAACGGTGTGCACCATTATCTCGCGGAAACCGGACGGGTGGTAATCCCTCACGTCCTTGGGTCCGCGGTATCCGATGCTCACGATCGGGGCCCTGTAGCCGTAGTGCCGGCGCATCTTAGAATGTATGCCGCGCGGCTTTCTCCAGGTCTCTCCGAGCCTCTTGAAGCGGAACCACTCCTGGCGCTTGAAGGCGGGGCGTCTCGAGTCGATCTCCTTTCTCTTCGCCAGCAGGTCCTTGGTCGCGGCGTCCAGCTCGGGCTTCGGCTGGGCCATGTAGCCCTTCTCGGGGACGACCTCCGCCTCCAGCTCGACGACCTCAGTCTCCTTCTCCTCTTCGAGCTTGACCTTCTTCGCCTTCGGGGCCTCAGCCTCCTCGACGACCTCGACCTTTTCCTCGGCCTCGGGCGCCTCCTCGGGCTTCTCCTCCTCGACCTTTGCCTCCTCGGCCATGGCCTCGGTCCTCGAGTCCTCGATGAGCTCCATCCAGTGCTCGGCGTGCTTCTCGCCGACGCCCTTCAGCTTCTTGCCGGTGATGATCTCCTCGAACTTGTCCTCGTTGCTGAGCGCATCGTAGAGCTGGTCCAGGGTCTTGATGCCCATGGACCTGAGCACCTTGGCATGCTCCGGTTTGTAGTAAGGCAGGTCCGCAATCTCCTTGATCTGCTTCTTGGCGGGGCTCATGCCTTCACCTTCCGTGCCTTCTCAACGATGTAGATGCCGTCCTGGAACACCCGCGGGTCGAAGTTCCTGATGTGGCAGGCGCGCTCGATGTTCGCGGCCGTCTGCGAGACGGCCTCGAGGTCCGAGTTCTGCAGCACTACCTCGTTTCCCTTCACCGTGATCTTCGTCTTGCGTATGATGTCCGCGTGCCTGGGTGCCTTCTCACCGAGGAAATTCTCGATGACGAAGGTCTCGCCCTTCACGCTCGCCTTCATCGGGAAGTGGGAGTACACGATCTTCATGTGGTACTCGAACCCGCCCTGCACTCCGTCGATCATATTCTGGATATGGGAGGCGAAGGTCCCGACGGCCGCCTTGTCCGCGACCTTCGGGTACTCGCACGAGATGATGACGTTGCCGTCCTTCTGAGCGAGCTTCACTTTGACGTGCGGGAAGGTGCGCTTGAGCTCTCCGGACTTTCCCTTCGCCGTGACCGTTTGTCCATCGATCTTCACGGTGACGCCCTTGGGGACCTCGATCTTCTCTTCTATGAATCCGCTGACCGTCATTTCCATCGCCTCAGTACACGTATGCCAGGAGCTTGCCTCCGACTCCTAGCTCCTTTGCTTTGGCGTGGGTTATGACGCCAGCGGTCGTCGTGAGGATCAGCACGCCGAAGTCCTGGGCCGGCAGATATCGAGCCTCGAACTTCTCCAGGTCCGACTTCTTCACCGAGTGGCGGGGCTTGATGACGCCGCAGTTGTTGATCCGTCCCTGCAGCAGCACTTTGAATTTCCCGGCCTTACCGTCCTCGACGAACTCGAACTGCGTGATGTAGCCCGACTCCTGCATCACCTTGAGCACTCGCCCGATCAGTTTGGACGATGGCTTGATGAGGCACTCTGACTTGCCGACGGTCGATGCGTTCTTGATTGTCGACATCGCGTCGTTCAGGGGGTCGCTTTGCATTCTTTGTCACCTCACGAGTACTTCTTGAATCCGATCTGTGGAGCGATCTCGCGGAAGCACTGGCGGCATAGATGCATGCCGTACCTCCTCACGATGCCCCTCTTTCTTCCGCAGCGAGTGCAGCCCTTCGAGCGGCCGAACTGCTTCTTTGGCTTGGTCACTCCATCACCTCCGCGTTGAACTTGGTCCTCATGAACGCGATCGACTCGCCCCTGGTCATCTTGTGCTGGTGGGGCAGACTGCGTTTAAGCACCCTCCGCCTGCTGACCCGGTAGCCGGGCCGAGCGATGACGACGCTCACGTCCATCCCGAATATCCCGATCTCTGGGTCATACCTCATGCCGTCGAAGTCGGTGTAGTCCGGCACTCCGAAGGACAGGTTGCCCTCTGGGTCGAACGAGTATTCAGCTATCCTGTTCTCCCGCGTCTGCAGGGCGCGCTTGATGAACGTCTCGGCCTCGTCCCCCCGAAGGGTGACCTTGCAGCCGATGGGCATCCCCATGCGTATCCCCAGGTCGCGGTTGGTCGTTTTGGCGTGCGTCACCATGGGCTTGTGCTTGGTGAGCATCTGGAGCACCTTCTGGGCCTTCTCCAGTCGCTCGCCCGCGTCGCCCACG
Organism: Methanomassiliicoccales archaeon; assembly: GCA_050015815.1. Classification (GTDB taxonomy): domain Archaea; phylum Thermoplasmatota; class Thermoplasmata; order Methanomassiliicoccales; family UBA472; genus JAJRAL01. Next base: position 2,235 of record JBEKAR010000115.1, on the reverse strand, counting down.
CCGATGTTGACTACGACCTTGTGCACCCTTGGCTGCCTCATGACGTCGCTCATAGTGCGCTCGCCTCCGGCAGCTCCACTTCAGGCCCCTTCGTCCCGACCACGAAGACGTTATGCTTCACGGTCAGGCGGCCGTCCTTGAACTTCACCAGGTTCGGCCCGGTGGTCCTCTTGACCACGTACTCCTCGACGACCGCCAGGTCGCCGACGTGCGAGCCTCCTGTGATCAAGACGGTGCTCCCCTTGGCCAGCTTGTAGGCCTCGAGGATCTTGGCCTTGTGCTTCTTCGCCTTCTTCCCTTCCTTCTTCTCCTCGTTGGCGAATTCGATCTTGAGGACGTCGCCGGCCGTGTAGGTGTCCTTCGCGACCAGGATGTTCCTTCCGTCGTGGAGGTTCAGCTGCGTCTTGCCGCCCTTCACGGTCGTCTTGTTCTCGATGCGGCAGAGCTTCCAGTTCTGCTTGCCCTCGGGGATCTTGACCAGACGGAACTTGCCGCGGCGGTCGAGCATCATGCGGTAGTGCTGCTCAACCTTCGGCAGAGATACCACGTCCATCAGGCCGACGGCGAAGTTGTAGTCAGTGACCACTCGCCCGTCGACCAGGACCTCTCGGTCGCCCAGGATGCGCTTGGCCTCTCTCGCCGTGTCAGCGACGCCCAGGACCTCTCTCAGGACGAGGGCGATCGGCATGCTCTCCTCCAGGCCGTGAGGGCCAGGGTGCGGCTTCGCTATCCATGCGGTCGTCTTCTTGGCCACCGGCCAGCTCTTCGGCGCGTTGAGGCGCTTGAGATCGCTCATCGCGATGCCTCCTTTGTACCCATCAGCATTCCCCGTCTCTTGTTGTCGGAGAGGTCCAGCTTCGTGACGATGCAGTTCGACGAGTGGACCGGGCGGGCCTTCTGCGTCCCGTCCGCCTTGGGCATGGTGATGCCCTCGACGATCAGGCGCGCGGTCTTCGTGTCGACCTTCGAGACCCTTCCCTCCACTCCCTTGACCGACTCGTCGCCGCGGACGACCCTGACGGTGTCGCCCTCAATCACTCGGACGGTCCTTCGCCTGTACTCCTTTGAAAGCGACTCGCTCAGGTGCGAAGCGACCATTCGGCTCCTGATGTGCTCTGGCGCGTTGTAGTGCGCCTTGCGCTGCTTTCTTGCCTGCTTGCTCTTCATCTTGGTCACCTCACACTATCATCGAGGCCGTCGCGGCTATGCGAGGCCAGCGCTCCGCTGCCTCTCTGGCCACCGGCCCCTTGATGTCCGTTCCCTTCGTCTCTCCTTCCTCGGTGGTGATGACCGCTGCGTTGTCCTCGAACGTGACCATCGTGCCGTCGGGCCGACGGAACGGCCTCCTCTGCCTCACGATGATGGCGTGCACCACTTGCCTGCGCATCTCCGGAGTACCCTTCTTGACGGAGGCGATGATTATGTCGCCCACCGCCGCCGAAGGCTGCCTCCGGGTGACACCATGGTATCCCGGCACGGCGATGACGCTGATGGTCTTGGCGCCGCTGTTGTCTATGACATCCAGTATGGTGCCGGTCATGATGCCGCGGGTCTGCTTGCCTGCGATGCCCTTCATGATTTCACCTCTTCTCGACTATCACGAATGAGACCGTCTTGCTCAACGGCCGGCACTCGACGACCTTCACCGAGTCCCCGGTCTTGACGCCGAGGCAGGGCGGGCAGTGCGCCGAGTACCTGCTGGTCTTCTTCTCGTATCTTTCGTATTTGGAATCGAACATCAGGTAGTTGCGCTCCACGACGGCGGTGTTCTTCATCTTGTCAGAGACGACCACGCCTTCGATGACCTGGCCCCTGACCGACAGCTTGCCGTGGAACGGGCAGTGAATGTCGGTGCAGGTTGCCTCAGGAGCCTTGACGTCGATGCCTATGTCCTTGGCCTTGCTTTCCATCTTGATCACCTTATCTTCTTGATGCGGTCCTCGGGCCGGTGCTGTATCTCCGAGCCCTTGACCGTGAATCGTTCGCCTTCGTATGTGAACTGGAATTCGTTCCCCGGCTTCGGCACCGTGACCTCCCTAGGCCCGATGTCGACGAGCATGGTGTTCTTCGTCTCGCCCGTGACCCTGCCCTTCACCTTCAGGTAGGCGGGGTGGTTCGATGACGACACCTCAATCTCCAGACCGACGAACTCCTTCCTCATGAACTCACTCTTCTTCATCTCATCTTATCTCGGTCTTGAAGCCCATCTCTTCGAGGCACTGCTGGACCTTCTTC
>JBEKAR010000114.1:0-5037 GCA_050015815.1 Methanomassiliicoccales archaeon | reverse complement strand
CGTCTCGGAGCGCACCCAGTACATGCTCAAGCTCGACCGCCTGCGCCTGAAGGCGGGCGGGGAGAGGGTGTATGATTCGCGAACCGTCGACTCGTGTCGCAGGCAGAAGGGCGAGGGGCCGTTCCAGAGCATCGAGGAGTGCGTCCGGTTCTTCGGCTCGATGGGCATGCCGATCGACATCTACCGTCGCGTTCCGTCGTACAGCGACGAGGAGTTCGAGCGCCTGCGCACCGGAGGAAGGCTCTTGCTCGGAAGGTTCCAGCGGGGCAAGGTCCGCTACGTGCTCGCCGAGGACGCGCCGCTCTTCGTCGCGGCGTACCGCGTCGCCGGCCTGAGTCAACTGGACCAGAGGCTGCTGAACGTCATATCCTCCGCGCCGGAGGGGATGAGCCTGAGGCGGCTGACGTCGGAAATGGGCGTCCAGAAGGACGAGCTCAAGGAGAGCCTCGACCGCCTGGACCGCAGCGTGTACATCATCCGCAGGTACGAGCAGGGTGAGGAGTGGTCCAGGGAGAACGTCTACCTGCCTTTCGAGACGGAGAGGTTCTCGGGCGACCCCGTCACCGAGATCGTGAGACGCTTCCTTCTCGCCTACGGACCGGTCACGCTCCATGCGGTCACCTCCTACTCTGGCTTCGGGCCGGCCGAGGTCAAGCGGGCGCTCTCCAGGCTCGATGTCAGCACTATCACCGTCGGCGACCTGCACCAAGAGATGTACCTGATGGAGGACGAGCTCCCGAAGCTCGAGGCGTTCTCGCCGAAGGAGGAGGGAACGCACATCATCTCGCTCTACGACCCGGCGGCGCAGCCGCTATGGGCGGAGATCGCTTCGCGGTACGGGGAGGGTTGGGTCTTCCCGATCATGCACCAGGGGAGGCTGGTCGGAGGCGCGGAGAAGTGGAACATGAGCGGCTGCATCGAGATCCGCTCGCTCGACCTCGACGACGAGAGGCTGCTGCCCCGGGCACTCGAGGCGCTCGACCGGATGATGTCATTCTACCGCCTCGTCGGCTACGACGTCGTCCGCGTGCGCGAGGTGCTCGGCAAGGAACCGGGCCAGGTGCCAGCGGAGGTACACGACGCGATGCTCAATGGAGGCTATGTCCTGACGAACGGCCTCTACGTGAAGGGGCGATTTGTCGCCAAGGAGTTCACGCGGGACGAGGTCGTCAGCTACTCATTCAAGAAGCAAAGGGTCGAGAAGTCGAGACGGTTCCCGAACATCATCGAGGTTGTCAAGGCGACCGGGGGCCTGCGTTCCGAGGCGGACGCGTATCTGCGCTCTAAGGTCCAGGTGCCGCTGAAGCGCCTGGCGGACCAAGGCTTCCTGATCAGGGCGGTCGGCATCCCGGAATACACGATCTACACGACGCAGGAGCACGCCTCGCTCTACCGGCGCGCCCGCTCGGTCGAGATGGACAACGACATGAGGGCGATCATGCGCATCATCGACGAGTCCGGCTCGGTCTCGAGGAGGAGGCTCTTCGACCTCTCGCCCGTCGGGGAGAGGAGGACGAAGGAGGCGATGAAGCGCCTCTACCATGGGACATGCATCTGCCTGGACGGGCAGAACCGCTGGCGCCCGGTGAGGGAGAGCCTGCTGTCGCAGCACGACGCGCGGAAGGATGTCGTCCGCCTTCTCTTCCGCAACTTCGGCCTCTTCAGCGCAGAGAACCTCTCCCGCTTCATGAAGTTCGAGCTGTCGATGAGGGAGCTACGAGGTATCCTCGGCGAGCTGGAGGACGAGAGCTTCCTGGTCAAAGGCTTCCTCATGAAGGGGGATTCGACGATGCACTGGATGCTCGCCTCGGACGTCGACAAGGTCGGGCCGATCACCAAGGCGGAAGTGTTGCTCACCCCGATGGACAACCTCTGGTTCTACCTCTACCCGCTGGTGATGGAGAAGTTCGGCAGCTGGTGCTACGTCCTCTTCCGCGGACCGGACATGGCCGGCATGTTCCGCGCCTACAAGAAGGGAAAGACGCTGCTAGTGCACCAACTGGAGGGCGACGTCGACCTGATGACGATCAAGAAGCAGCTGCGCGACCTCGGGATGGCGGCGGTGGAGATGGGCCAAGAAGAGCAGCCGGACTGGGAGACGGAGGACTTCTACGAGCTCTCGCACCCCGGCGACTGATCACTTGTCGCGTGCCAGGATGAGCTGAGCGACCTTGCGACCCGAGAGGAGCATCCCGCCGAAGATCGGTCCCATGCGTGGCGCGCCCATCACGGCGTTGCAGGCCATGCCAGTGACGTAAAGGTTCGGATAGACCTCGATCGTGTTCTCGACCGTCATCGATTCGCCGACCTCGGCCCACATGCTCTTCTCGCCTTCGAACTTTCCTGTAGGGGTGTTCAACCTGCCGACCTTGCGCACGACGACGTTGACGACCTCGGCCGGGTGGCCCGTGCCGTCGATGACGTACTTGGAGCGTATCGCGAGCGGGTCGACATGCAATCTTGCCACCTCGACCGCGCTGGAATTGATGACAACGCCGCAGATGCTGTCCTCGCGGATCATGACATCCTCGACGGTAATGGTGTTGTAGAGCTTCGCGCCGGCGTCGATTGCGGCCGCGATTAGTTTGGCGGACGCCTCGACAGAGTCGGCCGTGTAGTAGCCCTCGCCCGCAGCCGTCAGGCGGACACCTATCTCCTCAAGCAGCTCCTTCGACTCCTCCTGGACGACGATCACAGGGAAGGTCATGCCGCCTCCCCACATCCCTCCGCCCGGAGTTAGCTTTCTCTCGAAGATGACGACCCGTTTGCCGCCCTTCGCAAGGTATCGCGCGGCGGTGAGCGAGGCCGGACCAGCGCCGGCGATCACGACATCGACGTCGATGTTCTGCAAGAACTCGGTCGAGTACCGTTCGACGATCTTCCGCGTGACCGCGATCTCATCGATTGCCATTGTGTCCACCACGTACCTCGACCTATATTGAGGAAGAGGGTTTAGCGATGATGTAAACGATTGTGAATATTTGAAGAGAGCGGGGGGCTTCGAATCGTTTCTATCGCTCGTGACTGAGGTCCATTCTCAAAATCGCTCCGGCCCGCGAGCCTACTTAATACTCGGAAGACGAAGACGATTCGATGTTCGGTCCTCAGTGCGGGGAGGAGATGGAGCAGCGCGGAACATGACGGTTGATCCATTGGCAATATTCGTCGGAGTCGTTGGAATCGGGGTGGTCATCGCCTTGCTGCTATTGATCTACAAGAGCGAATCCATCAAGAGCCGAGATAGAGTCGCTTATACACAGAAGACCAGGCCATATCTGCTTGCCTTCCTGGTTCTGACAGCGGCCCTGGCAGTGGGACTCGCATTGGTGACCGACCTTCCGCTTGCACTGAGCCTCGACCTTGGTCTCCTCGTACTCGCCGCCGGGGCGATCATGATGTACCTATGGCCAAGAGGAATCACTGGAACCGATGTGCGGACATCGAAATGGAAGATGATCCTGGCGACTGGCGTGGCGATGATCGTCGCAGGCGTCGCGATCCAAGCCATGTTTCCGAGCGGACCTGATGAGGCCGCGATCGGACCAATCCCAGGCGCGCTCATCGGCCTAGGGGGATTGATAGCCATACTCTCTGTCGTATCGTTCAGGAGCACCGAGAACCGAGGATGACGGAGTAAAGCCTGAATCCACGGCGGACAAAGAACCTGCTGCTCCGAGCAGGTCCGGCTATGCCCACCCGATCTGGGGCACTGCGAAGACAGGCCGTCGTGTCACCGCTACGGCTCTTCTTCAGGCTAGCCAGGTGTTGTGGGTGAAAAGTGTACCTCTTGAAACTATCCAGCTTTTCGACGGGCTTAAATATCGTTAAGGCGATAGCGGCGGACATGAAGATCCCGTGCGAACTGATCGTCTGGTACGTCCTGCCATCGATCAGGAGGGAGTTGGCCCGCGAGCTCGTCGACAAGCACCACCTGAGTCAAGCCGAGGTCGCGAGGCGCTTCGGGGTCACCGACGCCGCCATCTCCCAATATCTCAAGGCAAAGCGGGGCACCAGCAAGGAGATCGAGAACAGCGGGAAATATGAGGACTTCAAGAAGGAGGTCGAGGCCGCCGCCCAGCGCATGGTCGGAGGCTCCGATATCGTGACCGAGACCTGCCGCATCTGTGAGATGGTCAAGAAGAGCGGGATGCTCGTCAAAGTCTACGAGACCCACACCGGCGTCCGTGCGCCGCAGTGCGTCAGCTGCCAGATCGACTGAGGGCGATTCCCTTACGTTCTAGGTCGGGCCGAAAGGAAGAGGAATTCCTGAGCGTAGCCGGCGTACTCCCCGAAGTGCTCCCTCGCCCATAGGGACGCCTTCTTGTACGACGCCGAAACGCCGTACCGCTCCTCCATGATTCTGCCGATGTGCACGTCTATCGGGAAAGCATCCATGTGATCAAGGCAGAACAAGGCGATGCAGTCGGCGACCTTGTCCCCGATCCCGTCGAACTTCTTCAGCTCCTCGACGCAATGCTCATACGGCTGCACCCTCCAAGTTTCGAAATCGAGACGCTCCGCGGCGCCCTGCTTTGCGAACTCGAGGAATCTGTCGCAGCGGTAGCCGAGACCGCACTCTTCCGCCGCCGTCTCCTTCCTCACAATCTCTGCAGGAGAGGGGAATGAGAACACCTCCTCCGAGATCTCATGCCCGAATCGAGCGCAGACCGATTCAATCATCTTCTTGATCCTCGGCACGTTCGCATTCGTCGCCAGCAGGAAGGATGCGGAGCACTCCCACGGCTCCTGCCTGAGAAGCCTAAGCCCTGTGAACCTCTTCCTCAGGTCCCTCACTATCGGATCTCGGTCAAGCTGCCTGCCGATCTGCTCAAGGTCATCGTCGGTTCGGAAATACGACTCCAGTTCGCTAGGGGACAACTCTGTCTCGACGTCTATCCTGCGCCCTCGCTGTTCAATAACGACCAGTTCGTTCTTCACGACGCCGGTCCAGACCTTGGCCTTCTTCCTCCATCTGAAGGCCTGCCCGCAGTCGAGGGTCAGGTCGAGGTCGATTGGCCCCAGGTCCATCTATAGCTT
>JBEKAR010000113.1:0-5062 GCA_050015815.1 Methanomassiliicoccales archaeon | reverse complement strand
GACCAACATCGGTAGGATGGGCCAGCTAATCGACGACCTCCTGGCGTTCTCCAGATTGGGGCGGCAGCAGATGAAAATCAGGGCGGTCGATATGACGCTGCTCGCAAAAACCGTCGTAGACGAACTGCTAGCCTCGGAGCCAGGAAGAAGAATAGAGATCTCCATGAGTAAGATCCCTCCGGCGATGGGCGACCAGGTCCTGGTCCGCGAGGTACTCACCAATCTGATAGCGAACGCGATCAAGTTCACCAGGAAGAAGGAGACAGCGCGGATCGAGATCGGATTCGATCCCGAAGCACGGGGCGGCGCCTATTACGTCAAGGACAACGGCGTCGGGTTCGACATGCGCTACGTCGGAAAGCTCTTCGGCGTATTCCAACGGTTGCACTCCACGAACGAGTTCGAAGGAACCGGGGTCGGCCTCGCCCTAGTTCAAAGAATCGTCGTCCGCCATGGCGGCGTCGCCTGGGCGGTCGGCGAGTTGGACCAGGGTGCCACTTTCTACTTCACGCTAGGAAGACCGGAGGATGAGAAATGAACCAGAGCGACATAGTCGAGATCGTGGTGGTGGAAGATGACCCGAACGACGCTGAGCTTATCATGAGGGTCCTGAGAAAGCGCAACCTGACGAACAAGCTCGTCCACCTTCAGGACGGCGAGCAGGCGCTGGACTTCATCATGGGCCATGCGAACGAACATCATCCAAAAGTCGTCCTGCTGGACATCAAGCTGCCGAAGGTGGACGGTATCGAAGTCCTAAGGCAGATGAAGGCGAACGATAAGACGAAGGACATTCCCGTCGTCATCCTTACCTCATCGAAGGAAGAGAAGGACGTCGTGGCCGCGTACGCGCTCGGCGTGAACAGCTACGTGACGAAGCCGATCAAGTTCGATGATTTCGCGAAGGCCGTCTCGGAGATGGGCATGTACTGGATGCTCCTGAACAAGGCCCTAGAAGAGTGATGGGACGGCTGACATGACGGAGAGACCGATCAAGATCCTTGTCCTCGAGGACAACGAGTCAGACTTCGAACTGATGAAGCGCGAGCTCCGGCGCCATGGCCTCGACAAAGAGATGGAATGCACAAATGACAGGGATTCGTACGCTCGGAAACTCGAAGAGTGGCGACCAGATGTAATCCTTCTGGACTTCTCTCTCCCCGGCTTCAACGGCCTCGATGCGCTGCATCTGGCGCAGGAACGCGACCCGACAGTGCCGGTGATCATCGTCTCAGGCATGATAGGCGAGGAGATGGCGGCTGAGGTCATGAAGGCCGGCGCGGTCGACTACGTGCTGAAGCAGCGGCTCAACCGCCTGGGACAGGTCGTGGAACGCGCCCTCAAGGAGGCGGAGGAGAAGACGCAGAGGAAACGCGCAGAGCAAGAACTCGAGGCGACCAAAGACCGCCTGGAGGCGATCGTCGGCCAAATGCCTGCAGTGCTACTCGTCTTCGAGTCGACAAGGGAGACTATCTCGATCGCGAACAAGGAGGCCTACCGGCTGTTCAATCTGCCGAAGGACGCGAATAACGCTGAGATCAGGGCGTACCTTAGGGACGTCATGATTGTCCACGAGGATGGGACCCCGTTCTCCGACATGGAGAGCCCGATCCTACTCTCGCTGCGCGAGGGTCAGGTGGCGAGGGACCTGGTGGCCGAGATCGTTCGTCCCGACGGGAATCGCTTCTACGCGAGTTTGAGTTCCGCGCCGGTCAGGGACAGCAAGGGTGATATCGTCGCCGCTGTGGTCATGATGAGCGACGTCTCCGAGCAGATAGAGCTTCAGGGAAGGCTGAGGAGCCAGTCGGATGAGCTCGCACGTTCGAACGCGGAGCTGGAGCAGTTCGCCTACGTCGCCTCGCATGATCTGCAGGAACCCCTGCGCATGGTCACGGGATACCTTTCCTTGCTTGAGAGACGCGCCGGCGGCAAGCTCAACGAAAGCGAGAAGGAGTACCTGCAGACGGCGGTGGAAGGCGCCGCTCGCATGAGGACCCTGATCGACGACCTGCTGGAGTATTCGAGGGTGCAGTCATCCTACAGACCTCACGACGACGTCGACATGAGAAAAGCGGTCGGACTGGCGCTCAATAACCTGGAGGGAATGATCTCGGCGAACAACGCCTCGGTCGACGTAGGGCCGATGCCGATAGTCACTGCAGACCATGTCCAGATGACGCAGCTCATGCAGAACCTGATCAGCAACGGCATAAAGTTCCATAGCGACAAGGCGCCATTGGTCAGAATCAGGTGCATCGAGGGAGAGAAGGACTGGCAGTTCAGCGTCGCTGACAACGGAATCGGTATCGCCCAAGAGCACCACAAGAGGATATTCGAGATGTTCCAGCGTCTACACGGCCGGGACATGTACCCGGGCACCGGAATCGGCCTGGCGATCGCGAAGCGCATCGTGGAGCGCCACGGCGGCACTATATGGGTCGAATCGGAGGTGGGCAAGGGGGCGACGTTCATCTTCACGCTACCGAAGATCCCACTAGGCAGTGAAGGCTCACCTGATTGACGGACATAGCGGGTCCGCTGGGCAGATGCTTAGGATCGCGCTGCACCCCCGCTCTCTGTTTCGGCAGCTTCTTATAGCCCACCACCGTGGTATTTCCAGTAATACGGAAGGGATGGCCGATTGCATCGAAGGCCTGGCTCAGACATAGCAGGAAGGTCGAGCCATGCTAGCGACGACACATCTACTGGCCATCCTGCTCATCATCGTCGTCCTTAACCTGGATCGGTACGAAGCGGCAATCGTCCTGACGTTCGGGGTCTTCATCGACCTCGACCATCTGATTGCCTATCCTCAGTACGTGGCACAGGCCGGCTGGTCGAATGCCCTCAATCCTGATGCCGCGATGGCATCAGGAGTGGCATGGAAATCAATCCTCCACGACCCGGTGTTCTCTGTTGTAGTCGGGCCTCTCTCTGTAGGGTTCCGCTACATGCTTCCGTTCCTCGCCTGGGGATTGCATTTGACAATGGATTGGGTGCAGATGGACTACCTCGGCGTCGCTTCGCCGATTGAAATGGTTCTGGCTCTCGCCCTGCTGGCGGCACTTACGAGGCTCGAGTACCAGAACTACCGGGCAGCGGTTCCAGATGATGCACCAGCGAAGGACTTCCTCATCTGGGAGAGAGGGAAAGTCATTGGACTCGTCCAGGGAAGCGCGAGAGCGGTCATCCGGCACGTCCCGTTCGCGGCAAGGTCCACAAGTGCTTGAGATTCCACTCAGGTTGACGGTGGTGCCTGGTTCCGACGACGCTCCTCCAGCTTCGCCTTGACCTCCGCCAGGCGCTTCTCGTCCAGGTAGTACTTGCCGTTCGTCTCGACGAACACTCTGGTCTGACCCAGCCGACGATGCATTGCCTCCTCGAATCTGGGGGGCAGCCCAAGTTCCTTCACGGACTTCGCCGTCTCGGGGCTGAGCGCGCCACTAGCCCTGAAGGTCTGGATAATCTCCCGCAGCCTTTGCCGTATCATCTCACGCCGTCCGTCCACTAAGATGACCTCGGACGGATGCGAGGCAAGGAGGGTGTATAATTCGTTTCGCTTCGGCTCATATCTCTAGCCCGAACGCGTCGGCGAACTGCTCCATCCTCTTGAACTCCACCAGGAACTGCTCCCCCTTCACGGTGATCGAGTACTCCACCTTGTCCCCGTCGTCGTTCTTCGTCACCAGCTGTGAATCCTCCAGCATTCCGAGGTATTTCGTCAGCCGGTCGTGCGACAGGTTCGCCTTGTACAGTATATGCGTCGGTCTCGCCTTCCCGTCCTGCTTCACCGCTCTCAAGATGTCGGCGAATATCCTGCCCTTCGAACGGTAGCGCAGGGCGGGGGCGCCGTCGCTCATTGAGGCCCCCTCATTCTCAGCAGCAGCAACAGCAGTACGACGAACGCCACCAGCTCCAGGATCTTGCCGACGATGTAGAAGTCCTCCGACTCCACGCTACTGGTCAGGATCAGAACGTGGCTGAGGAGTATTAGCCCGAAGCTACCGCAGACGGCCATCGCGCTCCTCGACCGACGGACGCTCAGGTGGATCAGCTGGGCGAAGATGATCATGAACAGCAGGACGATGACGACCGTCTCGAGCACCGGCGCCGCGGTCATGAAGATGGTGCCGAAGACCGCCACTGCGATCGAGGCGTCCCGGACGTTGCGGAAGTAGGCGTATGCTAAGATCGCATAGGCGACGATGCTGAACACGTAATACGCCAGCGTGCCGAGATCCAGTATCGGGACGGAGGGCAGCGTGCCGCCCGGGCCAGAAAACTTGCCCAAGAAATCGATCCCGAAGGTCACGCCGCTGACGAAGAAACCGATGGCGAGGAGCACGAAAGCCAGGTACAGGAAGTACAGGCTCCGCTCCTTCACCCAGCGGAATCCCCGCAAGGCGTAGACGGCGATGCCCATGGAGACCAGGGTCATCACCAACTGGATGATGATGTCGTAGGGAAGGAACCATCTAGGTGGGTACATAGGGGCTCATGACCGCACGCTCCTGGACGGTCATCCGCGCTATGAATGAATCATCCATATGAATGATTCCGTCCAGATATATGAGCAAATCTCCACATCGGGACCTGGGAGGTCTCTAGGACGAAGGACACCAAATGGATGGCGGCAGCGGTCCTTGGGGTCGTCGGCCTCGTGGTCGCCGGGGGAGCGGGAGCGGTATTACTCTCCTCGCAAACCGAAGGCGGGACCACGGTCGGCACATCCATCGCCGACGTCGCGCATGGCACGCAGTACAACCTGACCGTCCAGGTCGGGGCTGTGGTCGAACGTATGACGATACCAATCATCGGAGCGAACGTCACCGTCTGGTCTTACAACGTGAACAAGACGAACGACTCGGTGACATTGAGCTTCACCAAGGTAGCCACTGGAACGACGGACGCGAACGGGAACGTGACGTTCAGCTTGCCGGCGGGAGACTACATCATCGTCTCGAAATACAGCGGGTTGAAGTCGATCAACTTCGTCTCGCTCCAGAGTGACGTGAGCGGCATGGTACTATTGCACAACCCACTTGCCCTGGAAGGACACGGA
>JBEKAR010000112.1:0-5162 GCA_050015815.1 Methanomassiliicoccales archaeon | reverse complement strand
ATATGGCCCGATTCGTCCCAGTCCCCGCCCTGGCCAGGCAGATGAGGCTCAGGCAGCTCGAGCGGAACAGGCAAGCCGCGGAGATCAGCGAGGCTTGCGAGTTCAACTTCATCGAGGGAAAGGGCGACATCGGGGTAGTCACAAGCGGGGTCGCATACACTTACGCCAAAGAGTTCCTCACCGATGTCTCGATCCTCAAGCTTGGAATGACGAACCCTCTGCCAGAGAAGAGGATTGTTGATTTCATGATGAGGAAGAAGCGGGTCGTCGTGCTAGAAGAGCTCGACCCGTACCTCGAGGACGCGGTACTTAGGACCGTGGGGCAGAAATGCATCAAGGCCGAGGTCGTCGGCAAGAGAAGCGGCCACCTGCCATTCGCTTTCGAATACTCTCCAGACACACTCTCGGCCTTGCAGGGTAAGGTCGGATTGACGGAGCACAAGAGACCGGTCAAGCAGCCGAGCATCGCGCTGCCGTCGAGGCCTCCGGTCCTCTGTGCTGGTTGCCCTCATCGGGCCACGTTCTACGCCGTGCGCAAGGCGCTCGGAGGAAGGGATGCGGTTATCAGCTCTGACATCGGATGCTACACCCTCGGCCTCAACCCACCTATGAACATGGCTGACTTCCTGCTCTGTATGGGATCGAGTGTCGGCGCCGCGGGAGGCTTCGCGGAAGCAACGGACCAGAAGGTCATAGCGTTCATAGGAGATTCGACCCTGTTCCATTCCGGTATCCCCGGGGTCGTGAACGCCGTCTTCAACGACCATCGATACGTCCTCATCGTCCTGGACAACCGCACGACGGCGATGACTGGCCATCAGCCCAATCCAGGAACGGGAAGGGGGGGAGCGCGAAGCACTGAACCGGTCGAGATCGAACCGCTGGTTCGAGGCTGCGGCGTCGAGTCGGTTCGGACGATTGATCCGTATGACGTCAGGGCCACCACGACAGCCGTGAAGGAGGCCTTGGAGAAGGACCAGCTATCAGTGATCATTGCGAAGAGAGCGTGTCCTCTGGCCGTCAAGAAGAAGGGAGGCGAAGGGGCGAAGGTTTGCGTCGTCGATCCGGAGAGGTGCACGCTTTGCGAGACCTGCGTCTCAAGGTTCGCATGCCCGGCGATGAGGGTCAACGGTGAGAAGGCGTTCATCGAAGCGACGGTCTGCACCGGATGCGGCGCCTGCGTCCACATATGTCCCAAGGGCGCGATCGGGGTGATGGAATGAAGTGCAGCGTCCTGATCGTTGGGGTCGGCGGGCAAGGAGTCCTCCTAGCGTCTCGCGTCCTGGGGGAGGCGGCGATGCGCTCGGGATACGACGTCGTTGCAAGTGAGGTCCATGGCATGGCCCAGAGAGGCGGTAGCGTCTCCTCGATGGTTCGGTTCGGCGAGGGCGTTGTGAGCCCGCTAATCGATTCCGCCGGGGCGGATGTGGTACTTGGTTTCGAGCCGTCCGAATCCTGCCGGGCGCTTCCCTATGCCAATAGCGGCACGACGATCATCACAGACGTGAATCCGATCCTGCCGGCGAGTGTCGTACGAGGCGACGAGGTATATCCCTCAGTGGACTCCATCGCTGAAGCGATGTCGTCCTCCGGACTGAGGCTGATCCAGATCGACGCTGTGGGAGAGGCGGAGAAGGCTGGAAGCAGGCTTGCGGCGAATGCAGTCCTGCTCGGCGCTCTCGCGGGGTCGGGAGTGACTCCCCTACCAATGGTGGTCGTCCGAGAATCCCTCCTAAGCAACGTGAGGGCGAAGCACAGGGATATGAATGGCCAAGCGTTCGATTCTGGCGTCGCCTTGGCCAAGACCGCGATGAACCGGTTCAGACGACCCTGACCATCTTCCAGCGGCCCCTTCCCACTAGCACTCTCCGGTAGCCGATGAACTCGCTGTCCAGGTCGCCGTCGCCCGTGTCGACCTTCAGGCGTTCGATCGACGCGAGCTTGCTCGGCGAGCAAACGATCAGAACGTTCTCGGCTCCGACCGATCTCACTACGGCCGGCGATATCTGCTGGTTGCCGCGACCGAGGATGAATCCCTGAGAGCCAATCGGCGTCACCACTACGCGCGCTTTCGAGTGGCTTGCGAGGATGTCGAGCAGCCCTTTCTCGCTGAGATCCGCACCGAGGACCTTTCCATCCAGCAATGCATCGACGCCGAGCAGGGTCTTCGGAATTCCGAGCTTGTCGGCAATCGCCGCGACCGTCGTTCCCGGCCCAAGGACATAGACAACCCCCTTCTCGACGTTCTCCGCGAAGTACTCTGCCATCTCTTCTTTCTCCTCAAGGTCGGTCGGACCCTCCACGTCGCCCTTCATCGGCTGGAGCAGGTAACGGTCGTATGGGACCAGCAAGTACCCGCGGAGGCGGGCGCTTAGCCTCCCTCTCCTGAAGGCCTCCTCGTCATTGTCCATGACCTCGGCCTGCTTGACATCCGACCTACCGTGGACGAACTCAGAGAGCAGAAGCCCCGCCTACCTTGGCGAGTTGGCGAAGACCGCAGAGTGCATCTTCACTCCCGCTGGGACGCCGAGTACGGGCACCGACTCATCTATAGCCCCCATCAGGTCGTTCGCCGTTCCGTCGCCACCGGCGAACAGTATTATGTCGACGAGCGCCTGGAGAAGACGTCTCGCCCCGGAGACTGTGTCTTGAGGGGTCGTAGGATCATTGGGTTCATAGACGATCTCAGCCGTCAGACCCAACTGTCGGAGTGCGAGGGACCCCATCTCGCCTCCGCAAGTCAGGATCGCGCTTCCAGAGAGGTCGGCTGATGCGAGCGCAGCCGCCATCCTCGCTCCCGCGATCCGGACGGCGCCGCGTCGGACCGCCTCATCGAGCGTCTCCTTGCCGTCAGTCCCCTTCAGCCCGACGCTGCCGCCCATGCCAGCGATCGGGTTGACCAAAATGCCCACTCGCACACGGGGTCATACAGAACGCCACATAATAGAACGAGCGGTCAACTAGGCGACCAGATGCTCGAATAGCAATCGCAAGAACAAGGGAAGGGCGGGCTGTCACGCCCGCCGAGGCCTGAAAGGTATGCGATTGTGCGACTATCGCAAGTCCAAGGGGTTCGGCAGCTCCGTCTCGGCCCGCGCCCCTTCGAGCTCTCCGATTGACGCATGGATCAGTTCAGCCTCCGGCGTAGCCAGTGTAGCCATCGACCTCTCCTCTTCATCGATCCGCTGAACCATCTCCTCGATCTCCGGGGTGATCTGGCTGATGAACGACTCGCCTATTTGGAGGCAAAGCGAGTCGATGATTTTGATGATTGACCGGTCCATGACCGCGAAGGCCTCGGACACTGGAACGTCTCCAGCGTACTGGAGCAGCTTGTCATTGTCAAGCACCACCGTTGTGTTCGTGGTCTCCCTCAGCCGGCGTATCCCTTCGCTGGCCTTGCGGACCCTCTCGTCCTCATACGAGAACGGATTGATCGCTATCGCGAAGGTAACCGCGTCGAGCTCCTTCGAGACCTCGGCGATTATGGGCGCCGCCCCTGTTCCGGTGCCGCCGCCCATACCGGCGACGATGATGACGATGTCGCTACCGTCCAGGACCTGCTTGAACGCGTCCCTGGCACGATCAGCGCAGTACTCCCCTACCTCCGGGAAGCCGCACGCCCCGTTGCCGTTCGTGACGTCCTTGCCGATCAGCACCTTCTTGTCCGCCTCGATCGAATCCAGCTTCTTCTCGTCGGTGTTGACAGCGACCGTCTCCACTCTGGTCCTGCAGTCCTCGAACACTCTCTGAATCACGTTGTTCCCGGCACCGCCGCACCCTACTACCGTTATCTTGGGTTCGATCATGCCCTTGCTGAGCATCTCGACGATCTGCTCAGTTCTCGCGCCCTTGTCCATTTACCCTAGGCCTCCTTAGTTAGGAGCAGGTGACCTGACGGTTCTACGACCGTGCACCCCATCCCATCTGACCGGTTACCAGCCAGCCAGCATTCGGTCGACGTCACTCAAGGGAGTATTTTAACGGTCTCGCGGGCCTCAAGCACCTTCTTCTTCATCTCCTCGAGGTACTCGGGCTTGAGGAACTCCTTCCGCACCGCCTCTTCTATCGCCCCACCGGCGGTCGTGAAGATCCCCTCGCGCACCATCGCCTCGATGACGTATAGCGCCGCACGGGGCAGCTCCACCGTCACCTTGGCCGCTCTCTCCTCGGACACTTGCGGTCCTTGTGCCCCTTCGATGAACTGCCGAATCGCGATTCGAGTGAGATGCGATCTCGAAGCATACTCCGGGTGCTTCTGTAGGAAGCCGTCCAGAAGCTCGAGGTCCTCGCTCTCGAGTCTCATCGTGATTCGCTCTCCGTCCATTGATGACCGCCAGTGTCTGTGCCGCAGACCTGTCATATGAATGTCCTACATCGATATATAAAAGTATGCTCACTTGTCACATTTGGTCATACGATACCAACCAAGAATACCTGGATGCGATTTATCTGGATAGTAGAATACTCTTTTTGCCCACCAAAATCTAATCTATCAGTCACTAGATAACCCGGCAAGGTGCGCACGATGGATGAAAGCTGGACGCAGATGGAGGCGAAATGGCAGGAAAAGTGGTCCGCCGAACGGCTCTCCGAGTCCAATCCGGACGAAAGACCGAAGTTCATGCTGATCTTCGCCTACCCAGGCGTCACAGGGTACCTGCATGTGGGACACATGCGGGGCTACACCTACGCAGACGCGATCGCACGCTACAAGCGCATGACCGGGTACAACGTGCTCTTCCCGGTCGGAACGCACGCCACGGGGAACGGGGCGATAAGCCTTGCCAAGAGGGTAAAGAACCTCGATTCCCCGACAATCGAGTATCTGCTGGCGAATGGGTGTCCGGAAACGAAGCTAGAGGAACTTCAGGACCCGATCAAGCTGGTCGATTTCTTCAACGACGTCTACGTCAACGACTATTGGCGTCGGTTCGGTTTCCTCGCCGACTGGAGAAGGTTCACGACCACGGTCAGACCGGAGTACAGTCGCTTCATCCAATGGCAGTTCAGGAAGTTGATGGAGAAGGGGCTGCTCATCCAGAAGCCGTACTTCGCTCCGGCCTGCATCAACTGCGGTCCAGTGGCCGTCGACGCGTCGGAGACGGATCTCCAACGTGGCGGTAACGCAGAGCTGCAGGAGTACACCCTTCTCAAGTTCA
>JBEKAR010000111.1:0-5210 GCA_050015815.1 Methanomassiliicoccales archaeon | reverse complement strand
CGAGAACCTTACCCAGGAGCAGAGGGACGAATTGGAGCGCCGGGCCAACCGTGTCATTCTGGACGACCTGAAGGTGAGGATCCAGTTCATGCAGAGGGATGAGGCTGAGAGGCTGCATGGCTACCGCCTCTATCAGGGCGGGGCCGTCCCGGGCAAGACCATCCGCGTGGTCGAGATACTCGGCCTGGACGCCGAGGCTTGCGGCGGACTGCACTGCAAGTCGACCGGTTTCGTCGGCTCCATCAGGATCCGCCGGACCAAACGCATCCAGGACGGAATCGTCAGGATCGAGTACTCATCTGGCATGGCCGCGGTCGAGGAGATGCAGAGGGACAAGGACGTCCTCGAGGACCTGCAGGAGAAGCTCAACTCGCCATCGGACAAGCTGGTCGAGACGGCGGCGCGGCTGCAGTCGGACCTCAAAGACGAGACGAAGATGGTCGGGGAGCTGACCGAGAAGAGGAACCGCGAGGTCGCCCGGACCCTGCTGGAGAAGGCGACGTGCATCGGCGACGTCAAGCTGGTGGTACACCGGGCGGAGGGAGCGGGCGAGGCGGAGACGATCTCCAGGGCCCTCACCGAGAACCCGAACACCTTAGTCGTCATAGGAGTGGCGGAGAAGAACGCCAAGTTGCTTGTCTCACGCAGCGAGGACCTGAACGTCGACTGCCGCGTCCTTCTCAAGGAGATCATGAAGCTCCTCGGAGGGGGCGGCGGCGGGAAGAAGGAGTACGCGCAGGGCGGGGGCGGCGAGCTCGACAAGCTGGCTGAGGCGTTGGAGAAGGCACCGGAGATAGCAAAGAAGGAGCTAGGGAAGAAATAGGAGTCTGGCCTATCATAGCGAAGGGAGCTCGGCATGACAAGTCCTCGCAGGCTTCGCCGAGGCCTCGTATCGTGCTTGCTGGCTAGGCGTGTCAGAACGCTCCTGGATTAGGGAAACAGTTAAATATGGTCTTGCGTGTAGGGGAGACGCCCCGAAAGAGTATATACACTATACCTTTCACACATAATTCAAGCGGAGGAACCATCGTGGCCGAGGAAGGCGAACCAAAAAAGGAAGAGAAAAAGGGCGAACACCCGAAGGACGAGTCCAAGGAGCCCAAGAAGGAGAAGAAGGGCGGAAAGAAGGACGAGTCCAAAGAAGAGAAGGGAGAGAAGAAGAAGCGGGTGGAGCCAAAGAAGGACGAGGTCAAGCACGATGAGAACTTCAAGTACATCGTTCGCCTGGTCAATACCGATGTGGACGGAGAGAAGCCGACCGTCATTGGATTGCAGAGCGTGAAGGGCGTCGGAAGCCGCGTGGCGGAGATCATCGTCAACCGGGCCGGCGTCGGCCGCGTTTCCAAGATCGGAGACCTCTCCGACGACAAGATCGAGGAGCTCGAGAAGCTCATTATCAGTTACTCCGACTATGCCCCCGCTTGGGCGATGAACCGACAGCTGGATCTGGAGACGGGCGACGACATGCACATCGTCGGCGTCGACCTCGAGGTCCGGCGCAAGGACGATATCAATCTCATGAAGATGATCAGGAGCTACAAGGGCGTCCGCCACGAAGAGGGGCAGAAGGTCCGAGGCCAGCGCACCCGCTCCAACGGCAGGACCGGACTCACCCTGGGTGTCATGCGCCAGAGGCTGTTGCAGGGCGCTGCACCAGCAGAGGGTGGGGCAGCGCCGGCGGCCGCCGAGAAGCCAGCCGAAGAGAAGAGGCCGGCAGGCGGGGGAGCAAGGCCCCTGGCCGGTTCGAAGCCTGCGGCCGCCCCGGCGGCCAAGCCAGCAGCCGAGGCGAAGAAGTAAGGTGTTGACATGGGAGACCCGAAATTCCCGCGAAGATCTTATGATACTCCTTCCCACCCCTGGGAAGGCGAGCGAATCAAGGAAGAGCACGGACTCTGCCGCGAGTTTGGCCTGAAGAACAAGAAGGAGCTCTGGAAGGCGAAGACTATTCTCAGCAACTACCGCAAGCAGTCCAGAGATCTCCAGGCACGCCTGCGCACCGGCGAGAGCCAGGCCCAGGTCGAGAGGGATAACCTTCTCAAAAGCTGCGCCAGGCTCGGGCTCCTGCCCGCCGAGGGCGCGACGCTCGACGACGTTCTCACTCTCAACACCGAGACGCTCCTCGGCCGAAGGCTCCAGACCATCGTCTACAGGAAGGGATTGGCGGCGTCGCCGAACCAGGCTCGCCAGCTAATCTCGCATGGGCACGTCTCTCTCAGCGGTCGGAAGGTCACCATCCCCAGTATGCTCCTCGAAAGGGGACAGGAGGAGAACATCACCTACAATGTCTCCTCGCCGTATTCCAGCGATCTTCACCCGCTCCGTACCGAGATGCCCAAGGTCCTGGAGGCCAGAGTAAGGAACGAAGCAAAGCGCGACCGCCGCGAGAAGGAGATGGAAACTACGCGCGGCGGGCGTGGCAAGAGGGGCGGCAGGGGAGGCGGCGGCAGGGGCATGCCGCGCCGTGTCGTCCAGACGGTCGCGAAGGTCAATGAGATCTCCGACAAGGATGCCGGTGCCTCCGCTCCGATCGAGACGGTAGTGCCGGAAGCTCCGAAGGAGGAGTGAACATGGGAAAATGGGGAATTGCGCACGTCTTCGCGAGCTACAATAACATCATCATCACACTGACCGACATCACCGGGGCCGAGACGATAACCAAGGCGACGGGTGGGATGGTCGTGAAGCAGGCGAAGGACGAGTCCTCGCCGTACGCCGCGATGAGGGCGGCGGAGAAGGTGGCCGAGATCGCCAAGGAGAAGGGCATAGATGGAATCCACGTAAAGGTCCGAGCTCCGGGCGGCAACAAGTCCACCTCACCTGGGCCAGGCGCTCAGGCGGCGATTAGGGCGCTGGCACGCGCTGGTCTGAAGATCGGCCGGATCGAGGATGTCACTCCGGTCCCCCACGACGGCACCAAGAAGAAGGGCGGCCGCAGGGGCAGAAGGGTGTAGAGGTAACGTAAATGGAGATCAAGATCCTGGAATTGACCGACACGTCGGCCAAGTTCATGCTCTCGGACGCGAGCCCGGAGGTCGCGAACTCGCTCAGGCGCTGCCTGATCGCCGAGGTCCCAAAGATGGCGATCGACACCGTCGAGTTCCACCTCGGAGAGATCCAGGGCTCGGGCGAGGACGAGAACGAGGAGTACGAGAGCGTCTCGTCGCTGTTCGACGAAATCATCGCGCACCGCCTCGGCCTCGTGCCAATACCATCGGACCCAGAGCTGTACGTCATGAAGAAGGACTGCGCCTGCGGCGGCGAGGGCTGCCCCAAGTGCACCATCATGTACTCTATCAACAAGAAGGGGCCGTGCGACGTCTACTCGGGGGACATGGAGCCGCTGGGAGATCCCTCGCTCAAGGTCAAGGATGAGCTCATCCCGATCGTCCGCCTCGGACCTAGACAGGCGATACTCGCCTACGCGTTCGCCGAGCTAGGCACCGGGAAGCGCCACGCGAAGTGGCAGGTGACGAACGGGGTCGGCTACAAGTACGCCCCGAGGGTCAAGATCGACACCTCGAAGTGCGACAACGGCGCGACCTGCGTCAACGTCTGTCCGCGGAAGTGCTTCTCCAAGGTCGGCAACAAAGTGCAGGTCGTCAACGAGGCCGCCTGCATGCTTTGCAAGGCCTGCATCAAAGAGTGCAAGACCAAGGCGATCACGGTCGAGGGCGACAAGACGAAGTTCGTCTTCACCTTCGAGACCGATGGCTCGCTCACCGCGAAGCAGACCCTCGAAGAGGCGCTCAAGATCCTGGAGAAGAAGTTCGATGACTTCCGGGAGCTTGTCTCAACCCTCGAGGCCACCGCGTGAGCGCACAAACGACTTCCGATCCTCTCAATCTCAGACGTCGGGCTCTAGCTCCGAGGATCACATGAAGTCCGAGAGCTTGCACTTCTTGACCTTGTCGTTCTCGAAGAGCGAGTTGATCGACTGCTCGATCAGTTCCACTCTCTGCCGGGTATAGGCATCGATGGCGAACCTCTCGCTGATCTCCTTCGTCATCTCGAGGTACTTCTTGACGCTGCTCTCGTGAACGGTGAGCGTGAGATTGTTGCCGCAGTAGCACTTGCCTGACAGAGGGATGCGGCGGTACTTCGTGTTGCACTTCGTGCACCTCAGCTTCTGCCCGCTGAAGCTCTTCAGGTTGCCTATCATGTCGGGAAGCAGGTGCCGGGTCACGACGCGATAGACGACGTCCACCTCGTCCACCGCCCTGATCTTCTTAGCCAGTACCAGCTGGGCCTCCAGCTTCTCCTGCATCGTTTCGAGCATCTTGTACGCCGAGTTCCTCGGCCCCTCCGCGATGTCCTTCGTATCGTGCGTGAACCCGAACCCCTCGTACTGCAGGACAGAGCCCAGCCTTCCGCCGACAAGGTCCATCTGGTCCTGGAGTTCCTTCGGATGCCTGAACTCCGAGGTGGCCCGGAAGAACTCGAGCGGATACTCCCTGAGCATGTCGAGGTTGTGCGCCTCCTTGTCTATCTCATTCGGGTCGAGCCTAGTGGTGAGGACCAGCGGAGCGTCCATCAACCCTCCCCGCCTCTCCGGAAGGAAGGAGCGCGAGAAGTTAATCAATCCGTCAAGGAGGAGTATGGCCGAGTCCTCGTCCCCGTCGGCGTTTCGCCTCTTCGCCGCGTGGAAGAACGGATGTCCGTAGCCGACGTTCGTTTCGGTGAAGCCGATGATGCGGCACAGCACGCCCCCGGAGGTATGTGGGGCGAGCCCAATCGCCAGCTGCCCAACCAGATCGCTCCCTTGTTCAGCATTGTAGAAGGCCGGCAGGCCGTAGAACTTCGAGAGCATCTCGTCTATGAAGCCCGCGACCTGAACCAGATACTCCCCGCAGGACGCAGAGGGAATGTAGTCCTGGACCATCAGCTCGCACACTTGATCGTCCGAGGTAAGCTCGGCGCCGTCCTGGTCCTTCAGATAGCCCAGTTCCCTCGCCTTCTCCGCGCTTAGTCCGATCTCTCGCGGGCGGAAGTGAGTCACCGGCACGTCGGTCATGTCGAAGCGGATCGTGCCGTCCTTGAAGACGAAGACTCCGTGCTTGGCCCTTAGGATGCCCTTCTCCATCGGCTCTGGGGTCTTATTCTTCGAGATCAGTCCCTGGACACCCTTTATCGCCGGCACCTCGCTCTCGCCGAGGTTCCTCATCGCCGCCTCGATGATTCTCGTTACATCGATGACCTGCTGCGCGGGGGCA
>JBEKAR010000110.1:0-5463 GCA_050015815.1 Methanomassiliicoccales archaeon | reverse complement strand
AGGCTGGTCCGCAGGCGCAGGCGTTCCACGACGCGGTCGGAGTGACGAGCGTCATACTGACCAAGCTGGACGGCACGGCGAAGGGGGGCGGTGCGCTGAGCGCGGTGGCGAGGACGAAGGCGCCGATCGTGTTCGTCGGCGTCGGCGAGCACCTCGAGGACCTCGACCCATTCAATCCCGAGCGCTTCCTCTCACGCCTGCTCGGAATGGGCGATATCCAGACCCTCCTGGAGAAGGCGAAGGAGACGATGACGGAAGAGAAGGCACTCGAGACGACGAAGAAGATAATGTCCGGGCGTTTCACTCTCACGGAGATGTACGAGCAGATGGAGATGCTCACGAACATGGGCCCGCTGAAGAAGCTCCTCTCGATGCTCCCCGGGATGCCGGGGATGACCGACAAGATCAACGTGGAGGAATCACAGAAGCGGCTCGCCATCTTCCGCACCGTGATGGACTCGATGACCGAAGAGGAGATGGAGGACCCCCGCCTGATCAAGTCATCGAGGGTGATGCGCATCGCCAGGGGGGCGGGCGTGGACCCGAAGGAGGTCAGGAGCTTGCTCCATCAGTACAACCAGAGCAAGAAGGCGGTCAAGGGCCTCATGGGGAACCGCAAGCTGCGCAAGCAGCTAATGAAGCAGATGGAGTCCGGCGAGATGGGGGGTAATCCCTGAGACGCTTCGTTGTGGTAGGGCATCGGGCGATCACCTCGGGCGACTTCAAGCTCGACGACCTCGCTGGCGGCACGGGCAGGCTCGACGTCCTCTTGCGCTGCATCAACTCGGCATTCTTCCTCTCTCATGACATCAGGCGGGACGCGGAGATGCACCTAATCCTGCAGGGACCGCCGAACCCGCCGAAGACGATTCGCCTGGTCGGCTCCGAGCTCAAGTACCTGAATCCTGATGAGCGGAGCACCGCCGCCCTGGTGCGCAACGCACTAATGCAGAAAGTGGCCGGAGAGGAGAGAGCGACGCCGGGCTTTTATGTCTCCAATCGTTCCTACCGGGACGTCCTCTCTCTCGTCCCGAAGGGCGACCAGATTGTCTATCTCAAGGAGAACGGCACGGACATCCGTGAGTTCAATTTCGAAAAGGATGTGACGTTCGTGCTCGGCGACGATCAGGATCTGACTCCGGACGAAGAGGAAAGCCTGCTAAGATACTCGCCGAGGGTCGTCTCCTTGGGTCCGGTCTCCTATCATGCGGACCACTGCATCACGGTGGTCAACAACGAGCTCGACCGCCGCCTGCTCGCGGAGTGAGCTCACTCCGTCGGCCGCGGCATGACCTTCTGCGCCATCGCCTTTCCGAGATCCCTCGCCTTCGCCAGATCGGCATCGGTCGGACGGCCATGAACGTCGATCGAACCGATGACATCAACCTTGGTCGGACTGAGTATGTCGAGCGCCTGCTTGACCGCGCCGCCGCCCCATCCATATGAGGAAAGAACGGCCGCATACTTGACCGGCGGCTTGAAAGCCTTGATCAGCGAGGCGGCATAGAGGCCGAGGGGGTGAAGCCCGCCGAGCACCGTCGGAGCCCCGAGCACCAGGCCCTCAGCATCGACCAGGTCGCCAGCTAAGGAGGAGGCGTCGCTAGTTGTCAGGTCATAGACGTGCACCTGCACGCCCTCTTCGAGCATCGCCTGATTCATCGCTTCGACAAGAAGATGGGTCGACTGCCACATGGTCGCATACGCCACGACGACCTTGCGCACCGTCCTTCCTTGGGTCCAGTTGCCATAGAGGGACATGATGTGCCTCGGATCATCGTGCATTGGTCCATGGCTCGGTCCGATGATGTCTATCGGCAGCCGGCCGATCTTCTCGAGCGCGTTCCGCCCGTTCTTCGCGAACGGCATCATGATCTCGCCGAAGTACTTCTTCGCTATCCAGTCATAATCGGGCACTTCCTTCGAGAAGTCGCCGAACGAGGTGTGCGCCCCGAAGAAGTCGCAGGTCATCAGAACCTTGTCCTCCTCGGCGTAGGTGAACATCGTCTCTGGCCAATGGAGGAACGGCGCCTCGATGAACCTCAACGTCTTGCCGCCGAGGTCGATGCGGTCGTTCTCCTTCACGACCATCATCCGCTCCTGAGACGAGCGGAACAACGCCTCCGCCATCTTCGAACCCTGCGCGGTGAGGACGAGCTTCGCCTTTGGTGCGTGCTCGAGCACGTACGGTATCGAGCCTGCATGGTCCGGCTCGGCGTGGTTCATGATCAGGTAGTCGATGTCCGCCATCGGCACGATCTGTTCCACCTTCGCCCTGAGCTCCTCCTCTAAGCCAGGGTTGACAGTGTCGACAAGGGCCGTTGCCTTCTTCCCCTTGATGAGGTACGAGTTGTACGACGTGCCCGAGGGCATCGGGATCAGCGCATCGAACATCCTTCTCTCCCAATCGCGCTTCCCGACCCAATACACCCCGCTGGTTAGCTGCCGAACCTCCATGCCGACGACCTCGTCTTGAACTGCGAGCCGCAGGAA
Organism: Methanomassiliicoccales archaeon; assembly: GCA_050015815.1. GTDB lineage: Archaea > Thermoplasmatota > Thermoplasmata > Methanomassiliicoccales > UBA472 > JAJRAL01. The sequence continues at coordinate 2,973 of JBEKAR010000110.1, read as the reverse complement.
TAATAACTTGCCGTCGGCTCAGGGCACGATGGTCGTTCCCTTCTTCCCCTCAAGACCGAGGAGGGCGCATTCCAGGCAGGTGATAATTGCTTTCTTGCCCCCCCATTGGAGGAACTGCACCGCCGCTTCGACCTTCGGTCTCATGCTCCCGGCGGCGAACGTCCCCTCGGCCAACATCTCCTCGGCTTCTTCCACGGTCATCCGTGGGATCGGTAGTTGTCCCCTCTTGCCGAAGTCGGAGAACGCGCCTTCCACGTCGGTCAGGATCAGAAGAGTGTCTGCGTCTATCATCTTGGCGAGAATCGCCGCGCTCCGGTCCTTGTCGACGACCGCCTCGACCCCCCTCAGTTCGCCGCCCTTCTTCCTTATGACCGGGACGCCGCCACCGCCGCAGGCGATCACCAGGTATCCTGACGTGACCAGTTTCTTGATGGATTCAGCTTCGACTATCGAAACGGGCATCGGAGAGGGAACGACTCGGCGCCAACCTCGCCCGCTGTCGTTCGCGACCTCCCAGCCCCTCTCCTCCTTCATGTTCGATGCCTCCAAGGCCGTGTAGAACGGACCGATGGGCTTCGACGGCATGGAGAAGGCGGGGTCGTCCTCATCAACGACCGTCTGCGTGAGCACGGTGACAACGGGTAGGCTCAGTCCTCGCTCGACCAGTTCATTGTGAAGAGTCTGTTGAAGGAAGTACCCTATCATTCCCTGGCTCTCAGCACCGCAGACGTCGATCGGCATCGGCGGCAGGATCGATTTCGAGAACTCGTTCCGCAACAGGATGTCGCCCACCTGGGGGCCGTTGCCATGCGTAACCGTGATCGAGTGCCCTTCTCGGACGACCTCGGCAAGACGTCGTGAGGTAGTCCTGATGTTTCGGATCTGTTCCTCGGCCGTGCCCTTCTCAGTATGTTTGAGGATGGCGTTTCCTCCGAGAGCTACGAGGACCCGGCCTGTTTTCCCTCCTTTCACGAATTACTTTCGCAGTTGCAGGTATTTCATCCCTGTGCAACGCATGGTGGTGCGGCCTGCGGTTTGTCTGGCATGCCACCGTATCGAAGCCCCTGATGCCGCCTCGACCGAACGGCCGTTTGACCAGGCTCAAGTCACCGTGCTTGACTTTAACAATGCTTTTAATACACCACGGCCTTAGGCGGCGTAGATGGTAGAGAAGATTCCGCAGCACCGCCATTGCCGCAGCTGTGGCAAGGCGTTCATCGGCAAGGACGAGTTCTGCTCCGAGGAATGCAAAGCCGCCTCCCATTCCAGGATGAAGAAGAAAAAGAACCAGCTCCTTCTGCTATACGTCTTCAGCTTCGTCGTCCTTATCACGATGGTCATCCTGGTGGGATTCAGATGAGGGCGGCGGTCGGTGGGACCTTCAGTGTCCTGCATCGGGGACACAGAACTCTCCTGGACAAGGCATTCGAGATCGGCGACGAGGTCGTGATAGGCGTGATGTCGGACGCGTACGTCACGAAGCACAAGAAGAAGTCCGTCCCGCTCCAAGAACGCCTGGCAGCGGTCGAGTCCTACGCTTCCGCGAAAGGCAAACCGTACCACATCGCCGTGATCGACGAGCCCCAGGGAACATTGACCTCAGACCCCTCGATCGCCTGTCTCGTCGTCGGTCCAGAGGCATTCAGCGACGCGGAGAAGTACTCGAAGGAAAGGGCAGCGGCCGGTCTGTCCCCGCTCAAGCTCTGCCGGGTGCCGTTCGCCCTGGCCGACGACTGCACGCCGATCTCCTCAACGAGGATCATCGAAGGGGAGATAGACGAGAACGGGAGGCTGCTTCGCCCGATGAGGGTCTCCGTCGGATCCGACAACCCAGTCAAGATCCACGCGGTCGAGAACGTCATGAGGCGGATCTTCACCGATGTCCAAGTCTCCACTTGCCGCGTCAACGGTTCGGTCCCTCAAGAGCCTTGGGACGACGAGGTCGAGAAGGGAGCGATCGAGCGAGCGAGAAGGAGCCTCGGGCGGAACGACTTCGGCGTCGGGATCGAGGCGGGCATATTCGAGCACAAGGGGCTCCTCTATGATGTGCAGTTCTGCGCCGTCGTCGACAAGGTGGACCGAGTGACGCTTGGCCACGGTCCGGGGTTCCTTTATCCCCCGTCGGTGGTGGAGAAGCTGCGCAACGGTGGCACCGTGGGTGAGGCGTTCCACGAGCTGTATGGTCAAGAGAGGACCGGACGGGGACAGGGAGCGATTGGATTCCTCACGCACGGGCTGCTGACGAGATCGGAGCTCACGGAGCAGGCGATCATCGCCGCCATGGTGCCGAGAATCAGGAAAGACCTCTATTTCGAGGCTTGAGTTCTTCTCCGCCGCTCGTTGACGAAGTTCACGTATTCGTCCAGGCTGGAGCAGTTGCCCTGGCCGATGCACTCGAACTTCTTGTACTTGCGGCAATAGAAGTCCTGCTCATTGTACTCGCACGGTGCCTTCTTCTCGGCGGTGCATTTGTCTTTGATGCAGCCGAATCCGACGTACGGTCCCCTGCATCGTCCGTCGAGGTCGAGGTAGGCGCACTCCAAATCAAGGCCTCCACTGCGACCGCCGGTTGTTCGTCAGGTGCCTGAGATAGGACTCCGAAGATCCGCAATTCTCCTTGCCGGCGCAGTAGAAGCGCTGGTACTTCGCGCAGTATAGGCCGAACCACTGCTCGCGGGAGCAGTCCGAATGACGATGCGTTCCGACGTGATCGTGCGAGATGAGATTACACGCCGCCTCGCCGACGCATTGCTTCCCCTCGACTCCGCCATGTGCGCAATAGGCCCCGCGGTAACGGTACCTGCACGTGCCCCATCCCATCCCTGCCAGACTCGGCAGCATTGATATCCCAATAGATTCATATAAATTTAGCGAAATAACTGTGGCGGACCTGGTCTGCCTCGCACCGGCTGGCGCGATTCAGGATGTCTGATCAGCATCGCTCTGACGCCGAGGTTCAGTTCAAGGTATAAG
>JBEKAR010000109.1:0-5486 GCA_050015815.1 Methanomassiliicoccales archaeon | reverse complement strand
AGGGCGACATGATGCAGAACTTCCTCAAGGTCGTCAAGGCGCACTTCACCGAGGTGAGGCTCTACGCTCCGGAGGCCTCCCGCTCCTCCTCGTCTGAGATATACATCATCGCCAAGGGATTCACTGGCTGAACGATATTTCGTCATCTGTCGGTCGGCCACGTGTAAAGGTTTAACGTGGCGAATCCAATCCGGTCGCGATGATAACGTACATCACCGTGACCTTCAGTTCTGAGGGCGCCAAGCCTTCAAAAGTCTTCGACGCCCTGAACAACCTCGGCTTCGAACCGACCAAGGGCAACTTCGACGCGAAGTACGTCTGGGACAAGAAGGCGACCCTGGACGACGCGATAACGCTCGCGGACAAGGTGGTTGCAACCCTGAAGGGCATGAACGTGCTCGTCAAGCTCGAGACGGTGGGGAACGGCGGCGAAGCAGAAGAAGCGTGATCCCCTGGACCGACCCGGAAAGATCCTCTGCATCGGGCAGAACTATCGCGCGCACATCGCCGAGCTGAAGGGCGAAGCGTCGTCGGAACCGGTCATATTCATCAAGCCCGCCACGGCGCTGATCCGCAACGGAGAAGGCATCCTCGTCCCCCCTGGCCTCGGACGGGTCGACTACGAAGGGGAGCTCGCCGTCGTCATCGGCAAGAAGTGCAAGGGGGTGAGCCGATCGAATGCGCTCGAGTGCGTCGGTGGGCTCGCTCTCTTCAATGACGTCACCGCACGGGACATGCAGTCGAGAGCGCGGAAGGCCGGGATGGCATGGGACATGGCGAAGGGGATGGACACCTTTGCGCCGATGTCTGAACCGAAGGACTTCAGGGACGTGGATGACGTCCATGCGCTGACCATCAAGACCCGACTGAACGGGGAGGTCAAGCAGGACGGCAACACCGCCGACATGATCTACCCGATCGAGGAGCTCATCGCCTACATCACAAAGTACATGACGCTAGAGCCAGGCGACGTGATCGCGACCGGGACGCCGGAGGGCGTCGGTCCGATCACACCGGGGTACGCGGTCGAGATTGAGATATCGGGCGTCGGCAAGCTGAAGAACCCGGTCCGCTCAGCCTAGTCAGTCCCAGAACTTCTTCGTCCTGGCATAGGTTATCTCGGCGCTCAGGATGTCGCGCAGGAACTCGTCCTCGTCGTCGTAGAACCCTGAGAGGACGCGCGCCGCCGTGTCCGGACCGACGCCCCTTCCTGCAAGAGTCACCAGCGCCTTCCTGCCGTGCTTGTTAACCAGGCTGGCGTTCTTGTAGAGGCGCCTGACCTCCTTCTCCTCTTCCTCGGTGAGCTTCACCTTCCCTAGCAGGGCGACGTTCTCCCTCTCGTACGGAGCGAGGGCCGCGATCATCCTCCCCCCACACTTGGCGCAGGTGATCGTCCTGGGAGCCTCGCGGACCCTGAGCCGCCACTGCGTGTGACAGTTGAGGCAGGTCATCGTCATCGTCTCCTCCTCCAGGCGGTTCCTCAGAGCCATGAGGATGCGGTGGTCCGCCCTCTGCGGCGCGATTAGCTCCCTCGAGTGCTGCAGTCCCGCCCTCCCGATCGGCGTCAGCGGCGTGATGTCGAACTCGAGCTTCCCATCGGATATGTCCTTGACCACGGCGACCGTGCCCTCGAGGTCCAGGTCCTCCCAGAGCACGCGGTTCACCGCCTCGTCGTACAGCGGCGTCTGGTCGAACGCCTCAAAGAGGCGGTTGAAGTTGATGCTCTGGTAGTCCGCCTCCTTCTCCACCGCCCCGAACTTCTTTGCCACGTGCACGAAGCGCCAACGTAGATGCGAGGAGTTGCGGATGACGAGGCGGACGAGGCCTTCGACGTTCTCCGCTTTGATGCTCTTCAGCGTGTCGATGACGAGCGAGGGCTTCAGGTCCCTGGGCAGCTCGAGCATGATGCGGTAGGGATCGGTGTGCACCCCGATGCTCTCCCCGATCCTCGCCGTGACTAGCACTGAGAGGAGCCTGGACAGCGTCTCGTTGACCTTCGAGCCGAAGCACATGTTCAGGATGAGGAGGCGCTTGCCGACCTCGAGGGTGATCAGTTCGTCCGAAGGCATCTTCGCCTCCGACCTCTGTTCGGTGAAGTAGGATTTGAGGCGTTCGACCGATTCGGCGTTCCCCTGGTAGTCGCCGTACCCTTCCATGCGACGGAGCCGTCCGACCTCCATGGCGACGTCTAACGGAACCGGAATGTCCTCTCCCGTCCACGACGGTATCGAACCGATCTCCTTGACCTGCTCGACCAGCACCTCGTCCTCCTTGACCTCGATCACGCGCCACGACCTGCCGCGGGTGATAAAGGTGGCGAAAGGCTCCGCGAAGGAGATCACGAACGATTCGTCAAGCTGCCCCACGATCTTGCGAGTCGACAGGTCACGGATCTTGAAGGACCTCTCGTCTGGTATCATCGAGATGTTGTCGTAGAAGTAGCGCATACCCCGGCTCGAGCGGCGGTACTGCTCCGGCGCGATGAACACCAGACCGATGTGAGAGAGCTGGTCGAGGACTGAATCGAACGCCGCGCGTCCGAGCGAATGGAACGGGTACGAGCGCGTCACTGTCTTGTACGCGACCTCGATGCCTACCACGCCGGTCATCGCCATCGCGACGATCTGGTTGGCGAGCACGGTGAGAGGGTTCATCCTCACCCGCAGCGGCTCGATCTCCTCGTGCAGCGCCTTCCTCGTGATGACCAAGCTCTCGGCGATCTCGTCGGGTGTGGAGGCGACGATTGCCCCTTCCGATTTCGCGCCGACGCTGTGCCCGGCCCTGCCCATCCTCTGCACCAGGCGTACGACCTGCCGGGGCGAGTTGTACTGGATGGCGAAGTCCGCGCTTCCTATGTCGATGCCCAGTTCCAGGGAGGAGGTGCAGATTAGTCCCTTCAGGACTTCCTTCTTGAAGTTCTCCTCCATCTCGATGCGGGTGTCTTTCGAGAGCGAGCCGTGGTGCACCCCGACGGCGAACTTCTCGTCCCAGACGTGATAACGGGCGGCGAGCGCCTCCGCCGTGTCCCTGGTGTTGACGAACAAGAGCGTCGAGCGATGATCTTCGATCAGCTGCCGACAGCGTCGCATGCAGGCGATCATCTGCGGGTCGCTCATCAGCGTCCCGGCGAGGTCCCTGTCCTTGTCCGCCACCTGGGGAGCCTGGACGCTCAGCCTCATGTCCTTGGCGATGTGGGAGCGGGAGATCGTGACCTTCCTCGATGGGCCGCCGAGGTACTTCGCGACCTCCTCGACCGTTCCAACGGTGGCGGATAGGCCTATCCGCTGGAACTCCCCTGCCTCGTTCACCACGCGCTCCATAGCGACAGCGAGCTGCGCTCCTCTCTCGTCCTCCGCCAGCTCGTGGATCTCATCGATCACGAAGAAGCGCACGTTCGCCAGGTGCGCGCGAAGCCTCTTGCCGGCGAACATCACCTGCAGCGTCTCCGGCGTCGTGATCAGAACGTCAGGCGCCTTCCGGGACTGCCTCATCCTCTCCGATTGGGGCGTGTCCCCATGGCGGACGGCGACGTCCAGTCCGAGGGCCTTGCCGAAATCCTCCAGCCTCCTGAGAAGATCTCGGTTCAGCGCCCTGAGCGGCGTGACGTAGATGACCCTGATGCCCGGGCCCTGGGTCTGAAGAAGCTGGTGGAATATCGGCAGCATCGCCGCCTCGGTCTTGCCGATGCCCGTCGGCGCGACGACGAGGACATGCTCCCCCTTCAGAATGTGAGGGATCGCCATCCGCTGTGGGCCGGTCGGCTCGTTGATGTTCATGTTCGAAAGGAACTTCCTGATTCGGGGGTCGAGCAGCTCGAAGACCATAGGGGTTTCGAATCGAACACTTGGCGGTACTTCAACCTATCGAGGCGCGACGCGGAAGTGGCGCGATGCGAAGTGCCAAGAGCCGCGGCGGGCACTCATCCACATGCATCTAAGAGCCAAGGATTCGGGCAGGTCGATTCGCGTCAAGCCCAAGGACAAGATCGACCTCGAACTGGTGGAGAACCTGACGACGGGCTTCGGATGGCAGATGGTGCAGCTTCCCGCCTTCCTCGAGCTCGTTGACAACGATCATGTGCCGGAGGCACTGCCGCTGTGTGGCAGCGGCGGAACGAGGATGTGGCATTTCAACGTCGTGGGGAGCGGCTCAGGCGCCTTCATGCTCGAGTACAGAAGGTCATGGGAGAAGGACGTCGGACCGGCGAGGACGTTCGAGGTCTCGCTCGAATCCGCCTGATCACTTCTTCTCTTCCGGAGCCGCGGGCGCGGGAGCAGGCGCCGGAGCCGGGTCGGTCGCCTCTAGCAGAAGCTCGGACAGGTCCATCACCTTGATGTTCGAGCCGAGCTGCTTCGCGCCGGCCTGGAGGTTGAGCACGCAGAACGGGCAGGTGGTGACGATCCTCTCCGCGCCCGTCGCGACGGCATCCTTGACCCTCTTCGCAGCGATGTTCACCGCGAGGTCGTTGTACTGTGACTTGTAACCGCCGCCGGCACCGCAGCACTGCGAGTTCATCCGGTTGCGCGGCATCTCGACGAGCTCGAGCCCGGGGATCGCCTTCAGCACCTCGCGCGGAGGCTCGAATACGCCCGAGTGCCTGCCTAGGTGGCAGGGGTCGTGGTACGTGACCTTGATCTTCATTTCCTTGGTGAGCTTGAGCTTCTTCTCCTTGATCAGCTTCTGCGCGTACTGTGAGAAGTGGTAGACCTCGAACGAGGGGTTCGAGTAGAAGCGACCATAATCATGGGTGGTCGTCTTGAAGCATCCGGCGCAGGCCGTGACCATGGCCTTCGCGCCCATCCTCTCCACCTGCCTGATGTTGTTTTCGGCGAAGTCGCGGGAGGCGTCGGTCTGGCCGGTCCTGAGCATCGGCGAGGTGCAGCAGTACTCGTCCCCTCCCATGATGTTCTGCTTTACCCCCGACCTTTCCAGGACGGTCGCGGCGGCCTTCGGTATGCTTTGCATCCTGTAAGATGCGGTGCAGCCCGCGAAGAACACGACGTCGGGGTTATTGTCGACGCGCTTGATGCCCTCGGGGAACCAGGCGCCCCTCTTCTCCGGCGCCTCTCCGTAGGGGTTATTGGTCGTGCGGATGCGCTCGGCAAGCTTCTTGTGCGCCGGCATCGGCCCCTTGCCCTGCTCGACGACCCACTCACGCACCTTCTCCCAGAACTCGGCGAACTCGATCGAAACGTGACATACCTGCCAGCAGGCGGCGCAGCCGGTGCAGCGGTACAACGCGTCGACGAACTCGTCGTCGACCTCGACCTTGCGTCCGAGGATGGTGTCCATCGGGGTGCGGTTCTGCAGCTGCTTCAGATAGTAGACCTTGCCGCGGGGGCTGATCGACTCCCAGGGCTCCTGAGCGTAGGTGTCGCACACCCTGATGCAGTAGCCGCACTGGAGACAAGCCGACAATTCCCTGTTTATCTTTGGCATCCGCACCATCGAACGCACCTCAAACTCTGCCCGAAAGTCGCGCGCGG
>JBEKAR010000108.1:0-5588 GCA_050015815.1 Methanomassiliicoccales archaeon | reverse complement strand
CTTCAGGTAACCCTTCGCGTAGGACTCCTCATCTGGCATGCCGCATCCCTTCGTGTGGTGAACGCCCTTGCCAGATTATAGTCCTATCGCCCTGGATAAGAATGTGGAGTTCTCCGCCATTGCATTCGCCGCGCCTCAAAGAATGCCACCTCTGAAGGGTCCAGCCGGACGTCAAGGGCGACCCCGCCATCCGGACCAAACATACATATCGCGGCCGTGTCACTCCCGGCTCGATGGGTCGCGTCGTCCGTTTCAAGGGCATCAAGGCCACTCCGAAGAGCTTGGAGAAGGATCTCCTGGCCAGGGCTGACAGGCTTGCCGAGGACCCGTCAGTTCTGATCCCCCAGTGCGAGGGAAAATGCTGGCGCTGCCCCTACGACAAGCTCCTGAAGAAGATGGAGAAGGTGAAGCAGAGCCGTGGGGATGCTGAGACGCTGCAGGCGATAGCGATGCACGGCGATCAGCTCGTCAGGGCGTACGCCGCGACGCTCTCGCTCTCCGCCTCTGGTAAGGTGCCATTCCTATCGACGAAGATGACGCCGTCGGGGCCGATATCGTTCGCCGTCCGGGGAAAGGTCGACCCGGAACGGCTGATCGGCGTGCAGTACTTCGACGATCCGGACCTACGGCTCCTGGCATATTTCGAGGATGCCAGGTCGCAGAAGCTCCACATCTACTCGTCGGCCGGAGGACTCTGGTGCGCCTCCGAGGGACCGCAAGCGCCTCAGGCGTATATCGAGGAAACGATCGCGCAGGCGCCATACGACATACTTGTGGACGGCAGCTGTGGCCATCCCGAGTCAGTCAGCGGCCTGGTGATCAACTGGAGGTCCGCGGACAAGCGGCTGTTCATATGCCAGGATTGTGTCGGCGATGTGAACCTCCTCCACCACCTGTCTGCAAGGATTGCGGCGCCGAATCCGATGGACGACTTCGACGTCGATGTCTTGTATTCGCCGAAGTGCTCGACAAGCGCCTCGACTTGCGGATGTCGCGAGGGTTCGCCGCTCAGTCAGGATCTCTTGGAGAGCTACAGGACTGGCAAGACGGTCGACCAGAAACTGGTGGAAGAAGGCAGATCGTACCGGATGGAACACCTGCGCACCCACGGGATAGGGACCCTCGTACTGGCCAATTCCTGCTACCAGGGTAGGCTCGACGAGTTCGTGGCGAACCTGAAGGGGAGCGAGGCGGAACGGCTAGCGGTCGACGGATTGCTGCGCACCAGCCCAGTGTCGGTCGTCTCCGAGTCCGATCAGGCGGGAAAGATCATAACCGACCTGTGGCCGGCGAACGGTGAGGCGCTACTTTCGATGGTCGCGGGAGAAGACACTGCAAAGAAGGTACTCGCGATGACCAACCTCACTCCTCCCCAGATGGTGAACGAAGCGAGGCGCATCGAGCTAGCGAGCGGGATCGAGTCGAGGCTGCCGGAGTACGCCGAGCTCGGCGAGGTCTCAGGCCTAGCCGACACCCTGGCGAGGGCGCTCAAGATCGAGGGGAAGGTGGCAATGGTAAGGGCGCTCGACCGGGTGAGGCTGAAGGACCACAAGAGCAAGGCGGTCGCGTACGGTTTCCTAGCCGCGGTCGGCGAGGCGGAGGGTCGGAACTGGCAATTTACCAAAGAGGAGATCGACTACGGGATCTACCTCAAGACCTTCGCCGCGATGATGCTCGAGGCGAACGGCAACGAGTATGATGAGGCGCTCAGGACGCTTCTAACCGCAAGTGGCTCCTCGGAAAACCCGGTGAGGAGCAGGTGACCTCATCCGACCTGAATGTCGATCACATAATGAGAAACCAGGGGTGCGTACGATTTCACCTCGGCCAGCCGGAGCACGTCGAACCGACGGCCGTTCGCCCGTGACCGTATCTCGCCCAGAGGTCGTTCCGGAAACAGCTCGATCGGACACACGTCGTGATAGTGCACGACCCCCCCGTCCTTTACCAGATCGAACGCTTTCGGCAGGAACTCGGACGTCGTCCCGACGTAGCCCATCAGCACCCTGTCCGCGATCTTGTCGCAAGGAAGCCCGCGGTTGTCCCCGAGGAACGGCTCGACTACATCCCTGAGGTCATTGAGCTCCACGTTCTCCACAAGATATCGATGAGCTATCGGGTTGATCTCGCAGGCGATAACACGTTTGGGATGCGCGTGCTTCGCTATCGGGAGTGTGAAGTAGCCGATCCCTGCGAACATGTCGACCACCGTCTCTCCACGGCAGTCGAGGTGGCTCATCCTCAGATTCTCTGCCTTGTTGCCGGATGAGAACATGACCTTTCCCACGTCCAGTTTGTAGAGGATTCCGTTCTCCTTGTGCACTGTCTCCGTGTCGGAGCCATAGATGATGTTCATCTTAGGAATGCGGAACACTCCCTCGATCGGGCCGACCTCTTGGCATACCGTCTTCGCGCCGAGGACATCAGCGTATGTCGCTGCCACCTTGTACTTCACGCCATCCATTCCTTGCGGGATCCTGAGGACGAGGACGTCTCCGACGAGCTCCCATTTCCTGGGAAGGAGTCTCTTGTGGTCCAGCGGAAGGGCCAGCCTCGCCTTGATCTCCGCGAAGGGGTTGCGATAGACAAGTTTCTTGCAGTCAGGGAGCGCCACGACCTCGAATCCGAGCCTTGCCGCGTCGCTCTCGGTCGGCCTTTCGTTCAAAGGCCAGAGGACGAACGCTCCCAGGTTGATGGCGCGAAGCTCGGTGTCGAGACCGTCCAAGCTCACCAGCGCCCTCCTGACCTCTGGACTTCGTGCCCTGGGGATCTTTGCGAACCGGACCATCGAGTCGCCAGCGAAGCGAGGATATATCATTCTTTTTCCGAATCAGTGCCAGACGACGGAACGGATGAACTGTGGAGCGAACTTGAGCAGAGATGGAGCGGCCTTGACCACCTTCGGGGCGAGCGACGACGGGAAGTCGATGTCCCCATCGCTGAGGAGGTTCAGGACCTTCGGCTTGGAAAGGATTCCACCTATCTCGTCCAGCTTCTCGTCGCTCAGGCTGAGATAGGCACGCCGGAGAACCCATCCGCGTTCGAGTTCCTTTCCGATCTCCTTCTTCCACCTGGCCTGGTACGTCGACAAATCGGAGGCTCTGAACTTGCCGTCATCCAGTGCCTCCGTCGCCGTCTCGGCAGCACACCTCGCCGCAACCATTCCGGTGTAGATGCCACCGCCGCTCAGGGGCTTGGCCTGACCCGCCGCGTCGCCGACGATCATTACTCTATCCGCGTAGGTCCTGGATGGTGGACCGATTGGTATTATGCCCGAGGCAGAAGAGACCACTTTCTCCTCTTTCAGGTCGAGCCTCGAAAGCAGGCGTTTGAGGTAGGTGGAGGGGGCCGCATGGCCCGTGGAGACGCAGACACCGACCCTAGTGAAGTCCCCGCATGGGATCTCCCAGGCGAAGAAGCCAGGCGCCACCTTCTGTCCCACGAAGACGTGCACCCTCTCCTGGTCGTCGAGCCTCTTCTCGACATCCATCTGCAATCCGCGGACATACGATCTGGAACCTTTGATGTCGGCGGCCGAGGCCACGGTCGACCTGTAGCCATCCGCTCCGACCACTAGCTTGGCTTTGATCAACTTCTCGATGGTCGAACGGTGGGAATGCACATCGACCGAGTCCTCTCGGACCTTGAAGTCCACCAGTCTCTCTCCGGTCACTATCCGGGCGCCCTTCCTAATCGCCCTTTCGGCGCAGAGCTCGTCGAACCTGGCCCTGTCGACGACGACGGCCTTGAGGCCGTCCCCATGGAGGTCGATCGTACCTCCTCCTGGTAGGTGGAACGTGACCGATCTCAGCCTGCTGATAACGACGCTCTCGGCATCAGCCAATTCGACGACGCGCGGTGCGACAAGACCTGTGCACTGGACCGGCCGGCCGATACGCTGATGCTCCTCGAGCACGATCACCTCAGCGTCCCCGGCCACTAGTGCGGCGAACGTCGTTCCTACCGGTCCCGCGCCCGCCACGACGATGTCTGCGTCCATCTTGTCGCACTTGAGGGGTAGCAGTCTATTTCACGTTTTTCTCCGGCCCTGATCTCATCGACAGCGCCAGGACCGTGGTTGCGATGATGGCCGCGACCGATAGCAGCGTGAGTCCTGCTACGTTCAGATGGCCTAGGTCGAAGTTCAACGCGATCAGCGAAATCACGATGGTCGCGGCGGCGAGGATCGCAAGATTGGTCAGCAGTGATGAGAACAGTCTCGAAAGTGCTCTGTGCGCTATCGCCTCATCTTCCGTCGAAGCGATCGATGTCTCAGCGACGACCGATCGAAACTGAAGCACCGTTCCGCTGAGGAATGCTGCGCCAAATCCGCAGAGGGCGCACGCCAAAGGAGGTGCGAAACCCCATTCCGTCGAGACGGCGAGGACCAGGCCAGCCGCTATGCCCAGTCCTCCGGCCGTCGCGGCGAAGAGGGAAGGTCTGCCGAGACGGAACAAACCTAGGCCAAGGAAAAGTGCCACGACAAGGCCGACAGTCGTCGGGAACAACCAGGACGTCCCGGCGACCAGAGGCAAAGTGAATGTAAGTGGAGCCACGGTGAGCGCCAAAACCAGGATTGAAAGGCGCTTGACATCGAGCCCTAGACCGCTCTTTGGCGCGATGCCCTCACCCCCACCAGATGCCTCGAGAGAGTTCCATCGGCGTTCCAGTCAACCACCAGACAGTACCGACGCAGCTCAGCCACGCGGTCCTCGCGTGCGAGCCTCGACATCCTTACGGCCAGGTCCCTCGCCGCCCCTTCTTTCAGAACCCTGGTCCTCTCAGCTATGGCGTCAGGGGAGACCACGAGCATCTCCCTGCCGCGCTTGCTCAGTTCCTCGGCCAAGGATACCGCGCTCCGGTCTTCGAGCGGGGTGACGAGGAGCACCATCGTGCCCCGGGAGAAGTGGCGCTTGAGCGCCCACTTGATCCCCTCGGTCGACTTCGGCATGCCCGGCTCGGCCTTGACCAGGACCTCCAGCAGGCGATAGAACTGCCTCCTGCCGTATGCCAGCGGCACGATTTGGAGGGTGTCGCCCAGGTAGACCATTCCGACCCTGTTCCTCTGGCGTAGCAGGTGCGATGCGATCGAGGCCGCGGCGTCCACCTGTAGATCGACCATGCGCCTCCCTCCGGTCCCTCCGACGTCGTAGCGTGCATCGATTACGATCACTACGTCTCCGCTCCTCTCCGTCTTGAACTCGTTGGTGATCAGGTCAATGCCGCGGGCCGACGCCTTCCAGTTGATGCGCCGCAACTCGTCCCCGGGGACATAGGCGCGGAGCCCGAAGAAGTCGGAGCCGGGGCCTAGCAGCCGTGAAGGCACGTTGCCGGAGGAAAGCCTGACCTTCATCGGTTCGATCGCCGCTCGCTTCAGATTCTCGACATGAGGGAGGACCCGGATGCTCGTCTGCGCCCAGACGTCTAGCGTCTCAGTGAAAAGCAGAGAGCGGTCGCTCGCCTTGACCTTGATCCATCTGAACTCGAAGAAGCCCCGTCTATTCAGTCTCAGGGTGAAGTGAATACGGATAATCTCCCCTTTCTGTAGTGAGAAAGGCATTCTCGGCCTGCCCTTCACCAGTTCGATT
>JBEKAR010000107.1:0-5622 GCA_050015815.1 Methanomassiliicoccales archaeon | reverse complement strand
GGGTGTGAGCGTTATCCTTTGTCCGCTGGCCGCGGCGAGTTCCACGAGAAATGAAGGGGTGTTTAGCCGCCAGATCGCCTTGAGCCTCCGTGTCTCCGGCCGTGGGCTTCCCCATATCGTTCCGATCTCGTGCCCGTCACACGCCTCGGACCAGACGCCCGGCTTCGTTTGTTGTGGCGACTTCATCCTCTCCTCGACGAAGGCGCCGATCTTGACCTCCTTTCCGTCGACGACGATCTTGGTGTCGGGATGGACGCATAGCCCGGCCGCTGACGACGACTTGCCGCTGGCATAGATCCCTCTCGGCGCCATGTCGGCCATGTATCTGAGTATCTGCGAATTGTGAGAGATGATGCCATTGGTGACGAAGTTGTGCACACCCTCGACCTCGATGTCGTAGACGAACTGCTCGGGGGCGTCGATCTCTTCCTTCTTAACTACCTGGTCCCAGTCGAGCCCTCTTTTCAATCCATGCGTTTCGTCGGCGCCGCACTGGCCCGCGCCGGTCGCGATAGCGATGTGCTGGCCGGTGTATATGAGCTTCGCCGCGCGGAACTGTATCCACGGGCCGTTCTGAATGAAGAGCGGATGGGTCGGCGTGACGCAGAGCTTCCTCCCCGCCTTCGTGATGATCGTTAGCATCTTCGCCGGAGCGGTGCGCTTCCAGACCCTGACCGCTTTCGCCGGCTCGATCGCGCCCCTCTCGGAGAACGCCATGACCTGCAGGTCGAGAGGAGCATGCACGCCGTCGTCGACCTTCTCCACCGGGCCATTCTCCAGCGCCTCCTCGACTATGTCCCCAATCGGCCTAGTCGCGCAATCGGCCAGGAGCACCTGGGCGTCGCCGGTGACGCACTTCGCGACCCCCGGGTCCCCGACGAGGAGGACGTGGATGTCGCCGCGAATCTTCGTGCCGTCGTCGAGCGTCTTGTGCACGCCTCCGAACAGCTGCAGCGCGATCGCCTCCTTCTCCGACTCGTACCCGTAGATAGTCGGCGAGATCGAGGCGACGATGCGCTTGAACAGGGTGGGGTCCTTCGACGCCTCGAGTATCTCCGCCTCGTCCTCCTCGCTGATGGTGACCTCATCGTACTCCTGGGTCCTGAACTCGACCGACATGATGTCGAGGTTGATGTCGAAGAGCGTCGACTTCTGCACCGTGCCCTTCTGGACGGAGCGGATGACGCCGTTCAGGATGATCCGGTCGCCGGGCGATATCGTTCCCGCCAGATCGTCCTCGATGTACCCGGCGAGCCTCTCCGGCTGAGCCCCGCCCCTCAGACCCTCTGGGTTCTCCTGGATCTCGATCTTCTGCGTGTCGACGTACCGCGACTCCTCAGACAGGAGCTTGAACTTCGTCGAGGAAGCGGTCTTCCCGCATCCGCCCTGGTCCTTGTAGCACTCCAGGGGCTCCTTGAAGTACATCCCCTCCTGCGGTTCGCGGATGACATGGTCGCAGCGCATGCATTGGAACAGCGCGTCTGTCACTTTCGGCCGGACCTCTGTCGCCTTACGGACCAGGCCTTCGACCGCGATCAACTTGCCTAGATGCTCCGCGCGTATCCTCCGTATCTCGATCTTGCTGTCCTTCGGAAGACCGGTGATGCGCAGGTTGACCTCGGCCTTCTCCCTGCCGGGTGGTACGATCTTATGCATCGCCTGCTTCCCGAGCGTGAGGGATTTGAGCGGATGCTTGAGGATGTGGTCCGCCATGTCCGGATCGAACATGTCCAGCTCAGCATAAGAGATGAAGACGCTGCGCTGTTCGGGGTAGAGGTCGGCGACCTCGATCACCTTGAGCCTCTGACCGCTGCTCTCGAAGAACTCCTCCCAGCGAGCGATCAGGTCCTCATCCGTGTAGTCCGACGGCAAAAGCGAGCACCTCGTTCCTTTCCGTTGCGGCGGATTTCCCACTATGCCTTTCTAAGACATAAACCCGATTGGTGCGAGACGCCGGGAAACCGCGCTTACCTGCCTGGAGCCAGACCATCGAACTGCGAGACGCCCAAGCCCGTATCCTCCTTACCCCTGAAGGTAGTCTGCTTGGACCTTCACGACCTCGCCGCTCGTCCTCGCCTCGCTGTACCGCTCGAGCGGTTCGGCGTTGAGCAGGAGGAACTGCTCGCCCCAGGAGAACTTGCTCAACAGCGATCGGGCCTGCTCCTTCTCTCCCATGATGTAGAGCGCGGCCGCCACTGCCTCCGCGCTCGTCAATCTGAGCGGCTTGCCCCAGTTTACCGGGTTCGCGGCCAGGAGGTACGGGAGGGCACGACGGTTCGCGTCCTCCCTGATCGGCGGGAACCCCTCGATCTTGTTCCAGGAGAGGTCCATCACGACGATGCCGTAGCCCCTCGCCTTCGGGAGATCCTCGACGGACAGCGCCTTCTCCGCCGTCGGATCGAGCACGACGCTCCCCCTCGGGATGCTCTTGGCCGAGGCGAGCGGCTGGGCGAGCTTGAAGCGGAGCATTTTCCTGGCGGTGCACTTCTTCGGATCGCACTCGCCCTTGTCATAGACGAAGACGGGGATCATCCCGTTGCCTCCCCGAACCTCTTCACGACGTAGGCGCGAATCTCGTCGCGCACCTTCCTGAAACGTTCGGCCATCTCATCCGACGTCCCGTCCTCGGCGGAAGGGTCCTCGAACGAGACGTGCTCGAGCTCGGTCGCGCCCGGGTAGACGGGACACTCCTCTCTCGCTCGGTCGCAGACCGTGACGACGAGATCGTAGTACTCGTCGAGCGTCTCCTCGATGCTCTTCGCCCTCTGCTTGGATATGTCCACGCCGACCTCTGCCATAACGTCGACGGCGAGGGGGTGAAGCCTTCCCGGCCTGACCCCCGCGCTATAGGCCTCGTACCTTTCGCCGTAAAGATGCCTCAGCCAGCCCTCGGCCATCTGGGACCTCGCTGAGTTCTGCATACAGATGAACAGGACCTTCTTCTTCGTCGACTTCTTGGGCTGCTTCCAGGCAAGAACAGACTTGTCCTTCGAGTGCAGGGCGTCGAGGGGTTTCCTGTCGCTCACTTCGAGCTCCCCTTCTTCACCGTGACGACGTCGGTGCTGCCGCACTTCGGGCAGTAGATCTTGCCCTTCTCCTGGTAGATCTCATTCGGACTGGGCCTGGAGGACGAGCGCCTTCCAGGAGAGAAGGCGGCGCCGCATTTGTTGCAGCGGTACTTCTTGCCCGGCACGAAGTAGAAGGCGATGCGCACAAGCGCGATCACCACGACGATGAGGAACAAATACCAGTAGTCAGGAAGGAGGACCGCAGCGGCGAGGATGATGATGCAGACGTAGACTACCAGGTAGATGGTCCGCAGCTGCAGGCCTTTGCCCTTCCTCTCTTCGCTCACGCAGCCCAGAAGTGTCCAACTTGCCTTAAACCCGTTCCCGCGCTAGGTTTATCCCCAGGACGACGGTTTCCATGAACGCCACGATGATGACAAACCCAGCTCTGATTCGGTGATGACAGACGGGCGAGCTGAGTGGCGTCCGCCAGGACGGAAGGTTTATCCTTTCTCGCGGCGCTTCTCGTCTCGGGTGGATGGGATGCCGATAGGCTACGAGCTCTTGGAACAGAGCGGAGACTTTCGAAGGCACTGGCTGAAGCGGGTTGCTGCAGGACTGATCGACGGGGTGATCATCGCAGTCCCGATATCGTTGGCCTTGGGTGCGACGAACTCGGTTGAGGCCGCCCTGCTCGCCGGGATCTTCAGCGGCGTCGGGCTGTTCGCCTACTCGGCTATCCTCGAAGGATGGTTCGGACAGACAATAGGCAAGAGGCTGCTTCATCTGCGTGTCGTATCGCTCGGTGACAGGGGCAAGTTCTACCAGGCGACGATTCGGTCGGTCCCGAAGCTGTTCTGGTACGCGTTCCTGCCAATCGACGTGTTCGCCGGTCTGGCGACGGAGGGCGACCCGCGGCAGAGGTGGTCCGATCACGCGGCGAACACGACTGTCATTCTTTACCACGTGAAGAAAGGAGCTCCAATCAAGAAGAAGTCGACCGTTGTCTGAGTCGTTCGACCCGTTTCATTTCCGACCATCTTCTTTTGTCCAAACAAACCCGCCAATCTCTCTTGAAAATCCGCCCCTGATAATGCCTTTCCTCCGCATCTTCATCAGGGCCCTCATCAACTCATCAGGGCAATCTGATATGACGTTTTGTAGCTGTCTGGATAACTCAGAGGTCGTTAACTGCCCTTTCGCCAGACATTGTTGAATTAGTCCTTCGAGCTTCTCTGATTCGACCATCCTAGCTCGGTCATAGGATTGCAACATGATGTCCTTTCGCTTTGAGAATCGTTGCTTTCCATTGATGGGGGAACCTTTCCAGGCCAGAAC
This sequence comes from Methanomassiliicoccales archaeon, assembly GCA_050015815.1. Classification (GTDB taxonomy): domain Archaea; phylum Thermoplasmatota; class Thermoplasmata; order Methanomassiliicoccales; family UBA472; genus JAJRAL01. Next base: position 1,276 of record JBEKAR010000107.1, on the reverse strand, counting down.
AAACGCAGAACTCGTTCAAAATGCCCATTGCAGTCACTAATCGCTGATGAACAAATAATAAACGAAATGAAGAGGTTTGACCGACCCTACCACGTGCTCACGAAGCGGTTATCTGAGTCGATGCAATCGCGTTGCCAGTTGGGTTGTACTTGAGGGTTATTGTATACGTCGATCCAGTTATTAACCCAGAAAGCAGCATGTAGTCGCCCGCTCCGAGATAGTGGTTCGCGCTGGCGTCTGCTACATACATGCCCTTTGTTGTGGCTCCTGAAGGCGTAACAACGATTGTCACCGTGCTGTTCTGGACGTTGTTCTGTGATATTGATAGCAACGTCACCGTGTATGCTCCAGAACCAGTCCTGGTGCTGCTGAAAGCGCCTGTCGGTGTCTGAGTACTACCCCCACCGAATCCCATGACCATGACGTATAGAACAGCGGCGAGAACCACCGTGATCGCCACCATGAGAATGGTTGCGATGACCGGGGACACCGCCTCCGTCTTTCTCCTAGTCTTCCAAATCTTCTTCATGTTATTGTCTCCCATGTCAATTATCTCACGAAGCGGTTATCTGAGTCGATGCAATCGCGTTGCCAGTTGGGTTGTACTTGAGGGTTATTGTATACGTCGATCCAGTTATTAACCCAGAAAGCGTCATGTAGTCGCCCGCTCCGATATAGTGATTCGCGCTGGCGTCCGCTACATACATGCCCTTTATGGTCACTCCCGTTGAAGGCGTAACAACGATTGTCAAGGTGCTGTTCTGGACGTTGTTCTTGGATATTGATAGCAACGTCACCGTGTATGCTCCAGAACCAGTCCTGGTGCTGCTGAAGGATCCAGTCGGTGTCTGAGTACTACCCCCACCGAATCCCATCACCATGACGTATAGAACAGCGGCGAGAACCACCGTGATCGCCACCATGAGAATGGTTGCGATGACAGGGGACACTGCCTCCTTGTTCTTTCTAGTCTTCCACATCTTCTTCACGTTATGTCCTCCATGTGGGTTGCCCCACAGTGAGCGGGCATTTGTCTTATGGCTTTTATAAACATTGCTGTGTAAGAATCATTTCCATTCCAGAGTGCGTCGCCTGATTAGACGGGTCTGAACGCCTACACCGTTAGAGTGTAGTCGCAAACAAGGCTAAGCATCTCTTTCGCCTCGGGCTTGAGCGAGTCTGGCAGAGACAGGAGCACCGGGTATGCCTCCCTCATCTTGAGCTGGCTCAACAGGATCGTGAGGAACTCGGGCAGCATCTTGGCGTCGTTGTTAAT
>JBEKAR010000106.1:0-5636 GCA_050015815.1 Methanomassiliicoccales archaeon | reverse complement strand
TGATTCTCGTTACATCGATGACCTGCTGCGCGGGGGCATCTGTCGGGACGGTGTGGGAGCCGCACTCGCACTTGCACTGGAATGTGGTCTTGCCGCAGATGGGGCAGGACCTCACCCCCACCTCGGCCTCCACCTTCTCGTCCTCCATCGCCTCGCTTACGAGCCTTTGCGCTCCGCCGCTCTGGCCGAGCGGGAACAGGACGTGGGGCGGCGGCTTCATCCGCCTTTCCTTCGCCTTCTCTGGCCTGGCCATCCTGGCCCCGATCCTCGTCACCGACCTCGCTCTGATGGGGATCCCGCTGGCGGCCGAGACAGCGTCGAGCGTAGTCTGTCCTTCGAGCTCACGGACAGGGCCGATACCGACCTCAGTCGGAGCGGCGCCTATGGCGCCGAGGACCGCCTGCGAGTAGCGCTCCGCGATCACTATCCTTCCGTCCCTGACCTCGTGTAGTGCTCCGAGGCGTTCCAGCGTCGCCTTGACCGAGGGATCGTTCGGGAAGCTCAGACGACCACTTGATAAGGCGCCGCCCGCGAGGACGTGAACTCTCAGGACCTTGACCTCGTCCAGCGGAGTGTCATTCCAAAAGAGATTGTAGTATGGGTGAAGAGGGATGCCGAACTTGAGCGACGTCGAGACCGCCTCGCCATACGAGACCGGCTTCATCCAATCCTTCGGAAGGCTGCCCGAGGCCCTCCTTAGCTCGGCGCGATACCATTCGAGGCTGTAGCCCGCAGGCACCAGAACATGGTTGTTCTCGACGAACTCGCCGAAGGGTATGAGGATCTCACCGAGGTCCACGATCTCCTTCACCTGGTCCTTCACGACCATGAACTCATCGACCGTGTCGGTCTGCACCAGATCGCCGTTTCGGAGCAGGAGAATCGGGCCCTCGATCCGATCGCATGGGGTCACCGCGCCCGCCTTCCCTGGCCTCTCGATCTTGATCTGTGTCCCTATCGCCAGGAACTCATCGACGGCGTACATCGTAGCCGGATTGAGGGCGATGGCCGCCAGCCCGGTCGTCCTGCCTCTCCCGTACCTCAGCCTGAGCCCTCCCACTCTCGACGGGTGACCTAGCACTGGCCGGCCGGCGATCAGGTCCTTGAGGTACTTGTACTCCGGCTTGACCTTGGACTGGTCGCTCTCGGTGGTCTCCTTCTTCTTCATCGCCAGGTAATCGGATATGAACTCCCAACCATCGATGCCCAGCTTCTTTACATGCTTCTCGATCTTCGGTGCCTTCTGGCAGAGCCCCTCCGCAATGACCAGGCAGGCTCCTCCTCGGACCTTGTTCGTCTCTACTCTGGGCAGGTCGCGATAGCCAGATATCTCGACGTCCTCCGTCCCCTCCCCGTCGACGCACACCGGGCAGTTCTTTACTATCAGCTCGATCTCAGCGTTGGTCGGAACGTATTGAAGATGCTGCGCTTGCTTGTAGAGCGGGATCTCCTCCTTGAACCTCTGAACCTCTCCGTGCGTCGGCACGTATTTTCCTATTCCGTGCTCGCGTCGCACCACGTCGGCGATGAGCACAGCCATGGCCTGGCCAGTTCCGCCGGCACTCCTAATCGGCCCGGCGAACGAGATCGCAAGGTAATTCGTCCCGTCTGAGTTCCTGCCGACCTTGATTCCGGCGATGCCCTCCAGCGGCGCGACGAGTATGCCTTCCGTCAGGACGGCGAGGCCGACGCGCACCGCCCGGTCGATCGCCTCCTCCTTGGTCTTCGATGGCTGGCTGGCGACCTCCTTGGCCACGAGCAGGGAGACCTCCTCGCGGTCGTACTTCCGGCTCAGCTCTCGTATCCTCACGGCGACGCCTTCGACGTTCCAGGCCGCGAGCAGCTTCTCGACCCTTGAGGCGAGGTCCTCCGCCTGGGGGATCTCCACGAATGTCTCGGGGTCCATTCCCCTGGCCCTCGCCCTCCTGGCAACAGCGTAGCAGCGATCCGCCTGGCTGGACAGACCGGCGAAGTAAGAACGCACCCTATCGCTGCACGCAAGCTCCTGCGGCATCCGACCCCTGTTCGCCCGATTGCCTACCGCCTAGATAACACTTCCAGACTGTGCTTCGGGATCGATGGCCGGCCTGAGCAGCTCGATTAGCCTGGTCCTGACTTCCTCGACCCCTTCCCCGGTCAGGGCCGAGATCGCGAGCCTCCCGCTGCCGCTGCGCATCATGTCCGCCTTGTTCTCGACCTCGAGAATGGGAATCGAGGGGAAGTTGCGTTTGAGCGATTCCAGGAGGGCGAGTTGCTTCTCCAGAGTGTAGCCGCTCGTTTCGGTCGGGTCTATGATGAAGACTATCACGTCGGCCAGATGTTTGAGCGCAAGGACCGCCTGCCTCTCGATGTCGTTGCGTTCCTCGAGCTGCCGGTCCAGGAGGCCAGGGGTGTCGACGACCTGGTAGCGCTGATACCGATTGATGAAGTGACCGATCTCGATGCCTTGTGTTGTGAATGGGTATGGTGCGACGCGCGGCTTCGCGGACGACAGTTGACCGACTAGCTGGCTCTTGCCAACGTTAGGGAATCCCGCCACGACCGCGGTCGGCAGTTCCGTGTCGATCGTCGGGATCCTCCTCATCTCGTCTCTGGCGTGCCCTACGAACACCAGGTCTGTGGACACTTGCTTGACGACGGAGGAGACCCGGCCATAGTACTCCTTCCTGATCTGCTCTATCGCGTTGAGCCCAGTCGCCCCCTTCGTCTTCCTGATGTACTCCTGCCTCATGGCGTCGACCCTCTTGCCACACCATGACAGGGCGCCGAGCGATTTCTTGAGCTGGTCCATCCCCACCAGGAGGTCGATCAGCTCCATTACGAACCCATCTCTCTTCTCCATCGAGGGGAAGGCCCTCACGTACTTCTGCATCGTCGATGATATTATGTCGCCCGACGCGGTGATCCGAGCTACCGTCGTCCTCCTCCTGGACTGCAGCAGATCATCCCCCTCCTTCTCGATCTTCATCAGTCGTTTGAACGCCTTATCGAGGATCTCGTCGGCCCTCATGATGGTAGGGATCTTCTTCTTGGAAACGACCACGTACGCGCCTAAGAGCGAGGCTACTAATAAGCTTCGCCTTGCCCTACCGTGTCTGGAACGAGTGCGTCAGATGGCCAAAAGATACAGGATTCCCAACCTGACAGTCGATGGAGTAATCGTCATCGACGGCAAGATTGTCCTCGTGAAGAGGAGAAGACCGCCGTTCGAGGGGAAGCTCGCCCTACCAGGGGGCTTCGTCGAGTACGGGGAGACGGTGGAGGAGGCGGTCCGTCGAGAAGTCAAGGAAGAGACCGGCCTATCCACGCGGATAATCAGGCTCCTGGGGGTCTACTCCGACCCCGCCAGGGACCCAAGAGGGCACACTGTGAGCATCGCGTTCGTCCTGAAGGCGGCCAGCAGGAAACTGAGATCGGGCAGCGACGCCGCTTCGGTGGAGCTCGTCGACCTTGCCGCGGTGCCGGAGCTTGCCTTCGACCACTCCAGTATGGTCCGGGACTATCGGAAATCGGAGGCAGTCCTAGGGGCGGTCTGGGGAAAGAAGCATAACTGAGAATCTACAATCAGAAGGCAGGAGAGGTGTGGGTCCTGCAGGACGATCTCGACTCGAAGATCATCCAGATGCTCCAGAAGGATGCCAAGCTGACGTATGAGCAGATCGGGGAGGCCCTCAGCCGCTCGCCGTCGACCATCCGGGACAGAATCAAACGGATGGAGGACGACCGCGTCATCCTCGGTTACTCGGCGATAGTTGACGAGACGAGGATGGGAATCGGAGCCGATGCTTACGTCTCCGCTGACATAGACCCGAAGGCGACGACTCAGGCTGTCACCGCGTTGATGTCAATCAAGAACGTGTCCGAAATCCTGCACCTGACCGGGGAGCGCCGTGTCCTGATGAGGGTACGGGCCGGATCGAACCGCGAGCTGACGGAGATCCTGGATAAGAAGATCAAGCCCCTCGGATTCACGAATCTTGAGATATCGATGGTGCTGGGTACGGTTCTCCGCTATCCAGGTGTCTAGACCGTTGTGAAACCTCTATAAGCGGCTTCTTTCATCTCCGCGAAGATGCAGACCACGATGTGGTTGGCGCTGATCGTCTTCATCGTCACCTACCTCCTCATCTCCATCCGCAGGTTCCGCTGGTTCAACATCGAGCGACCCGCGGTGGCGATACTCGGGGCCGCCCTGATGATCCTGCTCGGCGTGGTGACGCCTCAGGAGGCCGTCGAGGCCGTCGACCTGAACATCCTAGCGCTGCTCCTCGGAATGATGCTCCTAGTTGCGGCACTCCAGCTCTGCGGCTTCTTCACCTGGGTCTCCCTCCGCATCATCGGATCCTCGAAGAACCAGTTCGAGTTTCTCGTCCTGATCATGGCCGCCACCGCGATCCTATCCGCCCTTATCCTGAACGATGCGGTCGTCCTGCTCTTCACTCCCATCATCATCCAGACCTGCCGGCTAATCAACGCCAACCCGATTCCTTTTCTCGTGGCGGAAGCCGTATCCGCCAACATCGGCAGCGTCGCCACCGAGGTCGGCAATCCCCAGAACGTCTTCATCGCATCTCAATCCAACATACCGTTCGTCGACTTCTCGGTCAGGCTGCTGCCGGTCGCGGCGATCTCGCTGTTCGTGGCAATCGTGCTGATTTGGCTAGCGTTCCGGAAGGACCTCAGGGTGGTAGACGATGCGAAGGCGAGGAGACTGTTCCCGCGCGAAGTGAGCAGGGCGATCGATTGCGAGGCGGCGCGATGCAAGATAGACTTCGAGGGGATGCACAAGAGCGTCTACGTCGTCCTGGGAGTGATGGCGGCTGTGTTCATGGGCTTCATTCTCTCGTCAGTCATCGGACTGCCGCTCTCGATCATCGCAATCATCGGCGGGTCAGTCGTCCTCTTCACTCTCCCGCTTTTCAATCGCAAGGCGAGCGCCAAATCAATCCTCGGAGGGGTGGACTGGACCCTTCTTCTGTTCTTCGTCGGCCTGTTCATCGTCCTCAAGGGCGTCGAAGTGTCCGGACTGATGAGCGAGATGGTGGCCGTCTTCCAGAGCACTGGCCAAGGCTTGACGAGCGTTGCTGGCCTGACCGCTTTCAGCGGAATCCTCTCGAACCTGATCAGCAACGTTCCGGCGGTCATGCTGCTGTCCCCATTCCTCGTAACCATCGGGAACACAACACTCTGGCTCACCTTGGCAGCTAGCAGCACCCTGGCGGGCAACGCGACCATCCTTGGGGCGGCGGCGAACGTCATCGTGGCAGAGAACGGAGAGCGGATGGGGGTCGACATCTCCTTCTGGAAGTTCGTGAAGGCGGGGTTCCCGATCACCGTCGTCACGCTTCTGGTCTCAATCGTCCTTCTCTCGATCCTTTGACGACCCATTCTTTCGGTCAATGCCCGCGGAAGACTGTAGGGAGAAATCTTATCCCGCTTGTCCATAGATTGCCCCGCGCGGGCAATACCCCCAAATACTTAGATTTTCATTTGATAGACAATGGCGGACCTGGCTAACGACTTGTCCCTGGCGCTGATCGTCATCGGCGTAATCATGTTGCTGATTGAGGCCGCAGCCCCAGGCAACTTCATTCTAGTGCCCGCGACGGTGCTCATCGTCCTAGGCAGTCTGGGAC
>JBEKAR010000105.1:0-5685 GCA_050015815.1 Methanomassiliicoccales archaeon | reverse complement strand
ATTGCATCAGCAGTTCGACCTCTCGTTCCCTGAGATTGGCAAGGTTGCCCTTGGAGAGAATGAGGTCCCTGCCTCGGCGTCCCCTCTCTCCGACGAACAGGTCCTCGAACAGGCCGGTGACGACCTCTTCCTTCGCTGAGCTCAGGGTCGGATATCTCTCGATCGACCTGGCTATCCCGAGGGCCTCCATCTCGTCGAACAGCTCCCGCATCCCATCCCGTAGTTTGCCCTTCCAGCCGCCGCTGCCCTCTTCAGGCAGCACTCGCGTCTTGAGCTGGTGACTTCCGGCCTTGGTGCGGATCCCGACCCGCGTCTCCTCCTTCATCAGCCAATCTAGGCTAAGGTCGGTGCCGGTGATGTAGTCCACTATCTCCCTGCGCTCGTAGGAGCGGAGCCCGATGACCCTCGGGTCGACGACGTGCGCATGGTAGCCCCTTCCCCCCGAGAAGACGATGCGGACCTGTTTCTCGTCGAAGCCGAGGTCTCCCAGGATATACTCGTCAAGCAGGCGGACCATCTCGCCCTTCACTCGGGCCAGCATTTCTGGGTACGATAGCTTCTCGGAACCGGGGATATGGTCAGCGTCGAGGTCGAAGATCAGGTCCGCCCCCAGCCAACCCTTGTCCTCCATCCGCTCCGCGCCGGGGTCGGAGTAGTAGGCGGACGAGTAATAGCAGTGCGCCGGCACGTTGTTCTGAAGGAACGTCTGGAGGTCCGTCTTCTTCGGGAAAGCCAGGTGCCTCTGAACGTAGGTCCGATCGAAGAACATGAAGCCGAACTCTCGCTTGCTGAAGCGTTCGGGGGGAGGCGGCGGTCGCTCTCGGTAGTACCTGCGGAACCGCTCTATAATGAACTCTATCTCTCCCGTCATAGCGGCGCCAGTCTGGCGATGCATGCGCCTCATCTGATTTGAAACTGGTGCCAAACCTTAATTATCGCCCGTAAAATATCTTGCCGAACCGGAGGGAGTTGAACGAAGGTCTATGTGAGGGTCGAATTCGTCTCTGATGGCAGGCCGCCAAGCGAAGTGGAGGAAGGCCTCCATAAGGTGGGGTTCGCCCAGGTCAAAGGAACCAACACCTTCGAGGCGGAGGTCCTCGACGCCCAAGGCGGCAAGGCCAAGCTCGAGGAGATGCACGCCGCCCTGAGGGGCATGGGGATCATCTACGAGCCGTCCTTGGGCCGACCGGCGGAGGGTCTCCCGGGGCAGCCGATAGGGTACCATGAACGGCTGGCGAAATGGAAGGAGGCCGGCATCGACTCGGACGAGCTCCAGGAGCTTCTGCAATACGACGTCGAGAGGTTCAAGTCACGCGGCCTGGAGATGATGAGGGCGCAGCTCGAGCGCGTCGCCTTGGAGCGCGAGAGGGAGATACGCGAGAGCGAGGCGAGGGACAGGATCGAGAAGGCAAGGGATCGTATCCTCCTCTCGGCGCGGGAAGAGGGCGGTAAGACGATTCAGCAGCTGGTGGAGGTCACCGGCCTCGACGAGGAGATTCTTACCCAGATGCTCGATGAGCTGGTCAAGAAGGGCAAGCTCACCGCCGCTCAGAGCGGGCGGCGCGTCGCGTTCGCTGCCCTCTGAGGACAGAAGGCCAGTTGCTTGGCCGATGTGGTAGAAGGGACAGGTTGAGGCCGTCTGTCGCAGACTAGCCTTATATAGGAGTCTCCTGATGAGAGCGGAAGAGGTAGTCTAATGGGGGTATTGGGAGCGGGCGCGAGGACGTTGTTCCTATTCGTCTTCATGTTCGCCCTGTTCATGATAATCGGGTGGCTGGTTGGCACCTATTTCATGGGGGGCAACTGGCTGTTGGGCCTGGTGATCTTCATACTAATCGCCGGGCTGATGAACGCTGTATCTTACTTCTACTCGTCGAAGATCATCCTCTGGTCTTACAAGGCCAAGATCGTCAGCGAGCAGGAGGCCCCGAGGCTATACCGCATCGTGAAGCAGATCTCGGATCTGGCAGGCCTGCCGATGCCAAAGATCGCAATCGTGCCGAGCCAGACGCCCAACGCATTCGCCACCGGCCGGAACCCGAAGAACGCGGTCGTGGCGGCGACCGAGGGTATCATGAGGCTCCTGGACGATCAGGAGTTGCAGGGGGTGCTGGCGCATGAGATGGCCCACGTCAAGGACCGGGACATCCTGGTCATGAGCATCGCCGCCACACTCGCCGGCGCCATATCCTTCGCCGCGCGCTGGGCCCTTTGGGGTTCCATCCTCGGAGGGGGGCGCAAGGACGAGGGGTCAGCGATCATCATGATCGTCGTCGCCATCACCGCGCCGATCGCGGCGATGCTCGTGCAGCTCGCGATATCGAGGAGCCGAGAGTACAAGGCGGACAAGGAGGGCGCGATGCTGATCGGGAAGCCGCTGTACCTCGCCCGCGCGCTCGGCAAGCTGGAGAAGGAGAACAAGCGGAACCCGATGAAGTCCGGGAACCCGGCCTCGTCGAGCCTCTGGATCGTGAACCCGTTCTCCGGTGGAAGCTTCGTGGCGATCTTCTCGACCCACCCGCCGATCCAAGAGAGGATCAGCAGGCTGCAGAAGATGGCGAACCAGATGGGGCAGTACTGAGCCCCCCATCATTCTTCTTCCCTCTTCTACATCAGAAGCATTTCCTCGAGACCGAGCTCGCGAACGAACTCGTAGCCATGCCTGACGTTCGACACCTCCGCGATGTCGCGATGGACGTCCGTCCCGACGGAGATCTTGACCTTTCCCTTGAAGGCGGCGAAGTGCCCCCTCGACCTCTGGTAGTATGGGACTCCGGCTTTGGAATAGAATGCGGCCGTGTTCACTTCGACGAACAACCCGTACGAGCGCAGCAGGTCCGCGACCTCCTCGGGGGCGATGCCACTGAAGGCGTTGACGAGGTCGGTGTGCGCCAGGCCCACCGGGACATCGAGACGGGAGATCAGCCTGTCCAGTTCGTTGAGGGCGCTCCCCGCAACATCCCAGTTGTTGACGTACTCCAGGAGGACCAGGTCGAGCTGGTTGAGATGATCGATGGGCAGAGCATCAAGGTCGGTCCTCAGCGGGGAAGTGTCTATCTCAACACCGGCCAGAACCCTGAGTCCGTCGCGGTCGTGGCCGAGCGATTCTATCTCAGAACGGTACTCGTCGAGCTGCGAGGCCCTCAAGCACCTCGCCACCTTCGAGGTTTCGAAGTGGTCGGTGATAGCGATGTGCGTCAGTCCGCCCTTAGCCGCCGCCTCGACGATCTCGCGCGGAGAGAACGAGCCGTCGGAGTAGGTCGTGTGGGAGTGGAGGTTGATCAGCGTACCTGCTCCCATTTCTCGAGCTCCTGCAGACCTGAGAGCGTTCCTCCGTGTTTTATCTCCTCGCGGACGCGGTTCTCGCGCTCCATCACGTCGACCGCCCGGTTCGCCACCTCGACCGCGCTCTCCTGCGGTACGACGACGATACCGCTCTCGTCGCCGATGATCCAGTCGCCCGTCCTGACCGTCTGCCCGCCGCACGTGATCTCGTGCCCGATGCCTCCGTAGCCCTTCGGTTCCCCGGCGTGCGGGACCGCATGCCTCGAGAAGCACGGGAACCGCATCTCCAGGATCGAGTCGATGTCCCTGGCGGCCCCGTCTATCACGACGCCGTTGACCCCCTTGGTCCGCGCGCTCCAGGACGCGAGCTCGCCCCAGACCGCGATGTTCCCTCCCCCGACGTCGATGACGATGACGTCGCCCTTCTGCGCCCGGTCGATCGCCTCGACCGGCTTCGCCCAGTCGCCGTTGGACGTCTGGACGGTGAGCGCTCTTCCGACCATCTTCGTGCCGTGGACGATCCTCGGGACGATTCCGACCATGACGCCCCGCTTGTGCTGCGCGTCCGCCATGTTGGGCGACGAGACGGACGAGAACGCCTTGAGCAGGTCGTCCTCGCAGTACTTCCTGGTCAGCTCCTCCTTGACCTTCGCCCCGCCCATTGACCTCTTGACCGTTCGGGCCGCCGCTGTGACATCCTTCGCCTTGATGATCGCGCCGCCGACGATCACCACGCTCGCGCCCGCCTCGACCATCTTCCTCGCGATGGCCGCGTTGATCCCCCCGGCGACGGCAACGGGGACGGAAACGACGCAGACTACCTTCTTCACGTTCTTCGAGGCCGAGGTCAAGCCCCTCATCTGCTCGTCGATCCCGACGTGGAGGCAGACGTAGTCCGCCCCGAGCCTCTGGGCGCGGACCGCCGCTTCAACGAGGTCATGCTCGTTCATCAGGTCGATCATTATCTGAGCGCCGTAGCGCTTTGCCGTGAGGACCGCCTCGGAAATCGTGCCCTCGTCGGCGAGCGACATTACGGTCACGACCTGCGCCCCCGCCTTGACCGCGATCTCGACCTCGAATCCTCCGACATCCATCGTCTTCGTGTCGGCGACGAGGGTCTTGGATGGGAATCTCTTCTTGAGCTCCCTTATCGCCCCGGCCCCTTCTGACTTCAACAGCGGCGTCCCGACCTCTATCCAGTCGGCGCCTCCCTTTACCGCATCGTCGGCGATCTCGACGGCGCGCTTGAGGTGCATCAGGTCCAGTGCGACCTGGAGTACCGGCTTCATCGAGCGCTCTAGCGGCATGATGGTAGTAATCCTTTTTGGCACCCGCTACAAAACGCTAATAGCGCCTGGCAACCATGGCTCCAGGGATGGGCAAGGAAGAGAGGCCGGACAGGTGCGTGACAGGGATTGATGGACTGGACAACGTCCTCGGCGGCGGGATTCCGACCTCTAGCATCATTCTGATCTGTGGCGGGACCGGCACGGGCAAGACAGCGCTCGCCGTCGAGTTCATCGCGAGGGGAGCGGCCGGCGGAGAGGCTGGCCTGTTCATCGGGGACGTCGGAGACGAGAAGCGTCTACTGTCTGGCCTGCCGTCCTTCACTTTCCTGACTCCTGAGTCGATCAAGAAGGGCACGTTCAGTGTGATCGCCCCGGACGAGATATTCAAGGACATCGGGTCCGATGCTGTCGATGCCGCGGTCATGGGGAAGATGTCCTCGGCCCTGGACAAGGTGCTATCCACGGCCAAGGTCAAGCGCCTGGCGATAGACGGGGTAGATGCTTTTGTATCGGAGAAGGCCGCCAGGGCATTCGTCGGGGCCATCAGGGGCGTCATCCAGAAGAACAGCTGCACCGCCTTCATCATTGCGGACAGTGGTCCGAAGGGCTCTCTGGCCGCCGCGGCGGACGGGGTCATCGTCCTCGGCGACATCGAACGGAACGGCGACTTCCTCAGGACGATGCAGGTGCTGAAGATGCGCGGGACCGGTCATTCGAGGGCGAAGTACGTCATCGACCTGACGCCCTGCGGCATCCTGACGACGCCGTTGCTGAAGGGGGGCCCCTGATGCCGGAGGAGATCCACGCGGTCGTGGCGGCCAAGCTGAAGGAGATCGGGCCGTCGGTCGCGGTCAACCTCGAGCTGAAGGTGGACAGCTACTTCGACGTGGTGAGAGGACTGGTCGACGATTTCGGCGCGAAGAACGAGCTCGCCTGCGTATACATCACCTCGTCTGTGCCGTCGTCGACGCTGATGGGCGCGCTGACGGCGCTTGAGGTCGACACCAGCAGCATCTACTTCGTCGATTGCATCTCGCACAAGCTCATGGGGAAGATCGAGGCGTCGGAGCACGTGGTGTACCTTGAGAGCCCTTCGATGCTGGAGAACATC
>JBEKAR010000104.1:0-5793 GCA_050015815.1 Methanomassiliicoccales archaeon | reverse complement strand
AAGCCGTATTTGTTGAGCTTTATTCCGAGGACCTTCGCCAGGTCGGCGGCGCTCGAAGGCGGCTCGAAGCCGACCGACAGCACCGCCATGTCGAACTCCTCGGTGGTCGTCTCGACGCCGTTGGAGTACCGGAGGAATAGGTTCTTCGTCTCGGGGTCCTCGTCGATCGAGGCGACCCTGACTCCGCGGTACATCTGCACTCCGTACTCGTTCTCGGCCCTGGCCCGGTAGTCCTCGAACTCCTTGCCGAAGGCACGGATATCCATGAAGAATATCGTCGGCTTCAGTCCCAGGGTGTGCTCGCCGGCGATGATCGCCTGCTTCAGCGCGTACATGCAGCAAACGCTGGAACAGTAGTTGTTTCCCACTCTCTCGTCCCTGGAGCCGACGCATTGGAGGATCGCCACCTTCGCAGGCGTCCTGTGGTCCGAGGGCCTGACGACGTGACCTTGGAACGGGCCGGTCGCGCTCAGGATGCGCTCGAACTCGAGGGAGTTGACGACGTTCTTGAACTCGCCGTAACCGTACTCCTTCTTCACCTTCGCGTCGAACACCTCATACCCCGGAGCTAGGACGATTGCGCCGACATTGATGTCCTCGAGAGACTCCTTCATCGTGTAATCGACCGCGTCCGCCGGGCAGACCTTCTTGCAGTTGCCGCAGCGGCCCTTGGTGAGGTACAAGCACTTCTTCTCGTCGATGGAGTACTTCATCGGGACGGCCTGGGCGTACGGCACGTAAATCGCCTTGCGCTGGACCAGCCCTAGGTCGTACTCGTTGAGGACCTTGGACGGACACTTCTCCGCGCACAGTCCACAGCCGACGCATCGGTCCTCCCGGACATACCGAGGGTGCTTCTTGACCGTGACGACGAAGTCGGGCGCCTCGCCCTTGATTCCGACGACCTCCGAGAGGGTCATCATCGTGATCATCGGGTTCCTCGCCGCCTCGACCAGCTTCGGTGATAGTATGCACATGGAGCAGTCGTTCGTCGGGAACGTCTTGTCCAATTGCGACATGACGCCGCCGATGCTTGGCTTTCTTTCGATCATGTAGACCTTGAACCCCGACTCGGCGAGATCCAAAGCGGTCTGGACGCCGGAGATGCCTCCGCCGACCACCATCACCGATCCAGTCTTTTCCGTCATATCCGTTCCACCTCTTAATCTCCAAGAACCAAATCCAATCTCAAATCGGCACCCGTGCTACATCGACCCAGGGATCGGACCCCTTCTCCGCTCTCCTTGCCTCGATGGGCCTGCCGTTCTGCCAGCTCACTCCCTCCCCACAATCGGTAGGAACCAGGCCGTCCCCGCCTCGTTCTCGCGGGTTTGCCAGTAAACCGGGGTGGGCAGCCTTCCGAACATTCTGTCCGGGGCCGAAATGCCCGATTAGAATGTTCGTATTTTAACGTTGTGTAGGTTGACAGCAGGCTTCCTGATACGAGCACGCGACCTCTTTCGCAGTTTCCCGATATAACACTGTTGATTCATCGTGCCGAGGGACTGAGACAAATCGTCACACGGCCCAGTGCCGAGAGAATCCCTGCGCGTGGTTCCGGCTAGCAGGACCGCCGGCACGGTATCAAGTTCAATAGCGTGTAGCGAAAACCCTTTACTCGTCCCGGACTTCAAACCACCGTGGTCTTGGATCTCATCGTCGCCGCCGCCTTGGGGGCCCTTTGCATGGCCATAATGCTAACAGTGACCAAGCAGCTGGACGGAGGTGGAACGATCTCCTCTAGGATGGAAGAGCCAGCGATTCGGTTCAAGAAAGTGCTTCTGCGAACGTTTCATGCACAACCGAAGGAAAGGAGAAGGGTCGTGGTGAACGGCCCGAAGGTCAAGCCTGTCATTTGCCAGATCTGCCTGGGCCGGGTCAAGGAAGGGCTAGAGTACGCGAGATGCGAGTGCGGCAAGGAGTTCCATCCCGCATGTCTCGTCCGGGCCGCTTCTTGCCCGTATTGCGGAGCCGTGTATTCCGAGGAGATCCTGAGCGAAGAGCGGATGGTCAGGCCAAGGAACGATCGCACGAAGTCTGCGTCCACCGCCGTCTCTATGATCTGGGAGTCGAAGGAGGGGCGCACCTGTCCTCTTTGCCGCGCGGAACTGCCCCAAGGCACGAACGAGTGCGCCTGCGGCGCCGTCATCGTCGACGAGGGGGAAGACTTCGACTGCCCGTCGTGCGGCACCAGGGTCCCCGCGGACCGCACCGAGTGCCCGATCTGCAGAGAGCGGTTCGATATACAGCCATCTGGGTCTTGCCCTGTCTGTGGCAACGCCGTAGCACTGGGCTCGACGAGCTGCGAGTGCGGCGCATTGCTCGGGGACGCGTGCCCGGAGTGCGGCGCCGTCCTAGGAATCGAGGACAGCTACTGCGGGCAATGCGGGGCGCATTTCGAGTTCGTTTAGGGCCCTAGCCACAAGTAAAATGGATTTATATATCCAACTAGCTATACCTGTGGCCAAGGGATGGGTGCACATGAAGTCATCTTTCGTAGACGGCGCGCTGGCAAGGTCTGGCAGCAACGGGGCCCTATCGAGCGGCGCCCCTTCGAACAGCCCCGACGACGAAGAGCTAAGGAAATTGGTCGAGACGATCAAGGTCAACATCTCGATCATCGGCTGCGGCGGCGGCGGCTCGAACACGATCCGCAGGCTCGCCCAGGCGGGGGTCAGCGGCGCAACTCTGGTCGCGGCTAACAGCGATGCGAGACATCTCCTCTCAATCCAGGCACCGAACAAAGTGCTCCTGGGACGGACATCGACAAAAGGACTCGGCGCGGGGGCGATCCCCGAGATAGGAAGAACCTCCGCCGAGGAGGCGAAGGACGAGCTGATGAAATACATAGATAACCGTCAGATCGTCTTCATCACCGCGGGAATGGGCGGAGGCACGGGCACCGGCTCGGCGCCAGTGGTGGCCGAACTCGCGAAGATGCGCGGTGCCCTGGTAATGGGAATGGTCACGATGCCGTTCCGGGCCGAGGGTAGGATCAGGTCCGAGAACGCTCTCAAGGGCCTGAACCGGCTCCGCGAGCACTGCGACACGACGATAGTCATACCGAACGACAGGCTGCTCGAGCTGGTCCCCAGGCTTCCCCTGGAAGCGGCTTTCAAGGTCGCGGACGAGGTCCTGATGCAGAGCATCAAGGGGATCACGGAGATGCTCACCAAACCTGGACTCGTGAACGTGGATTTCAACGACATGATGACAATCATGAAGAACGGAGGGGTCGCGATGATCGGGCTGGGAGAGGCCGACGACTCCGACGGCAAGATGGAGAAGGTGGACAAGGCGGTCGACGATGCGATGGGCTCGCCGCTCCTAGGGGACATCGACACGTCAGAAGCGAGGGGAGCGCTCATCCGCGTCGTCGGCGGTCCGGACATGACCGTCTCGGAAGCGGAGCGCGCGGCGGAGCTCGTCGGGAAGAAGATCAACCCCGGGGCGAGGATTATCTGGGGCTGCGCGGTCGACCCGGAGATGGAGCACCGCCTGAGGATCATGGTCGTCTGCACCGGAGTGAAGTCGAACAACTTCCTCAGCCGGTACGGGCCAATCTGCTAGGTGCCAAATGGTCGTGAAGGCGAAGCGCGGACGACGAAGGTACATCGCCTACTCCGCATCACCGCCCAGCTCGCTTACCCCCAGCGCGTTCAACGAGATTGCTAGGCTTTCGAAGGAGGAGAGCGGGGCGAGCGAGGTCAAGCCAGTCCAGCATCACGGAGGGGTCGGCATCGTACGCACGTCCCCCGTTGATCAGCGCAAGGTCACTGCGGCGCTGAACTCGATCGGCTCGGACGGAAGGCTAGGCTTCGAAATCGAGACGGTGCTCGCGTCCGGAACGCTCCGCGCGCTGAGGACCGCCTTGGGGATTCCTCGTCCTCCGAGGGACCGGAGACCTGCTCCGAAAGCGCCGAAGAAGCGTTAGCCAGATGGTGCGGACAGGACGCAGGGTTCACCCCTAACAAATATATATCGGGACTTCTTTAGGTGTGCCCGTATAGCCTGAGAAAAGGTGTGAGTTTCTATGCAACCGGGACAGATGGCGTACGACAGGGCCATAACAGTTTTCTCCCCTGATGGGAGGCTGTTCCAGGTCGAGTATGCAAGGGAAGCAGTGAAGCGTGGCACGACAACCGTCGGCCTGAAGTTCAAGGATGGCGTCGTCCTAATCGTCGACAAGCGGATTGCTAGCCGACTGATGGAGCCGAAGTCGATCGAGAAGATTTTCAAGATCGACGGGCACATCGGCTGTGCGACCTCGGGTCTCGTGGCCGACGCGCGCATCCTGGTGGATCAGGCCAGGGTAATCGCCCAGATAAACAAGATAACCTACGACGAGGAGATGAGCGTCGAGGAGCTCGTGAAGCGGGTGTGCGACTACAAGCAGAACTACACCCAGTACGGCGGAGTGAGGCCTTTCGGGACCGCGCTCCTGGTCGCCGGTGTCGACGACCAAGGCGAGCATCTCTTCGAGACCGACCCGAGCGGCGCGCTCGTGTCCTACAAGGCCGGAAGCATCGGCGCTGGTCGCAACGCCGTGATGGAGGTCTTCGAGGAAGAGTACGCCGAGGGGATGGACATGGCAGGGGCGATCGTCCTCGGGCTGAAGGCCCTGAAGAAGGCCACCGAAGAAGAGAAGCTCAACCCCAAGGCGGTCGAGATCGGCGTGGTCAAGCGCGGGGAAACGTTCCGACGCCTGGAAGAGGGCGAGGTCGGGACCTTCATCGACAAGGTCAACGCCGGTTGAAGAGGTCTAGATGGTCGACATCGAGGAGGCGATTGTCGCCCGACTTGAGTCGCACGGCGAGAGCTTCGAGGTCCTGATCGACCCGAAGGTCGTGAAGATGCTCAGGGAGGGACACGACGTCGAACTCTCCGATTATATGGTGGTCGACGCGGTCTTCAAGAACGCGAAGAAGGGCACCCACGCGCCGGAGGAGAAGATGAAGGAAGTCTTCGGCACGACGGATCCGATCACGGTCGCGAAGCAGATCATCCTCAAGGGTGAGATTCAGCTCACGGCGCAGCAACGCAAAGAGATGCAGGAGAGCAAGAAGGCCCGCATCATCTCGGAGATTGCGAGGAACGCGATCAACCCGCAGACGGGAGCGCCTCATACCCCGCAACGCATCGAAATGGCGATGGAGGAGGCGAAGGTCCACATCGATCCGTTCAAGCCGGTCGAGGTGCAGATCAAGGACGTGCTGGACAAGCTTCGCCCTCTGATCCCTATACGTTTCGACAAGATGCGCATCGCCGTCAAGCTGAGCGGCGAAGAGTATGGCCGCTGTTATGAGGACATCATCCACTTCGGCAAGATCCTCAGGGAAGAGTGGCAGCCGAACGGAAGTTGGATCGGCGTGGTAGAGATCCCGGCGGGGATGAGGGACGACTTCTACGGCAAGCTCAACGAGAAGACCAAGGGCAACGCGGAGACGAAGCAGTTGAAGTGAGCTGCGCAAGGACATTTCCAGAGAGTCAAGAAAACGAGATGTGGTTTGAAATGAACAGAGAGAGGGAGAACATGACCCGGGAATTAGTGCTTCCCGGGGATCTGCTCGACTCGGGCCGGCTGAAGCCGGGCGCCGGCACCTACGTCCAGGACGGCAAGGTGTACGCGGCGATGCTGGGTATCAAGAGCGTCAAATCGAACTTCGTGAACGTCATTCCGCTGGGCGGGAGGTACATACCGAGCCCCGGGGACACGGTGATCGGCAAGGTGATCGACATCGGTCCGTCCAACTGGCTCATCGACATCAACTCCCCGTACCCGGCTCCGCTGCA
>JBEKAR010000103.1:0-5819 GCA_050015815.1 Methanomassiliicoccales archaeon | reverse complement strand
CAGTCGAAGAAGGGCAACATCGAGTTCAAGGCGGACGAAGGGATCCGCGCCGACACCAGCATGGAGGCGTTGGCGAAGCTGAAGCCCGCCTTCAAGCAGGGCGGGATCGTGACAGCAGGCAACTCGTCGCAGGTGAGCGACGGCGCCGCTGCGGTCGTAGTGTCTTCGAGGCGCTACGCCGAGGAGCACGGCCTCAAACCCATGGCGAAGATCGTCGGCTATCACACAGGCGGCGTCGAGCCGGCCCACATCATGGAGGCACCGATCCCGACCACGCGGGAGCTGCTCGCGAAGCTGCACATGAAGATAGATGACATAGACCTCTTCGAACACAACGAGGCCTTCGCGACCGCCTCCGTGGCGATCCGCAAGGAGCTCGGGGTGCCAGCGGAGCGGTTCAACGTGAACGGCGGAGCGATCGCACTCGGGCATCCAATCGGCTGCAGCGGCGCGCGACTGCTGACCACGCTGCTTTACTCGATGATCGACCGCCGCGCCAAGACCGGCCTAACGACACTCTGCCTGGGCGGCGGCAATGCGGTCTCGATGGTGATTGAGAGGGAGTAGTCGGGCGGAAGCTCCAGGCGGCCGTTTCCAACGCGTCGGCCAATGGTCACTATTCTTATATCCCGTAGGGCATGCATTAGCGGGATTCAGATGGCATCATTGGAGGAAATCCTGACCACAGTGGAGGGCTATCGCGACGACATGACAGAGGCCCTCACCGAGATGATTCGCATCCCGGCGATCGGGCCGGAAAGCGGTGGTGAGGGGGAGTTCGAGAGGGCCCGCTACGTCAGGGAGCTTGTGGGGAGCTGCGGCTTCGACGACGTGGAGATGTTCGACGCCCTCGACGAGCGCGTCCGGCTGCGCCTCAGGCCCAACATCGTCGCGAAGAGGCGAGGCCACTCAGAGCAGGCCGTCTGGATCGTCAGCCATATGGACACCGTCCCGCCGGGGGACCTGGACTCATGGACCCATCCCCCCTTCTCCCCGAAGGTCGTGGACGGCAGACTCTACGGCCTGGGATCGGAGGACAACGGCCAGGCGATGATCGCCTCGCTGTTCGCCGCGAAGGCATTGAACCGGCTCGGCATGAAGCCAGAGCGAACGGTAGCGCTCGCGGTCGTCTCCGACGAGGAGATGGGCAGCGAGCACGGCATCCGGTTCCTGATCAAAGAGGGCATCTTCGGCAAGGGCGACTTCATCTATGTGCCTGACTACGGCGAGGCCGACGGCAGCCTGGTCGAGGTGGCCGAGAAGCACATAATCTGGTTGAGGGTGAAGGTGCAAGGGAGGCAGACGCACGCGTCCACGCCGCAAAAGGGCGTGAACGCGTCCAAGACCGCTAGCCAGATGGTGAGCTTCCTCTGTGATTATCTGCGCGACAAGTACCCCGCAATCGACCCGATATTCGTGCCCTCGGTCTCGACCTTCGAGCCGACCAAGAGGCTGCAGACGGTCGGCAACGTGAACACAATCCCGGGCGAGGACACGTTCTACATGGATCTCAGGGTGCTCCCGCGCTACGACTCCGATGAGGTCATCCAGACCATCAGGGACGTGGCCAAGATGTTCGAGACGAGGTCCGGCGCGACGATCACGATCAACATCGAGCAGTACACGAAGAGCGGGACCCCATCGAACACCGAGTCGGTGGGGATGATGGCACTGACGAGCGCAATCAAGCGCGTCCGGAACGTCGACGCCGTGGCAAGGGGCATCGGCGGCGGCACCTGCGCCAACTGGTTCCGCTTGGCCGGCTTCGACGCATACGTCTGGGAGACGGTCGACGACCTGGCGCACACAGTCGACGAGTACTCGAAGGTCGAGAACCTGGTGAACGACGCGAAGGTGTTCGCCACGATAATGGGGTCGCTCTGCTACTCGATGCACTAGCTACTCGGCGAACAGCCGGTCGACCATCCACTTCGAGTCGAACTTCTGTATCTCCTCGTACTCCTGGCCGGTCGAGAGGAAGGCTATCGGCTTCTTAATCGTGTAGGCGATCGAGAGCGCCGAGCCGCCCTTCGCGTCGGCGTCGATCTTCGTCAGGATGACCGCGTCGATGCCGACCTCCTTGTCGAACACCATCGCCTGCTCTATCGCGTCGTTCCCCGCGAGCGCATCGCCCACGAAGACGATGAGGTGAGGCTTCACGACGCGCTTGATCTTCTTCATCTCGTCCATCAGGTTGATGTTCGTCTGCATCCTTCCAGCCGTGTCGACCAAGACGACGTCGCGCTTGCGCGCCTTCGCATGGTCCAGGGCGTCGTAGGCGACCGCCGCAGGGTCTCCCCCGGCCGAGTGCTTGACGACCTTGGTCCCCAGGCGTTCCGCGTGGATGGAGATCTGCTCGATCGCTCCGGCGCGGAACGTATCCGCCGCTGCCAGGACGGTCGTCAGTCCCTCCTTCTGCAGTCGATTCGCGATCTTCGCGATCGCGGTCGTCTTGCCGGTCCCGTTGATGCCGACGAACATTATGATGACCGGTCTCTCGTGCTTCTTCACGAACTCATCGAAGTCGAAGGTGTTCGTCCTGAGGACGTTCTCGACCGCGTTCCTCAGGGCGAGCCGGACGGCGTCCTCGACGGAGAAGCGCTTGTCCACCCTCTTGCCCTCGAGGTCGGCGCGCACCTCGCGCTTGATCTCCTCGACGACGGGGACGGCCACGTCCGCCTCCATCAGTCCCAGCTCCAATGACCAAAGGACTTCGTCGAGCGTCCTGTCGTCGATCTTCTTGCCGGTCTCGCCGACGACCTCCTCGGCCTTCTCGGGGAGGGGCGCCTCCTTCTTCCTCCCGCCGAAGAGACGCTTCAGCGCCTCGAACAAGGGATCACCTGCCCTGCGCTTGCTGCAGCCTATCGTACTCAGTCTGAACCATTTGAGTGAGCTGCTGCGCCCTGGACTCGACGACCGCCCGGCTCTCAGAGATCTTCTTCAGCCCGTCGGTCAGCTCGGTGATGCGCGTATCGATCGTCTTGATCGCTTCCTCGCTGCTCCGCTCGACCGTGATCCCGGTCCCGATGCCAACGAGGGCCTGGTCGCTCTTCGCGACCTTCGCGAAGACGAACGAGTTGCCGCCAATCGGCACGAGTATCTCCGCGCCCTGCTTGGCATCCTTCCACTTGGACAGAGTCTCTCTTGCTCTGGCATACTCCTCGAGCGACATCTGCACGATCTGCTGCTGTTCCGCCAGGGTCTCGGCCTGAGCTCGGTAGAGATCGAGCGCCGCCAGTGCCTGACGGATCTCCTCTTCGTTCACTTCGCACCACCATCGACCTGGTGCTTGACGACCGGGTCAGTGATCTCCTCTGCCTTGAGAGGCACTAGTTCCTTGATGATGACGTCCTTGCGTGGCACCCTGTGCCTTGACCCGAAGTTCGAATATATGAGAGCCCGGGCAGCCTTCTCGTCCGCCGCGGCCAGCTCGATCTTGAAATCCTGGAGGTCGTTGCGGTACTCCCCCATCTTGATCCTGTAGGCTCCGGTTGCTCTGAATGCCTGCATTTTGCTCGCCTGCCGGCACAAAAGCGGAACTCACGCATATAGCTTTTGCTTGGCTCGGATGTCTGGCCGAGAGCAGCGGGTCGGCGAACTGGCACGGCATCGATCCGCTTAGGGACCCGCTTGTCCACGGTTCATCGGGTCCTGACGGGCAAAGTCATAAGGGCTGCGGATGGATAGCGTGTCGATGCCTGGACCTTCCGACCGCCTGTGCTGCTACTATCCCGGCCGGAGATTCCCCGCTCTTTCGGTAACCGGGCGGTCCTGTTCTCAGGCATGCGCCCATTGCGAAGGCAAGTTGCTCTCTGGAATGCGGTCTGTCGCCAATCCGGAAGCTCTCCTCGCGTCAGCAGAGAAGCTCGCGTCGGAAGGAGGAACGGGATTCCTTCTCAGCGGCGGATGCGACGGCGAAGGCAGGGTGCCTCTCATGCCTTTCGTCGAGGCCGTCGCAACGGCTAGGAGCAGATGGGGCCTCAAGGCGAATCTGCATCCTGGGCTGCTCGGGAGGAGCGATGCGGCCACACTGGCGCGCTCGGGGGCAGAGTTCTACTCGGTCGACCTGCACCAGAACGAAGACGTAATCCATGACGTTCTCCACCTGAAGGTCCCGCCGTCGGCCTATCGCCTTACCATGGAGGCACTGATCTCGGCGAAGGCAGGAGCGATCGTGCCTCACGTAACCGTCGGACTGGACGAGGACGGGTCGGATGCCTTTGACTCTATCGATCTGGCGTCGTCGTTCGAAGTCGATGGCCTGGTCGTGCTCGTCTTCACTCCGCTCAAAGGCACGGCAATGGCTTCGAAGCCACCTCCTCCGAACGAGCTGGTCTTGAAGGTCCTAGACGAAGCGAAGAGCAGACTGCGCTGCTCTATCGCTCTCGGATGCGTGCGACCGCGTCGCAATTACTCGCTGGAGATATCGGCGATCAAGAGGGGGATCAGGCACGTCGCGATGCCCACGAAAGGGGCCGTGGAGTGGGCATTTGAGCATGGGCTCTTGGTTGAGCGAATCGAGCGCTGCTGCGCCGTTCACTTGTAGATCGCGCGGGACGAGTAGCGCTTCATCATAGGCCTGAGGTAGATCGCCCATCCAGCGTGGGTCACGATGAAAAGCACCGCGAACAACGGGACGTATCCGATAAAGGTCGGCGAGATCGCCGTGTGGACCGTGAACGAGATTGCTGTCGCCTTGGAGTTCAGCGTGTCGAGGACGAGGTAGTATTGCCCAAAGGGCAGTCCGCTCATGTCAATGGTGAAGGTCGGGTCCGCCGTGTCCGCCGCGGTGTTGATCCTGAAAAGCATCAGCTTGGAAAGGTTGTCCTTGTTCGCATCGAAGTTCGCCCCCGAGACGAGATATGCGTACGCCACCTCGTCGTGGGTCGTGACGGTAACCGTGTCGACCGAGGTCAGACCGAACGCATCGCGGTCGTAGAAGGCGACGTACTGTGTAGCGGCGATCCCGCCGGTGTTGTCCAAGGTGCCCTTCGTCGAGAGCGCATCCTGGATCCCCGCCGCCATGAACGGCGTCCAGAGGACCACCACGACAACGAGGCAGGCGCCGATTACGTAGTACGCTCGGCGCTGGCTCGTCTTGGCGATGTAGTACTTCGTCGAGTCGGAGCGGATCAGCCTCATCTCCAGGATGTTGAAGAAGAACGACTCGACCGCGATTATCAGGAGCATGAGGATGATGAAGTAGATGAACGAGTTGATCGGGAGGTAGAAGGGCATCAGGCTGAATCTGCCCTCGGCTACGATGACAAGGATCGGGACGATGATGATCATCGCGATCTGGGCGATGTAGAGGTATCGCTTCAGGCGTCTGATGTTGGCGAGCCTGATGCCACCTGAGAGCTCCTCCCTTCCGCTAAGCATTTGGTCCCGTCGCGGAAAAGTGCCGAGTCTCGTTATATACTTTTGTAACCCAGCGAGAGCACCAGAGAATCACTTTGCCGCGAGCGTCGCCTCTCTCCGGCAGACGAGGAAGAGAGCCGCGAACTCCGGCACCTCCGTCTCACCCTCGACCGAAAACCTTTCGCCCCTGAGGCGCAGCTCGGTCCGTCGCGGCACGGTCACGCGCACAGGCTCGTCTCCGAGCGTGTCGGGCGTCGCATCCCTCAGCGGGTCGAATTCGTCCAGGTCCGCCCGCCTCATCGGCACGACCCTGAGCCCCGTCTTGCCGTGGAGGGAGTGCGGCATCCGAATAAGACGCTTGATGTCGCTCGTGACCGGCTCGTCCACCTCTCCCGCGAGCCTGGGTTTGACTTCCGTTTCGATCAATTGCATCAGCAGTTCGACCTCTCGTTCCCTGA
>JBEKAR010000102.1:0-5847 GCA_050015815.1 Methanomassiliicoccales archaeon | reverse complement strand
TGCATCGGCAGTCGTACCCTCTCGCGGTTTAGCTTGACCAGCCCTCGGTCCTGGACGATGATCGCGTCGACTTCAATCGCCTTGAGCGTCTCAAGGTAGTCGAGTACCTGGCTGAGCTCGTCCTCATTCACCAGGGTGTTAACAGTGACGTAGACCTTGGTGCCTCGATCATGGGCGAGCGACACCGCTCCTCGAAGCTCCGATTCCGTGAGGTTCTGCGCGAGCCTCCTTGCGCCGAAGCGCTTCCCCCCGACGTAGATTGCGTCCGCTCCTGCCAGCAACGCCGCTTTGAAGGCGCGCACCGAGCCCGCCGGGGCGAGGACCTCCATATCACGTGGATGCACCTGGACGGTAATAACCGATAGGTCGGTAGGCTGCAGTTAGGGCCATGCCGCATCTTGCCTTGTCTTCCTCCTTCTTTCAGGAGGAGCGACATGGCCAATGCGGCTCGAGTGAACGACGAAAGAAGACAGACTGGATGCGTTGGAACGTATCGGCGCCGTACCATCGGCATTGATTGCCAGGGCTGCAAGGGACGGCAGGACTTGACGGACAGATCGTGTATGATCGGCACTTTGAGGCTGCTCGCCCGGCACCAATCCGCCGAACGGATCGAGCTCCTCGGGACCTGGGAGGTCCGCTATGACCGGGACGTGGTCTCGGTCCTCAGTCCTCTTGCGCGGATCCTTCGAGCTCTAGAAGCGGTGCAATCGGCCACTCCAGAGGGACGCGTTTGCCGCCAATGCGATGCCTCGCCTTCGGACGTAATCTCGCGCATCTTGTCCAAATTCCCTGCGAGACCCGCTGCGGAAGATCTTGGTCTAATCATCCCGAAGTCGAGGGACATGGAATGTGAGTCGTGCGTTGAGAGAACGCGTTCGGCGATGGCGGCCGCTGGACGGGAACTCGGCAAGTTCGAGTCGTCGTTGACGAAGCGCGCGTTCAAGGTTGTCGGAGGTGAATCGGACGCGAGTGATTCTTCCCAAGGGCCAATCGTCCAGATCAAGAGGTCCTGAACCACAGGGGCCGAAGGGGCTGGTGCCTCTGCTCCACCGGCAAGAGAGGCGCAGGCCATCGTTCTCCAGGTTCTGGCTCTCGGACTTCGTCCCCAAAGGCTCACTGCCGCTCGCGGACTACGAGGTTTGCGATGCGAAAGTGAAGGTGGTGCACGACGACTGCGAGATGCGGACCCACTACCTCATCACACCATGGGAGCACTCTCTCACCCCAGAGCTGCACGACCTCGTCTCTTCCGTGATAGAGTCAGTATCGTCGCGACCTCTGGATAACCTGGACCTCTCCCAGGAGGAGCTCAGGGAGGAGGTTGGGGAGATGGCGCTGGCCGAGGCAGGCCGACTGACGAAAGAGAGGAGGCTCGCCCTCCCCTTGGCGGCCGATGGGCACGCCCGAACTCTGGACCGGGTCGCCGCCTGCGTGGTGCGAAACACCGTAGGATACGGTCTGTTCGAGACGCTGCTAGCTGACGAGCATGTGGAGGACGTCTACGTCGATGCACCCGCCTCGATCAACCTGGTGCACGTGACATTGAACGGTCTGCAGGGTCGCGGCTCGATGGTCAGGGCGACGACGAACGTCATGGCATCGGAGGCCGAGGTGAACGGCCTCGTCTCACGGATTCGGTACTACAGCGGTCGGCCGTTCTCGATGGCGAGCCCGGTGTTGGAGGCGGACCTCGGAGGGCTCAACTCAAGAGCGACCGTTATTGGTCCCCCGCTCAGCGCGGACGGCATCGCGGTGGCGCTTAGGAGGCATTCTAGGACGCCCTGGACGCTCACCAGACTTGCCTCAATGGGTACGCTGGACCCATTCACGGCAGGGCTACTGTCGTTTCTTGTCGACGGCCGGAGCAGCATCCTCTTCTGTGGGCCGAGGGGCGCGGGGAAGTCCGCCATGCTGTCGGCGACGATGTTCGAGTTCCCCACATCCCACCGGATACTTGTCATCGAGGATACGCCAGAGCTTCCGGTGGCGACGATGCAGGGCCTCGGTTACAAGGTCCAGTCCCTAATCGTCCAACCTTCGGTAGGCGAGAGCACGGAGTCGAAGAGCGAGGACGCGCTCAGGGTCTCGCTGCGGCTAGGGGAATCGGCGATCGTGATGGGAGAGGTGAGGGGACGCGAGGCCAGGACCCTATACGACGGGATGCGCACTGGCAAGGCGGGTTCCAGCGTGCTGGGAACCATCCACGGTGACTCACCAGAATCCGTGAGGGACCGGGTGGTGAACGAGATGGGCATCCCGCAGCGGGAGTTCCTCGCAACGGACGTCGTCGTTTGCATCGGCCTTCACCGGAACCGAGGCTCACAGACCCCCGAGCGTAGGGTCATCCAGATCGCTGAAACGCCAGAGGATGAGGGGGGCGAGTTCAACGTCCTCACGGGCTTCGATCCAAGATCGGGGAAGGTAAGAGAATCGATGTCCACGCCGTCGAGAATCATAGCGCGCATCGCCGAATCATGGAACATCGATTACCTCGAGGCCCTGCAGAACATCCAGACAAGAGTCGAGATGAGGGAGTTGCTGATAAGGGCGTCCGCGAAAGACGCATCGTTCCTCGGCCCGGAGTGGGTCTGCCGGTGCAACGCGTTCTTCTGGGAGGCGAGTAAGAAGGGCAGGTCTTACCAGGAGACTCTCGAAGGATTCCGGGGTCTGGTGGGAGACTGACCGCCAATCGCTCGCTTCTTCAGAAAGGGAAATCGAACACGCCCCTGCCTTCCTTCGCTAGAAGGCTTTTCGCACCCAGGCGGAGCGACGAGCTCGAGGCTTGGATGGAGAGGAACGGAGAGTCGACCGAGCTATTTGCCGCGAGGGGCTGGACGGTGTTCAAGCGAGTCGCCGTCGCCTGTCTCATCATCGACGCAGTCCTGACCGTCACGCTCGGGCTGACTGGGCTCATCTACGCCGTGCCGATCGGCGCCGCCATTCCGATCCTTGCCGGTTCATACGCCGCCTCAGAGGGGAGGAGGCGCATGGATGCTGAGGAGCAGATGATTCTCAGAGAGGCGCCCTCGGTGATCGGGACTATGGTCATGAGCATGCACATCAGACCCTCGGTTGAGATGGCGCTGAAGGCCGCCTCCGCAAGGGAGGGAGCACTGGCGGACCGTCTTCGGCACTCAGCCTGGAAGGTCCTTGCCAAGGAGAGCGAGGGCATGGACGACGCGGTCTTCGAGGTCGCGTCCGACCTCTCGGAGAGGAATGACAGCGTGAGACAAGCGCTGCATCTTCTCCTTTCCACCGCCCATGAATCAGGACGAGAGAGCATCAATAGGCTGCTCGACCGAGCCTCTCATGTCGTGACAGATGGCGTCAGGGAATCGACCGACCGCTATGTCTCTTCGCTCGCTACCCCCACCATGGTGCTCTTCGCCGTCGGGGTGCTCGTTCCGGTGCTCCTTTTCACCATGGTGCCGCTTCAGGCGCTGGGGACGTTCAGCTCATCGACTTTGGGTGCGACACCGCAGTCGGAATTGCCGCTCACGCAACTCGCTGTTGTCGTCCTGATCGCGCTTCCCGCCGGGACTTTGGTCTATGCCAGGGCCATGCTCTCAAGGAACCCGACGGGAGGAAGGCTTCGTGCCTTCGGGCTCGGGAGGGGCGAGCTACTCGCCCTAGGCATCTCCGCAACCGCCTTCCTCTCCGTTCACTTGACCGCCGAGGCGAACCCGTATCTGGTACTGCTCACCATCGGCCTGCCGTTGCCTGTCGGACTCGCTATCCGGACGTCGAAGGAGCACGCTGCCATCAAGGACAAGCGACGTTGGGAATCCGACCTCGTCTCCGGACTGTACCAGACCGCGAACCGTCTCTCCTGTGGGACGTCATTCGAAAGAGCTCTGGAGCAGTGCTCTGCGAATCGGTCCGGAAATGGATTCTCGGCCTTTGTGGCGCGCATTCTCCACCGGACGAGGGTCTCGAGGACAGGCATCGACGTGGCGATTCGGCTGGACGAGATCCGCGAATCGTTCCCCATCCACTGGAACGCCTTCCTGACCACTGCGACCGCCGCTGACTCCGACCCAGTCTCGGCCGGAAGGGTGGCGTTCAGCCTAGCGACGAACCTTGACGACCTACGCGAGGCTTCGCTCAAGATTGAAGACTCCCTCCGTGGCACGGTCGAGATGATGCGCGCCTCGAGCGTCTTCTTCGCCCCGCTGATACTCGGTGTCACGGTAGGGCTGTTCGGGTTGCTTCAGGGGATGGGAACCCTCGGCAGTGGAACGGATGGATTGGTTATCGTCACCGGACTCTACGTGCTCGAGCTGGTCGCTATCATCTCGTACTTCACTGGCAGGCTTCGGGGCGGGGACCGATGGAGCGACGTCCTCTACGACTTCGGCACCAGGGCGCCGATCGCTCTGATCATCTTCATCTCAGTTTCAGCGTTCTCTCGCTCAGCTCTGACTCAACTTCTCTGATGACGAAGAGCTCCTCTTCGGGCGCGTTATAGACCGCCATGGCCGTCGCCTCCTCCGTCTCCTTGCTCATCGTCCCATCGATACTCGCCTTGACCTCGTCGTCGAGCTTGATGTCAATTAGGAATCTGTCGGAGATGAAGTGGGCCCTCGCCTCCCCATCCTCGTGGATGGTGATGTTGCCTTTTCCCATGGTGCAGGTCGAGGAGAACTGGATTCCATCGACGACGCAGGAAAGCGGCGTCTTCGTGCCCGTAAGCGAGACGGCCGTCAGCTTGCCCTCCAAACGCTGGCGGGCGATTTGGCCCATTCTGTAGCCCACGACGACATATGGCCCCAGGTGTCCATGGAACCTCTTCAGCTGGATCAATTCCTCCGGGAGTCGGTCCATGAGCGACCTAGACCCCTGGATCCCTTATGATTCTTTCTGTGGGCGATCGCCAATCGCGGAAAGCGCCATAGGAACGAGGTTCGGTTGGGGTTGGGGTCTCGAACCGAAGGGCAGCGGCAAGGCCGGACCAGAAACTAATGATTGGTCCGGACCGTCGGTCTGGAGATAAGAAAGGTATTTATATCGTTAGCTTTATCAGAGGCCGAATAGGACCTCGCCATCTCTTCGATGTGTTTTGTGAGGGCGTGATGGTATGGCGGAAAACCAACAAATGAAGACGGGCACGACCACGATAGGCATTGTCAATAAGGACGGCGTAGTGCTGGCATCAGAGCACCGAGCGACAATGGGCAACATCATTGCCCACAAGGAGGTCCAGAAGGTCTTCAAGATCGATGAGAACATCGGTCTGACCACCGCGGGCCTTGTCGGTGACGCGCAGCTCCTTGCCAGGTACATCAAGGCCGAGGTCGAGCTCTACAGGCTCAAGAGGGGCACGAAGATGACCGTGAAGGCGGCTTCCACACTCCTCAGCAACATCCTGCACCGCGGAGGCGGAGCGCAGGGCTTCTTCTATGTCGGACTGATCATGGGAGGGGTCGACGGAGAGGGCGGGCACGTCTATGGGATAGACGCGGCCGGCGGCTCGATCCGCGATGACTACGTCTCTGTAGGCTCCGGTTCGCTCTTCGCCTACGGTGTCCTGGAGGACAGCTTCGAGAAGGGCTTGTCGAAGGAGGAAGCGATCGACCTAGCGATCAGGGCCCTGAACGCGGCCATGAAGCGCGACTCCGCGAGCGGGGACGGCATGGCCATAATCAGCATCACCGAGGACGGGTACCAGGAGCTGGCCGAGGATGATGTCCGGAAAAGGGCGGTCAAGCTCGGGATAGACTACCCGAAGGCCAAGTGAAACACTTTAATCATTCATCAATTATAGTTATGTTTGAATTCAATTTCCTTGAAGTGTGAACGGTTCATGAGCGCGGAGAGAATACTGGAAGAGGCTCGGGAGCAGGT
>JBEKAR010000101.1:0-6150 GCA_050015815.1 Methanomassiliicoccales archaeon | reverse complement strand
GGGTCAACGAGGATGCCAACCCGGCCGGCCTGGAGGTCTTCGGCCTGCGTTCGCTGGACGAGCTGAAGGGAAGGAAGGGGTCCGAGACCCTGGGTCCGGAAGGGATCAAGTTCTTCGTTCCGAAGATCGAGGAGGCGAGGCGCACCGGCAAAGCGGTCGATTTCGAGTACCACAGCGAATTGACGCAGAGGGATTTCGTCAGCTCGTTGGTGGTGATCGGGGACACGTTCGTTTCGTCGCAAAGGGACGTGACCGACATCAAGAACGCCCAGC
Source organism: Methanomassiliicoccales archaeon (assembly GCA_050015815.1). Lineage (GTDB taxonomy): Archaea > Thermoplasmatota > Thermoplasmata > Methanomassiliicoccales > UBA472 > JAJRAL01. The sequence continues at coordinate 5,877 of JBEKAR010000101.1, read as the reverse complement.
GCCGGGCGGAGGAGGAGCACGAGCACCTGAGGACGATCCTCGACCTCATCCCCATCGGGGTCTTCATCACCGACCGCGACGGGAACACGGTCATATACAACAAAGCGCTCGACGCGATCTGGGGCAACGCACCACATCCGAGCAGCGTCGCCGAATACCGTCAGTACATCGGATGGTACGCCGACACCGGCGTCCGGTTGAAGGCCGATGAATGGCCTGCGGCGCGGGCAGTTCAGAAAGGTGAGTCATCGACCATGGTCGTCGACATCCAGAGATTCGATGGGACCCGGGGCTCGATGGTCGCGTCGGGGGTGCCCCTCCGGGACACTGAGGGGAAAATCACCGGGTCCGCCGTCGCGGCCCAGGACGTGACCGAGCTCAGGAACGCCGAGAAGGAGTTGGCGCGTTCCAACGACGATCTGCAGCAGTTCGCATACCTCGCGTCGCACGACCTCCAGGAGCCGCTGAGGATGGTGACCAACTACCTCGAATTGCTGGAGAGGAGGTACGACGGCAAGCTGGACAAGGAGGCAACCGAGTACATCGACTTCGCCGTGGAGGGGGCGCAGAGAATGCGCGCGCTCATCGATGACCTGCTCGCGTACTCGAGGGTCGAGACGACTCCCAGGCCGTTCTCGCCGGTCGACATGAAGGCGGTGGTCGAGGTCGCGCTCAAGCAGCTCAGTACGCTGGTCGACGAGAGCGGGGCGCAGATCGACGTCGCCGACCTGCCGACGATCATGGCGGACGATTGGCAGATGACCCAAGTGATGCAGAACCTGATCGGCAACGCCATAAAGTTCCACGGTGCCGAAAGGCCCCGGATCGCCATCTCATGCGCCCAGAACGCGAGGGAGTGGACGTTCGCGGTGCGGGACAACGGCATCGGCCTGAACATGGCCTACTCCGACAAGCTCTTCCACATGTTCCATCGACTGCACACCAGGGAGCAGTACCCCGGCACAGGCGTCGGCCTCGCCCTGGCCAGGAAGATGGTGGAGAGGCACGGCGGCAGGATATGGGTGGAGTCGGAGGAAGGGAAGGGATCCACCTTCTTCTTCACCGTGCCCAAGATCGAGACGGGAGCGCCGGCGAAGTAGTGTCTTTGTCAGCCGCCTGGACCATATGATTCGTCGCGACCACTCCTAGGTCAGCTCGACGATTATGCGGTGCAGCACGTCGGCGGTCGCGTTCATGTTCCTTCCGGCATCTCGCAAGTGATGGTAGATCTCGCGGTTCCGCATCGCCTGGATCGCGTCCCCTTCGTCGAAAAGGACCGCCATCGCCTGGATATAGTTGTCCTCGATGACGTGCACCTGCGCTCTCACCTGCCGGATCAGGGCCGAGGCCTTGTCGCTCCGGTCGCGGATCATCCCCACGCCCTCGATGAGGAGCTTCGCCCCGGCGTCGAGCGCCTCGGCCATTTGGACCATGCTCTTCGCCGGCTCGACCTTGAAGGCGCGCATCTCGATGGCGGTGGAGAGGGAGAAATTGAGGATCTGGTCCATCTGACGGGAGATGGAGTATATGTCCTGGCGGTCGAACGGCGTGGAGAACGCCTCCTGCAGCCGGTATTCCATCACATGGCGGATGTCGTCGGCGCGCTTCTCGATCTGCACCAGAAGAGTTGGTTCCTCCTTCGCGCCATCCTCGAGCCAGCGGCACAGCTCCTCGGTCCCCTTCGCCGTCTCGACCGCCTGGTCGTGGAGCATGCCCTCGAAGTCGTACTTCACCGGGAAGATGCGCTCCCACAGCGTCTTCTTCTGGCCCTTCAGCTTGCTCTTCGCCATTCCTCACCCTCCCAAGAGAAGGAGCTTCAAGACTATGAACGCCGCGCCGGCGATGATCATCGTGACCGGTATCGCGATGAGCCAAGAGGCGAGCATCTGCCGACCGACGCGCCACTGCACCATCCTCGCGTTCTCCGCCACGCCGACGCCGATGACGCTCGAGGTGACGACCTCGGTTGAGGAGATGGGCGCGCCGGCGAGGGTCGAGACGATGATCGAGAAGGCCGAGGACGCTTGAGCGTCGAGCGAATGGATCGGCCGGATCTTGTAGATGCCCCGCCCCATCGTCCTCATGATCTTCCAGCCGTCTCCGAGCGTGCCGACCGCGAGGGCGATGGCGCATAGCACCCTCATCCAGAGCGAGGCATCGATAGTCGCGACGTATCCGGCGCCGAACACCGCCATCGCGATGATGGTCATCTGTTTCTGCGGATCGTTCGCCCCGTGGGCGAAGGAGAGCAGGCCGGACGTGACCCACTGCAATCGCTTGATGCTCTTGTTGATCGACTTGTTCGCGTTGCGCAGCGCGACGCGGGATACCTTCATCGCCAGGAATCCGCCCGCGAAGCCGATCGCGACGGAAACGACGAGGAAGACGAAGACCTTCGTGACGCCGACGAAGTGGGGGCTGGAGGAGAAGAGCTCATTGACGCCCCAGAGCACCGAGCCCACGCCTCCCGCCGCGATGCCCGCCCCGATGAGGCCGCCGACGAAGGCGAACGTGGACGAGGAGGGAAGACCGGCCCTCGAGCTCGCCATGTTCCAGATAATCGCCGAGGCGACGCCGGCGAGGAGAACGACGACGAGCGTCTCGCCGGTAGCGCTCACAAGGCTTGTTATCGTCGCGACGACGGCCGAGCCGCCGAGCAACGTGCCCAGGAGGCCGGTGATCGAGGCGTAGATGACCGCGCTCGCCGGCGTGGCCGCTCCGCTCGCGACAAGCGTGCCGACCGATGCCGCCGTGTCATTGTAGCCGTTGGTGTAGGCGAAGATCATCGCGAGGACGACGACGATGATAGCGACTACCGCGAGCAGCAGCGGGTCCATTGTTGCGACGAGCCATTTGCCAGTATATTAGAAATCCGATTCGCCGGGTCCAGGTGCGGGCAAAACGCTCAAGCCAGCAGGAGCTCTTGGAGGCCGAGCATCGGATTCCAATGCGCTCTGGAGCATGAATGCGCTCCGTTCAAAGAGGGGGCGGCGTACCTTAGCGACATTCTTATCCCCTGAGCATTCATGCTTTCCTGAGGGACGAGACGATGGCGAAGAAAGGTTACGTTGGCAAGATAGAGAAAGAGACGACGAAGAACACGGACTTCCGGCGCGTGCTGTACACCGGGAAGTACAGTCAGCTGGTGCTGATGAGCCTGAAGCCTGGAGAGGAGATCGGCTCGGAGACGCACGACGACGTCGATCAGTTCTTCCGCTTCGAAGAAGGGCATGGGTTGGTCGTGATCGACGGCGTCGAGCACGAGGTGAAGGCCGGGGACGCGGCCATAGTGCCATCCGGGGCGAAGCACAACGTCATCAACAACGCGAAGAAGCGCGACCTGAAGCTGTACACGATCTACTCGCCGCCGGAGCACCAGGACAAGGTCGTGCGTCACACGAAGAAGGAAGCGCTGGCGAAAGAGGAGCACTATGACGGGAAGCCGACGGAGTGAATCCTAGACTAGCTCGATTGAGAAACGAGAGAATTGAATCGCTATTTCAGGCGAATGTCCTGATCGCTAAAGCATCCGAATTCAATCAACTCGATGACCGCGAGCCGGGCATTAACTAGCGCAATGCGAGGAGGAAAGAACGACAGGGACTCGGATTCAGTCGTAGGAACTAAAAGCAACCCGTCAGAGGATCGAGTCCAGTTGATCCACGAGAAGACGGAATTGGCCTTGGTATTTGCCCGTTTCGCGTTGGTCTGAAGCTCTTCTCGAAAATCGAATACCGAAGGATAACTGCTTCAACTCCAAGGATTCTGTCATTTGCGACATTCGATGAGACGAGGCTGGATCTGTGAGTTCGGACAAGAATGGCGATGAACGAACCGGGAAGGAGGAGCCATACGTCGGCTTTGCCACAGGCTCATCCAAGGAGGTGCAGAGTAGCTTTCAATCTGGGAAGGAACCTCAGATGGCATGTAGCGGGGGCGTTCGCTTGAAGGAGTTGGTGACACTTCCAGATGCTTTGTCGAGCCTCTTGGATGCGTTCACCATCGATAACATCCGAAGGTTTGTGGATCCAAACAACGCCGACGAACCGCCTTTCAAAAGGGGATCTCCGTCATCGACAGCAGACGTCATCTGGCCTATCCCAACCAGCCTCGGCTCAGATCTCGAAACCCTCGATGTGGAATGCACCAACTTCCTCAGAGACAACCCGGATGATCCTCTCCTAGTAGACGCTCTATTCAACCAGTTCACCAAGCTATGGGGATGGTTTCAATTGTCTCTGCCACCGGTCTGCCGGTCAAAGGCCGACGGAACCGCAATTCGGTTCTCTTGCTAGACCAATCTTTGTCTTCGAGTATTAGATATCGCAAATCGTGCTCTTCCCGTACGCCTCGCTGAACATCTCGTAGAAGTCTACGATGCGGAAGTCGATCCTCTCTCCCGCCTTCTCCTTCTGCTCCAGCACGCGCTCGAACGACATCACGCAGAACGGGCAGTTCGTGATCAGCGTGTCCACGCCGGACTCCTGGGCTATCTCTATCCTCCGCAGCGCTAGCTTGTCGCTCAGCGACGGGAACGCCGCCCTCACTCCCCCACCGCCGCCGCAGCAGTACCCCGAGCGCGGCACCTTCGCCAATTCCACCCCAGGAATCCGGTGCATCAGGTCGATGTAGATCTTCTCCGCCAATCCGCTCGCCCGGATGTGGCAAGGGTAGTGGTACATCCCCTTGATCTTCGTTTCGTTCAAGTCCCTAGTGTTCAGCTCGATCTTGTCGACCATGTACTCGCCGACGTCGTACACCTTGAAGTCCATCGGGATGCCGAACTCCTTCGCCAGCACCGGGAAGTCGTGCCGGAACGTGGAGTTGCATCCCGAGCACGACGTCAGCACGTCCGTCACCCCTTTCGCAGCGTAGTCGTTGAAGATCCTGAAGTTGTTCTCCACGAACGGCTTGATGGAAGACCTTTGCCCCACGCGCATGAACGGCGAGCCGCAGCACATCGCCTTCCTCGGCAGGTACACCGCCACGCGGTTCATCTGCAGGATGTTGATGATCGCCTTCGCCACGCTCTGCTTGCGCCGGTTGATGATGCATCCCAGGAACAGCACTATCGTCGCCTGCGGCTCTCCCTCGAAATCCTTGATGTACTCCGGGAACATCTCCGTCGCCGGCTTAGAGGTGACGCAGACCACGCCCCCCGTCGTCAGCACGGAGTTGATCAGGCGCTTGTGTTCCGGCAGAGGAGCATGTCCACCTTCGACGGCGATCTCCCTCAGCCGCTCGATCGCCTCCCTCCTGATGCGTATGTCCTTCGGGCAGGCGAACTCGCACTCCTGGTCGACCGGGCACTTGTACAATCCGAGCTCGATCGCCAGATCGGCCCTCGCCACTCTGTTCACGTCGCGCGGATCCTTCGCCCAGCGGAGAGCGCTCACGATCGCCTGGGGCCCGAGGAACGTCGATTCGACGTCGAGCACGTTGCAGTCGGAGTAGCACGCGCCGCACGTGATGCAATCGCGCATCTCCTTCGACACCATCAGCGCCTCGGGGTCGACCTTCATGCCCTCCTCCGTCACAGCGACGGCGTTGTCCCTGATGACCCACGGCTCGACCTGATTCATGCGCTCGTAGAAAGGCTCCAGGTCGACGACCAGATCCCGAATCACTTTGAAGTGCGAGAGCGGGTCGAGGACGATCACATCCGACATCAGCTCGTCGGTGATCCGGGTGCGGCAGGCCAGTCCGGAGCGCTTGTTCATCCTCATGGCGCAGGAGCCGCAGATCGCCGCCCTGCAGGCCTGACGGAATGAGAGCGTCGGGTCGACCTCCTCCTTGACGTAGTTCAGCGCGTCCAGTACCGTCAGGTTCTGGCGGAACGGGGCGGAGTACGAATCGTAGTGGCCCCTCTCATCCCTT